>NZ_WTYS01000001.1:1072392-1375013 GCF_009827545.1 Pontixanthobacter gangjinensis | reverse complement strand
AGTTAGCGTTGATATCGATCCGTATAGCTTTGTCTAAATAACTTTATTTGTAATCAGGCTTTATTACTGCAATACAGTACGCAGACCAAGGGGACTGTGCTTGTTAAAAATGGTTTTACTCCGCCAATTCGTTACAATTTGTGCGGCCTTGTTGATTGCCAGCCCTGCGGCGGCAGAAACTTGGTATAAGGCTCAGACGCACCACTTCACGATTTATAGCGACGGCAAAAAACGCCAGCTTGAAGATTTTGCGCATGAGGTCGAACGGTTCGATTCATTACTGCGCCTTCTATGGAATAAAGAGCCGCTACTGAATCCGAATAGGTTGACGATCTATCTTATCAAGGACGCCCAAGCTGTTGATGACTTGCTTGGCCCAAGAAACACCAATGTGGCCGGGTTTTATCGCTCTCAGGCACAGGGAAGTTTCGCGGTCGGCAACCGCAAAGTCAGCGGCAACAAAGCAGCGCTAAGCGGTAAGCGGGTGCTCTTCCACGAATACGCCCACCATTTCATGTTTCAGAATTTTGCGGTTCCGGCACCTGCTTGGTTCACCGAGGGCTTTGCGGAGTTCGTCGCGACTGCTGAGTTCAAGCGTAATGGCGAGTGGACTTTCGGCGCACCCGCGCTGCACCGCGTCAATGAAATCGAGTATTTCGGTGAAATCCCGATCCGCGATCTTTTGACCAATCGTCCTGCTCGCAACAGTGAAGGCAGTTCATTCTATGGCTGGTCGTGGGCTCTTACTCATATGCTTTATTCGCAGGAGATGGGTCGCGGCAAACTGGTTACGCAGTATATTAACCGGTTGAATATGGGCCAGGATCCGCTCGACGCAGCGGAAGAAACTTTTGGCGACCTCGACCAGTTCGACCGCAAGCTTCAAACCTATGTCAAACGGTCCATCGAATGGAACAAGTCACCCAACGCGCTCCCCTATCAAGACGGCGTCACAGTCACAGAACTATCAGAATATGACTCACAAATTACCGGACTGACCCTCCAGCGGCTTGGCGGGCATAACATGGAAGAGGTTCGCGAAGAGTTGCGCCAAGCGGTCGCAATGCCAGTTGCCACCAGCGAGGCTTGGTATCAGCTGGCTGAGGCTGAGTTCGCATTGGTACACGATGACGATGCTGACAGCGCCTATGACTTCACAGCGGCTATGGCAGCGGTTGATCAAGCTTTAGCCTTAGATGCCAGCCATATGAACGCCAATGTCCTCAAAGGTAATATCCTGCTAGAATCATTCGATCATGCTGAAAAACCCGATGAGGCGAATTGGGCCAGTTCGCGCGAATTCTTCAACAGGGCACGAGCCACTGACCCGCTTCATCCTTGGCCGCAATACTCATTCGCCAACAGCTATATCCGTGAAGGAGAATCTAATACCGAAGTGACTAAAGCACTTGAAATTGCGTTTGAACAAGCCCCGGAATCCAGCGAGCTGCGTTTCGCCGTCGCAATAGACAGGGCGAGGCAAGGCAATTTTGGCGAGGCGATTTCAATGCTGAAAATTTTGGCCAACAGCCCCCATGGCGGTGACGGCGCGCAGGAGACTATTGATCGAATAAATGAGATGATGTCAGGACAAACCTCTCGCTATGTTGATGATGATGACACTGGAACCGACGAAAGTGATGAGGGCAATGTCGCGGCGGATGAAGAAGAAGGTGACAGCGGCGGCGATGCCACCTAGCGAGGGCATGAACTCTCATTCAGGCACCCGAACAGGAGCACAGACATGCTGACAGTCCACCATCTTGGTATTTCCCAATCCGAGCGCATCGTCTGGTTGTGCGAAGAACTGGGCATCGAATATGATTACAAGCGGTATAATCGCCGCGAGGACAACCGGCTTGCGCCTGATGAATATAAGGCTCTGCACCCCATGGGCATCGCGCCAGTTATTCAGGATGGCGATCTCGTGCTGGGTGAAAGCGGCGCGATCTGCGAATATATCGACCGGAAATATGGCGGCGGCAAACTCTCTTTAACCCCCGATCATGCCGATTTTGCGGACCATCTTTTCTGGCTCCATTTTACCAACGGCACGTTCATGACCAATGGCATGATGCAACTGATGCTGTCGATGGCAGATGCGAAAAATCCGATGCCGGCCGGCTTCGTCGCAGAACGCACTTCCAAAGCGTGGCAAATGGTCGAGGCACGTTTGGGCGAAGCCGAATTTTTCGGCGGTTCGCAGCTAACCCTGGCCGACATTATGATGGTCTATTGCCTCACCACAGCACGTATGTTCCGCGAAGGCACTTTGGATGAATACCCAAACACTGCTGCGTATCTTCAGCGGATCGGCGCACGCGAAGCCTATCAACGCGCTTGGGAAAAAGCCGAACCGGGCACACCGCCGAACCTTACCTAAGCAAGTTGGACAGCAACCTGTGTTTGGGCCTCACTGGCTGTTTTGGTGCGGGCTAACCTGTCGAATTGCCTGTGGCAGCAAATGCTGCTGCAGAAACAGGCGAGGAAACCAGAGGTATAGCGCGCTGACTGTTGCCTGCGTGAAGGTAAGCCTGCTCGATATTGAAAGAATTTAAGGTGCGCTTCCTCGCGGGATTGTCTCAATACCAACAGTAAGGGCAACGCATGGCACCAATCCGGTTGCCATGCGTTTACCGCTTATGTCCAAACCTATCCTAATCCCGATATTGGGCGATCAACTGACCCGCTCGTTGGCTTCGCTCAAGGGGCGCAGCAAAGACGAATCCGTGATCTTGATGATGGAGGTCTGGGACGAGGCAACCTATGTCAAACATCACAAGCAGAAAATCGCGCTCATCTTCTCCGCGATGCGCCATTTTGCAGTGGATCTTCGCGATGCCGGGTGGACGGTTGATTACACATTTTTGACCGACGAAGAGAACGCACACAGCTTCACTGGTGAAGTCGCCCGAGCTGTAGAGCGGCATGACCCTTCGGCAATCCACATTACCGAAGCCAGCGAATGGCGCGTCCAGCAGGCGATCGACCAATGGCAAGACAAATTCGCTTGCGAGGTCAGAGTTCTGCCTGATGACCGCTTTATCTGTTCAATTGGCCAATTTCGCGATTGGGCGGAGGGGCGCAAGACATTGCGCATGGAGAATTTTTATCAGGAAATGCGCAAGCAAACCGGTCTGCTAATGGATGACGGTAAACCGGCTGGCGGCCAATGGAATTACGATAAGGAAAATCGCAAGCCGCCGAAGGACGGGCTTAAAGCACCTCCGCGTCCCAGGTCTGAGCCGGACGAGATTACCGCAGAAGTAATCGCATTGGTGGAGGACAAATTCGCTGATCATTTCGGTGATTTGGACACTCTCAAATGGCCCGTCACAGCTGCCCAGGCCGAGACGGCAGCCGAAGCGTTCTTTAACGAGCGCCTGCCCGAATTCGGCGCATATCAGGATGCAATGGTTCACGGGCAGGATGACTTGTTCCATTCAATGCTCAGCACTTCGATCAACCTCGGGTTGCTTGACCCGATGGAATTATGCCAGCGCGCAGAACGCGAATATCGCGAGGGTAATGCTCCGCTCAATTCGGTTGAGGGATTTATCAGGCAGATTATTGGCTGGCGCGAATATGTGCGTGGCTTCTATTGGTTTCACATGCCCGACCTGGAGAGCACAAACGCGCTGAATGCTCAGCGCGCGCTGCCCGATTTCTATTGGACTGGCAAAACCGATATGCGTTGCATGGCCGACGCAATCCGGTCGACTAAGCAAAACGCTCATTCTCATCATATCCAACGGCTGATGCTGCTCGGAAATTTTGCGCTGCTAGCGGGTATTAATCCCCGCGATGTCCAGGATTGGTTTCTGGTCGTTTATGCTGATGCCTTTGAATGGGTTGAATTGCCCAATGTCGCCGCAATGGCGCTTTATGCCGATGGCGGAAAACTCGCTTCAAAACCCTATGCTGCCAGCGCAAATTACATCAACAAAATGAGCGATTATTGCAAGGGCTGCAAATATTCAGCCAGCACCAAAACCGGCGAAGGCGCATGCCCGTTCAACGCCCTATATTGGCACTTTATGGACCGGCACCGCGACACGCTGGAAAGCAACCATCGGATCGGCAGAATCTATTCCAATTGGGACCGGATGGGCGAAGAGAGGCAAGCCGACTATATTGAAAGCGCGGACAGGTTTCTTGAGACCTTGGAGCCAGCCAAAAAAGGCTGGGCCAGATATCAAGATCAATGAGGATCAGCGAAAGCTGGAAGGTTAGCCGATTAACTCACGAAATCTCATTAGGACCCAGCCTTCGCTGGGACGCGCTTAGCTTCTGGAGCTTCCAGCTTCTCGTGCAAACGCTTTCGGGTCCACCAAGGCTTGACCGTATTGCCCCTACGGACTGCCTCACGCAATAACCACAGCCCTGCTGAGGTCGCGATTATAAGCGCGATTATTGATGCTTCTAGGCCGAAAGAACCGCCGGAAAGCAAAACAGGTCCGCTCAATTCCGCTTCAACCAGACCGTCGACTTGAACTCCCGAAACTGGAACATCCCAGAAATACCCTTGCACCACGTTCCAGCCGGCATGGATGCCGATCGCCAACCACAAATTGCGCGTGTACATATAGGCCGCACCAAGAAGTATGCCTGCCTCGATACTGATCGCAATGGACGAGAATACTGTCGCATTTTCATTGCCTGCGTGGAGAAATCCGAAGACCAATGCAGAGATAGCAAGCGCTGCCCAGCTGCCCGCGAATTCCTCAAGGAAACGGAAGAGTACCCCGCGGATAATTACCTCTTCGACAAAACCTGCGAACAATCCGGCTTGGAGCCAGATGAGCGCGGCGCTTTCCGAAGTGCCCCATCCTAAAATGCTATAAGATCCTAGAATGAAAGCTACGCCGACGCACATTGTGATCAGCCAGCCGCCGCCGAGAAATCCGTAGAATACATCTTTCACCGACCCGCTTAACGGCAAATCATCTCGCGGCATGTCACCCAAGTAACGGAGCAAGAATTTTGATAAAAGGAATATAGCGAGCACCGACAATACCGCGCCAAGAGCCATCCATGCACTATCGCCATATTGCCAATTGGTAATCTGATTCAACAGCAGTGACAGCGCCCAAATCGTGGCCACAGCAGAACCCAAACCAATCGCCAGCGATACCAGCGGAAATGCTACCACTTTACGCCATGTCGGCAGGTCGGATGCTGAAATCGGCGTATCGGTCATAATTCCCCCTCTTATTGGTGAGGCAACAAGACCTTTTGCGGTTGCAAGTCAATCCGCAAGCAAATCGGTTGCCCCGCTTTGGCACTGCTCTTCCCGCTTCAGCAATTCGCGCTTTATCTCAGCGCCGTAGGCATAGCCACCAATGGCGCCATCGGACCGGACCACACGGTGGCAAGGGATCAAGACTGCGACGCAATTTGCGCCATTGGCAGAACCCGCCGCACGCATCGCCTTGGGGTTGCCTGCAGCGGCGGCGATTTGGGCATAGGAGCGCGTTTCACCCGCAGGGATCTTGCGCAATTGCTGCCAAACCGCCTCTTGAAATGCGGTGCCTTTAACATCGAGCGGAATATGCTGCGCGTCGCCGGGTTGCTCCACCGCCGCGATAACGTCTTGCAGCAGAGCTTCGAATTCTGCCCCGCCCTCGGCCAACTCGGCATTGGGGAAGCGCCGCACCAGTTCAGTGCGTGTTTCTGAAAATGACAGACGGCAAACGCCTTTGTTCGTTGCCGCAACCAACATCGGGCCAAACGTCGTTTCGGTAATCGCGTAGCGGATCAAAATATCACGGCCACCATCGCGCCATGCAGATGCACTCATTCCTAAACGGTCCTTAATCTCATCGTAAAATCTCGACGGGGTAGAATAGCCTGCATCGTAAACCGCGCCTGTCACGCTAGCACCATCGCTTAGCGCATTGCCCGCTTTCTCACGCCGTAAGGCGCGGTGATAGGCGGCGGGCGACATACCGACCGACCGCTTGAACACGCGCTGCAAATGCGTGGGTGAATAGCCGGTGACATTTCCCAGCTTTTCAAGTGGAACCACCGCTTCGCTTGACTGCAAAAGCTCAAGACAGCGCAGCACCGCTTGCTCATCCGGCGCGATGGATTGCGGGGTGCAGCGTTTGCAGGCCCGCAACCCAGCCGCCTCTGCATCGGCACAAGTTGCATAAAAACGCACATTCTCGCGCTTCGGTGCACGCGCAGGGCAGCTGGGGCGGCAATAGATGCCGGTTGAATGGACGCCGGTCACGAACACCCCATCAAATGCGCGGTCCTTGGCCAGCGCAATTTGCCAACGTCTGTTATCGTCGAGCTGCTCATTTCCCATAAATACATCCTATGCCACGCCAAACATCGTGAGAAAAGCTACGGAAAACCTATGGCAGTCGCATCCCGAAGCTTGCGGTCAATGTCGTCGCGCGCGTAGATACAATCCAATGCTACGGTTCATCATCCTGTTCGCTGCCTTGGCCGGGCTTGCCTTTCCCACGCAAGTGATAGCCGACCCCGCCGACGTTAACGCAGCGGCGCGCGGTGTGGTGCGTGTGGTAATTATCGGGACTGACGGGACGGCGGTTTTCCCGGTCAGTCACGGAACCGGCTTTGCCGTTACCTCAACGCGAATTGTCACCAATGCCCATGTAATTCGCGATGCGGTAGTCGATGACACGTTGCAAATTGCCATCGTTCCTTCTGAAGGCGACGAGACTGCCTTTGCGCGGATCGTGTCGATCAACACCAAGAAAGATCTCGCCTTACTAGAGGTTACCGGGCCCCTGAGACTGCCGCCGCTGACCATATCTGGCGATACGGCCAGCGACAGTGCGGAGGTAACTTCGGTCGGTTATCCGATGAATGTAGATCGCGCGCAGGGCCTCGATATTGAAGACATATTCAGATCACAACCGCCCGTAAAAAGCCGCGGATTCTTGTCCGGCAGGCGACCAAGCCGACAGTTCGACACAATCTTGCATACAGCGCCAATCGCACGTGGGAATTCCGGCGGACCACTGCTTGACGGGTGTGGCCGCGTGCTGGGCGTCAACAGTTTTGGTGCGGATTCGGGTAATTCCGACGCCGAGTTTTTCTTTGCTGTGTCGACCAAGGAATTGATCCCCTTTTTGAAAGCCAACGGTGTTCCGGCACGAATTAGTGCGGAGCCATGCCGTAGCCTAAACGATCTGGACGATGCCGAACGCGAACGCATTGAGCGCGAACAGGCGTCAGTTCGCGCTGAAATGGCAGAACGAACTGAAGCACAACGGATCAAACGCGACAGGATGCAGCTCGAAGCAGAAATGGAAGTTCAGGAAGATCGCGAGAATGCAATGGCGATTGCGGCGGTCTTGCTATTGCTTGCAGCTGGTGCTGGCACGATTGCTTGGCAAGCGAAAACCGGTGCCGCAAACGATGTTACAGCGCGAGAGCGTAAACTAATAATCGCAGGCTCACTCTCTGTCTTGGCGCTGGTTGGCTCGCTTGCGATGTGGTTTACTCGTCCCGGTATCGACGCGATCGACCGCAAGGTAAACGCAGCGATGGCGGATGCGGAAGACATAACCGCCACCACGCCTGGTAGCATCACCTCCTCAAATTCAGGCACTCTGGTGTGTACACTACAAGCCGATCGGAGCCGGATCACAGGAACGCCCGATGGCACGGTCGAATTTGACTGGGCAGAGGATGGATGCGTGAACACTCGCACGCAATATGGTTTCAATGCCGGCTCATGGTCGCGGGTATTCGTGCCAAACCAAGAAGATGCCGTATCGGTCAATCTCTATAACCCCGACACCAAGACCTTCCGAACCGACCGTTATCTGCTCAGCCGCAATGCGATGTCTACGACACGCGAGGCCCGCGGCAAATACACACCGCCGAAATGCGATACTGACGGCGCAGCATCGAAGCTGGGCGACATGCAGGGCGCAGTCATAGCATTACTTCCCGACGCACCTAACGAGCGGCTGGTTTATAGCTGTGCAGTGAGGGATTGAACTCCTGATTCTAACCTAAGCCGCCAACGCATCCCCGCTCAGCGTAATCCGGTGCATTTCGCGGGCGTAGCCTTTGTAGTCATTCATCGCATTGTGCCACGTCACCCGATTATCCCAAATCGCGACCGTACCTGGTGCCCACACCACTTTGCATTCATTGTCGGCAGTCATTGCCGCATCATACAGCCGGTTGAGTAGCGGCAGGCTTTCCTCCCGCGTGCGTCCGACGATATTGATGGTGAAAGCGCTGTTTACGTAAAGCAGTTTCCGCCCAGTATGCGGATGGCGGATGACAATTGGATGGACCGCCCCCGTTCTCTGGTCCTGTCCACGCAAATCTTTCCCCATATCGGATTGGGCATAAAGACCGTCTTCTTTGTAAACATGGTCGGCGGTATGGAACGCCTCAAGCCCCTCGACTTCATCTTTCAATTCCTGCGAAAGCGAATCGTAAGCAACGCCCATATGTTTGAAATGCGTGTCCCCGCCCTTGGGTGGCAAAGTTCGCGCAACCAGCACAGAGCCCATCGCAGGGATCTGGTCGTAAGAATGATCAGTATGCCATGCGCCGCCAATGTTGGTTTCTTGATCCGCAGCTTTGCGGACAATCGCTATCTCCGGATAGGTCTGCTCCAGCGGGAAATATTGGTTCACATCGATGCCGCCCCAGCGTTTGCCAAAGGCGATGTGCTGCTCGGGCGAAAATTCCTGATCGCGAAAAACTGCAACTCCGTGCGTATAAATTGCATTACGGATTGCATCGAGCGCCCCGCCGTCCGCCTCAGCAAGCTGAATGCCGCTGATTTCAACCCCGCAATTGGGTGACATCGGACTAAGTTGCAGGGCCGGTTTCACGGTGGATTGCATCGTTTCTCTCCTTAGGCAGCTCTAAGTGGCCACTTAAAACCTATATGACGCAAAATTGTGTTGGCCTCAAGAGTGTGAGGTTCTGCCTTTCAAGGCAAAAATCACAAGACTCGGCTTGCATGAATCCAACCCCGATGATAGGGGCGCGCCACCCAAGCGAGAGGTGCGTTTTTCGCGCCTTCTTTGTTTGAGCCGATGCAATTTAATCTTCCGGACCCAAGAGGACCTAAAACGCGTGGATATTTCCGCCGGTATACAAGCTAGCCTAGCAGGCCGTTATGCGTCTGCTTTGTTTGATTTGGCTTCAGAGGCTGGATCGACGAAAAACGGCGTAATCGCAGTCGAATCAGATCTGGAAAAGCTGGATGCAGCTTTGACCGAATCGACCGATCTGCAAAATCTGATTTCCAATCCGAAGGTCAGCCGCAACCAAGCGGCCGACGCAATCGCTTCGGTTGGCAAGAAGCTTAAGGTTTCCGGCCTTACACAGAATTTCCTCGGCGTGCTTGCCGGCAATCGCCGACTCGGTGATTTGCCTGGCATGATCCGAGCCTTCCGCACCATTTCTGCAGCGCAGCGCGGCGAAGTGACCGCCGATGTCACCAGCGCGCACGCATTATCGGAAGCGCAGCTTTCCACCTTGAAGGACAAGCTGACCGCCCGCGAAGGCCGCACTGTCAAAATTCAGACGCAAGTCGACCCGGATCTTCTGGGCGGCCTCGTCGTTACAATTGGATCGAAGCGTATTGACGGCTCGATCCGCACACGTCTCAACTCACTTGCCCAGGCTATGAAGGGCTGACGGCTTTTCGCCGTTGGAAAAGGCTTATTAGATCATGGAAATCCGCGCAGCAGAAATCAGCAAGGTCATCAAAGACCAAATCGCAAATTTCGGCACTGAAGCCGAAGTAAGCGAAGTTGGCACCGTTCTATCGGTGGGTGATGGTATTGCTCGTATTCACGGCCTCGACAAAGTTCAGGCCGGTGAAATGGTCGCATTTGCTAATGGCGTTCAGGGCATGGCTCTCAACCTTGAAGCCGACAATGTAGGCGTCGTGATCTTCGGCTCCGATGCCGAGATTAAAGAAGGTGACAGCGTAAAGCGGACCAACACGATTGTTGACGTTCCTATCGGCAAGGGTCTCCTCGGCCGCGTAGTTGACGCGTTAGGCAACCCGATTGACGGTAAAGGTCCGATCGAATCGACCGAGCGTAGCCGCGTGGAAGTTAAGGCGCCTGGCATCATCCCGCGTAAATCGGTTGATGAGCCTGTGCAATCCGGCCTCAAGGCCATCGATGCTCTCGTACCAGTTGGCCGCGGCCAGCGCGAACTGATCATTGGTGACCGTCAAACCGGTAAATCGGCTGTCGCAATCGACACCTTCATCAATCAGAAGGACGCGCACAAAGGCGACAACGAAAAAGACAAGCTTTACTGTATCTATGTTGCGGTCGGCCAAAAGCGTTCGACCGTCGCCCAGATCGTGAAGACTTTGGAAGAAAACGGCGCGATGGAATATTCCATCGTGGTTGCCGCAACCGCTTCCGAGCCTGCTCCGCTACAATATCTCGCACCATACACCGGCTGCGCGATGGGCGAATATTTCCGCGACAATGGTATGCACGCGGTTATCGTATATGACGATCTTTCCAAACAAGCTGTTGCTTACCGCCAAATGTCGCTGTTGCTTCGTCGTCCTCCGGGCCGTGAAGCCTATCCTGGTGACGTTTTCTATCTTCACAGCCGCCTGCTTGAGCGCGCCGCGAAGATGAATGATGACAATGGCGGCGGTTCGCTGACTGCATTGCCAATCATTGAAACACAGGCTGGTGACGTTTCAGCGTATATTCCAACCAACGTGATTTCGATCACCGACGGTCAGATCTTCCTTGAAACCGACCTGTTCTATCAAGGTATCCGCCCAGCGATTAACGTGGGTCTTTCGGTTAGCCGTGTTGGCGGTGCTGCGCAGACAAAGGCGATGAAGAAGGTTTCCGGTTCGATTAAGCTTGAACTCGCTCAATACCGCGAAATGGCGGCGTTTGCGCAGTTCGGTTCAGACCTCGACGCTTCAACGCAAAAACTGCTCAATCGCGGTGCCCGCCTGACTGAATTGCTCAAGCAAGCTCAGTTCAGCCCGATGCCTTTCGAAGAGCAGACTTTGTCGATCTTCGCTGGCACCACCGGTTACCTCGATGCCATTCCGGTTGATCGCGTGAACGAATATGAAGCGGCAATGCTCAGCTTCATGCGCAGCGAACACGCTGACGTTCTAGCGGACATCCGGACCAGCAAGAAATTCGAAGGCGACACCAAAGACGCAACCGTGAAAGCGCTCGACGCCTTCGCCAAGCAATTCGCTTGAACCTGAGAGAGAATTAAGGAGCCGAGATGGCCTCGCTTAAAGCACTCAAGGATCGGATCGGGTCGGTTAAATCGACCCAGAAGATCACCAAGGCCAAGCAAATGGTCGCAGCTGCCAAGCTCCGCAAGGCGCAGGCAGCGGCAGAAGCTGCGCGTCCCTATGCCGAACGTTTGGCTGCGGTCATGGCCGCCCTCGCCTCCAAGGTGTCGGGTGACGATGCACCAAAATTGCTCGCCGGAACCGGTTCGAACAAACGCCATCTTTTGGTAGTTGTGAACACCGATAAGGGCCTGTGCGGCGGTTTGAACGCCAACCTCGTTCGTGCTGCCAGTATCAAGGCTCGTGCTTTGCAGGCGGAAGGTAAGGACGTTGAGTTCTACCTCGTCGGCAAGAAGGGTCGTGCGCCGCTGAAGCGCAATTTCCCTAGCCAAATCGGCACCCACTTCGACACCAGCGTTGTTCGCTATCCCGGCTTTGAAGAAGCCGCGCAGATTGCGGAAGAGTTGGTCGAAATGTATGAAGCCGGTAAGTTTGACATAGCGCATCTGGTCTATCCGACATTCAAATCTGCGCTGGCGCAAGATCCGACTATCGATCAGATCATCCCTGTTCCTGCTCCTGAAATCGCTCTCGATAGCGATGCGGTTGTGGAATATGAACCGGGCGAAGAAGAAATCCTCGAAGAATTGCTCCCGCGTTATGTGAAAACGCAAATCTTCGGCGCATTGCTGGAAATTATGGCGTCCGAACAAGGCGCATCGATGACCGCAATGGACAACGCCACGCGCAATGCTGGCGAACTGATCCAAAAACTCACCATTCAGTATAACCGCACCCGTCAGGCTGCGATTACAACTGAATTGATCGAAATTATTGCTGGCGCAGAAGCGCTCTAATTCATGTCGTCATCCCAGCGAAAGCCGGGATTGCTTTCAGCTTAAGACGACCCGGAACATAATGATCCCAGCTTTCGCTGGGATGACGAGATAGATAAGAAGGTAAGGACGAACACAATGGCTACCGCCCCTGTTCTAAATCAATCCACCAACGGCTCCATCAGCCAAGTCATCGGCGCTGTTGTCGATGTAGCGTTTCCTGGTGAACTGCCCGCAATTCTCTCTGCGCTTGAGACCAAGAATGGCGATAATACGCTCGTTCTGGAAGTTGCCCAGCACCTTGGTGAGAACACAGTTCGCACCATCGCGATGGATGCGACCGAAGGCCTTACCCGCGGTCAGGAAGTGATCAGCACTGGCAAGCAGATTTCTGTGCCAGTTGGCCCGAAAACGCTCGGCAGGATTATGAACGTCGTTGGTGCGCCAATCGACATGCTCGGCCCGATTGGTGCCGACCAGACAATGCCAATCCACGCAGAAGCGCCTCCCTTTGTCGACCAATCAACAGAGAGCGCGATTCTGGTTACTGGCATTAAGGTTATCGATCTTCTCGCACCTTACGCAAAGGGCGGTAAGATCGGCCTGTTCGGCGGTGCCGGCGTTGGTAAGACGGTTCTTATTCAGGAACTGATCAACAATATTGCTAAGGGTCACGGCGGCGTGTCCGTGTTCGCCGGTGTGGGTGAGCGCACCCGCGAAGGTAACGACCTTTATCACGAATTCCTCGACGCAGGCGTTATCGCAAAGGATGCGAACGGTGTTGCGACATCGGAAGGCTCCAAGGTTGCGCTGGTGTTTGGCCAGATGAACGAGCCTCCTGGTGCGCGTGCCCGCGTCGCTCTGTCGGGTCTGACAATGGCAGAATATTTCCGCGACCAAGAAGGTCAGGACGTGTTGTTCTTTGTCGACAACATCTTCCGCTTCACGCAGGCCGGTTCAGAAGTGTCCGCGCTACTGGGCCGCATTCCTTCAGCTGTGGGTTATCAGCCAACGTTGTCGACCGACATGGGTAACCTGCAAGAACGCATCACATCGACCAACAAGGGTTCGATTACTTCGGTTCAGGCCATTTACGTTCCCGCAGATGACCTTACCGACCCTGCGCCGGCAACATCGTTCGCCCACTTGGATGCAACGACCACGCTGAACCGCGCGATTTCGGAGCTTGGCATCTATCCAGCGGTTGATCCGCTCGATTCCACCAGCCGCGTGCTTGAACCGCGCGTTGTGGGTGAAGAGCATTATCAAACCGCCCGCAAGGTTCAGGAAACTCTGCAAAAGTATAAATCCTTGCAGGATATTATCGCAATTCTCGGCATGGACGAGCTGTCTGAAGAAGATAAGCTTACCGTTGCCCGTGCGCGTAAAATCCAGAAGTTCCTGTCGCAGCCATTCCACGTTGCGGAAGTCTTTACCTCGATCCCGGGCGTTTTCGTCCAGCTCGAAGATACGGTCGCATCGTTCAAAGCGGTTGTCGAAGGCGAGTATGATCACCTCCCCGAAAACGCTTTCTACATGGTCGGCGGCATCGAAGACGCAGTCGCTAAAGCCAAGAAGATGGCTGAGGACGCTTAATAATCATGGCACTACACTTTGAACTCGTAACACCGGCCAAGCTGGTCCGTTCTGAAGACGTCCACATGGTGGTTGTCCCTGGCACGGAAGGCGAGTTCGGCGTGCTAGAGGGTCATGCGCCCTTCATGTCCACCATCCGCGACGGCGCGGTTCAGGTCTATAAGACCGAAGGCAGCGCGCCTGAAGAAATTCAGGTTCGTGGCGGCTTTGCCGAAGTGGGCGACACCGGCTTGACCGTATTGGCTGAACAGGTTGTTGGCGAAGACGGGTAACCAGGCGGGCGTCCATTGCGACGGTCGGCGACCATAATTGGCAAATCAAAAGGGCGGCCAGATTGGTCGCTCTTTTTTTTGGGACGCACGGAGTGTCGGAGCCTAGCGCGGTTCGGATGCCCCGAAGCCGTTCATATCCCCATTCATAAACAATTTTCCATCAGCTCAGCTCGCGCACGTGCAATATACTCGACAACGCTTGGGTGAATGGCTTTGCGAAACTCCAGCCCAACACGGTCACCAACCACCCATTTGATCGTCGCGATGGCACTCGGAAAATCGTCCATAGTGATCGCAATAACATCACCTTCAGACACACCCGCGCCATAAGGTAGAATTGCAAAAACACTCGATATTGTCACGTCGACCAGTGAAATCGAGATTGCCTGGTCGCCAACGATAAGATCGGCTTTAGGATATCCGACTTTGCGAGATTGTCCGCTGTGCGTCATAGTGCTTGTCCTCAATACGCATATTTAAACCGTGGCTCGTTGAACCAAATACTTGACCGCACAGCAATCAATGAAAAGTTTCCTAAGCCTCGACAAGTGCTTGTTCGACGGCGGCCACCACAGAATGGTGAAGTCTGGGCTTGAATTCAATCCTGACCATATTGCCCTCAGTAGCCCTGACATGAGCCGGACAGCTAGGTAGATCACCAACAGATAGCGCGACGAACATACCGAACCATGAGGCACTGCCTACGTGTAATTGCAGAAGTGCAGTTTCGGGCGAAATCTCCAACAAATTGGCGGAGCATTGCTCTCCGGCCATAAACAACTGAGCCTTTAGGGGCGCAAGACAAGCCTCGGCTTGATAGACCATATCTGGATATTTCCTGTTTAAAAATGCGCTACGACCCGCCAGACAATCAATAACGATTGGAAACTTACCAATGTCACAAATTGGCTTGTAAAATTATGTAAGGTGGCCTGCCGATTTGCTGCGCAAATCGCTTGCGTTTATGCTCTATCTCTCCATGATTGCAGGATAATTCTGACAGAGGATGACCATGAAGATTTTGATCTCTCACACAGCAATCGCAACCTCGCTAGCCTTTGCAGGGCTGAGCGCCCCACTTGCCGCGCATGAAACAGGAGTACCCGTGCCAGAAACTATCGCCGAGGCTGAGGTAGATCCTTATATCTGGCTGGAGGAAGCGCGCAGCGAAGAAGCGCTTGCTTGGGTCAGCGCGGAGAATGAACGGACCAATGCAGCGTTCACAACCGACCCCCTCTTTGAAAAATTGAAGAGCGATGCACTTGCGATCCTCGATAGTGAAGACCGTGTTCCTTACGTAGGTTTTTCCAAATTCGGATTGGTAAATTTCTGGCAAGACAAGCAAAACCCCAAGGGTTTGCTACGCCGGACCACGCGCGAAAGCTATCGCACCGACAATCCAGAATGGGAAACCATTCTCGACGTTGACGCGTTGGCTGCTGCCGAGGACCGCGAATGGGTTTATAAAGGCTCCAGCTGCCTTCCGCCCGAAGGCCGGATGTGCATGATATCGCTGTCCGATGGCGGCAAAGACGCCACTGTTATGCGCGAATTCAACATGGAAACTGGCGAGTTTGTGGAGAACGGCTTTGCTCTGCCTGAAAGCCAGGGCGGCGTCAGCTGGGTTGATGAAAACACCCTGATGGTCAGCCGCGATTTCGGCGAAAATTCACTGACTGAGAGTTTCTACCCATTCACTACGCGGCTGTGGTCACGTGGCACATCAATCGACGATGCCCAGGAAATTTTCCGCGGTGATGCCAAGGATGTTTCCTCCGGCGCTTATCTGATGCGCGATGCCGCCGGAACAGTTCACGGCAGGATGGCCTATCGCGGCCTCAGCTTCCACGAACGCGCTTATTATGTCTGGAAAGACAATGATTGGCTGAAGCTGGACTTACCAGCCAAGGCGGCACCCTATGGCATCGTGAATGGGCAAATGCTTTTCAGCACCGATGTCGAATGGACCACGGGCGGCCAGACTTTCCCGGCAGATGCGCTGGTGTCGGCCGATCTTGAAGCATGGAAGGCCGATCCCAACGGCGCGCCGAAAACATTGGTGTGGGCTCCGGGTGACAGACAAACCAAACAAGGGGGCGGCACAACTGCGAACAGCCTTTATGTCGGATTACTCGACAATGTCCGCGGTCAGGTTCTGAAGTTCGATTTCGAGGGTGGCGCGTGGAATTCTTCCAAAGTTGATCTGCCCGATAATGCAACTGTCGGGGTTGCGGCATCATCGAGCGAGACCGACGAAGTTATGTTCTCGGTTACTGACTTTCTCACCCCTTCGACGCTTTACTATTCCGATGGGGGCAAGCCCGAAGTGCTCAAGAACAGCCCTGCTCGCTTTGATGCAGACGGAATGAGCATCGAACAACACGAAGCGACTTCAGCCGACGGCACCAAAATCCCCTATTTCATCGTCAAGCCCAAGGGCATGCAATTAGATAGCAACACCCCGACATTACTAACCGGTTACGGAGGCTTTCAGGTCTCGCGCCTACCATCCTACCTCGGATCAACCGGCAAACTGTGGGTCGAAAATGGCGGTGCCTACGTCCTCGCCAATTTGCGCGGCGGCGGCGAATTCGGCCCAGAATGGCATCAAACTGCCATCCGCGAAAACAAGCAACGCACTTGGGATGATTTCATCGCCGTGGCTGAGAACTTGGTCGAGCGTGATTTCACTGCACCGGAACATCTGGGCATTCAGGGCGGATCGCAAGGCGGCCTGCTGGTTGGCACCGCGATTACCCAGCGCCCTGATTTGTTCGGTGCGGCAATCGTCGCAATTCCGCTATTCGATATGCTTCGCTATCACGAGATCGGCCGAGGTGCGTCGTGGATTGGCGAATATGGCGACCCGCGCATTCCAGAACAACGCGAATGGATTGAGGGGTATTCTCCTTATCAGAAACTTGTTGAAGGCGTGGACTTCCCCTCGCCCTTCTTCTGGGCTTCAACCGCAGATGACCGCACACATCCTGCCCACGCCCGCAAAGGCGCAGCGCGGATGAAGGAGTTGGGCCAACCTTATTATTATTATGAGGATATGACTGGCGGCCATTCTGGTGGCGTCGATAATGAACAGCGCGCCAAGCTGTCTGCACTGCAATATGTTTATTTGTGGCAGCGATTGCAGGGCGATAACGACGGCGAATAATTTTTCGCTTAAACCGACTGGGAGGGCGGCCCGCGGGTCGCCCTTTTTGTTTGACGAACGGCTTCCAAGCCCAGCCATGCCCTCATCAATGCAATATTGATCGACAGCACGGCTCACCCACCCTATTTGCCCGCGTTCTATGGCCACGATTGTCCCCCTGACCAACGTCGATGATACGCTGATCGAGCAATTGCTCGACCGGGCATTCGGCGATGGCCGCCAAGCGCGCACAGCCTATCGTATTCGCGAAGGCACAGATTGGCTCGAGGCTCTGAGCTTTGCGGTGCTTGACGAAGAAGATTTTCTCGCAGGGACAATTCAATTATGGCCCATCGCCTTAACCGATCCGGATGGGCGCAATCATCCCTTGTTTATGGTTGGGCCTGTCGCGGTGCTGCCTGAAAAGCAGGACGAAGGGTACGGTAAGGCGTTGATGGTTGCAGCCCTTGGCGCGATTGATGCAAGTGCCTCCCTCCCGCAAATGATGATTGGCGATCCTGAATATTATGGGCGGTTTTTTGGTTTCACCGCTGAACATACAGCCAATTGGCACTGCCCCGGCCCTTATGAGCAATCGCGTTTGTTGGTCCGGTGCGCGAACCCCGCAATCCTTCCAGCCGAAGGCATGCTGGGGCCGTGGCCTGCTTCATTGAAACAATGACTCCCACCCCTTGGCGAAATTGACCAAGTCTGGCATCGCGAAATAATGCCCTATGATGCTCCTCCCGAACTTGCCGGATTATCGCTCGTCGAAGTTGCAGAGCAGGTTGCGCAGCGCAGATTGCCTCCAGTGGAAAGCTGGAAACCCCGGAATACCAGCGACAGCCTGATGCGGATTGCCGCAGACGGAAAGTGGTTCCACGATGGCGGCGAAATTAAGCGGCGCGCAATGGTACGGGCATTTTCCGGCCTCTTGACCCGCGACGATGCCGGACAGCATTGGCTGGTTACGCCCTATGAGAGGGCATCGATTGAGGTTGAGGACGCACCCTTTATTGCAGTCGATGTGGCGCAAAGGGATGGTGCACTTGCATTCAGACTGAATACCGATGAGCTTGTTCTGGCTGGGGCTGAACATCGTCTGATCGCCAGGGGAAATTCTGAAACCCCTGCGCTGTATCTCCATGTCAGACACGGACTTGAAGCGCGGCTAAATCGCAGCACCTACACACAGCTTGCCGAAATCGCCTTGGCGCAAAGTGATGATTGGCAGGTTTCCAGTCAGAGCGAGACATACTCGCTTTTACCCGGTTGACCCACCAATGAGCCAATTGTTTGGACGCCTGTCCGGCCTATTCGAACAAGGGCATCGGATGCCCATCGCTGACCTGCTCGATGACCGGCGCTTCGCCAATGCCGAACGCACAGCCGAAGCCGCCGTGTTGATCGCAGTCACTGATAGAACGAAGCCAGGGATCATTTTGACCCAGCGCCCGACCAGTATGCGCGACCATCCCGGCCAAGTCGCCTTTCCCGGTGGCAAGCTGGATGAAGGGGAAGACGCAGTGGCCGCTGCCTTGAGAGAGGCAGAGGAAGAGCTCGCCTTAAGCCGTAAGCATGTCCGGCTGATCGGCACCAGCGACCGATACAAGACCGGTACGGGCTTTGACATAACACCAGTGCTGGGCGTGATCCCGCCCGATTTGCCGCTGGTTGCCCACCCGCGAGAGGTCGAGTCATGGTTTGAAGTTCCTCTGGATCATGTATTCAATCGCGACAATTGGTCACAGAACGAGGCGTTCTGGCGCGGCGAGATGCGTCAATATCTTGAAATGGACTATCAAGGCTTTCGGATTTGGGGTGTGACCGCCGCGATTATCTTCAATCTGTCGCGCAGGATTGATGCGAAGGAGTTGCTCGATGGCTGACTTACTGCCTGCTGCACCATGGACACAGAGACCCGATCTGGCTGAACTGGTTGCAGCGATAGGTGCAGAAAATATGCGCTGGGTCGGCGGCGCGGTGCGCGATACTGTGCTCGGGCTTGATGTGGCGGACATAGATGCCGCGACAGTGCTGCAACCACAAGAAATCATCAAAGCTTTGGAGGCTGCTAATATCCGTTCGGTTCCCACTGGTATCGAACACGGCACAATCACAGCTCTATTATCGGGTGGGCCCGTTGAAATCACCACTCTCAGGCGCGATGTCTCGACCGACGGACGCCGTGCGACCATCGCCTTTACAGACGATTGGCGCGACGACGCCGCCAGACGAGACTTCACCATAAATGCACTTTACGCGCATCCCGAAACCGGGGACATTTCGGACTATTTCGGCGGACTGGAGGATCTTTCCAACCGCCATGTCCGCTTTATCGGCGATGCCTATGAACGCATTCGTGAGGACCACCTACGTATCCTCCGCTATTTCCGATTTCAGGCTCGATTTGGGTCTGAACTAGACCAACAGGCAGTTAACGCCTGCAGCGAATTAGCCGAAACCATTAAAGGCCTCAGCCGCGAACGTGTGGCGAAAGAGCTGCTTTTGCTGCTGTCCTTGCCCGCCCCGGAACAGACCGTCGAATTGATGGCGAAATTGGGAGTTTGGAAAGTAATCCTTCCGGAAACCCAGGCCCGGCAGCGCGCTTCGCTGCAAGAATTGATAGAGTGTGAGCGCGCTGCATCGATTGAGCCAGACCCGATGCGCCGCCTGTCCGCTCTGCTTCCTGCATTGCCAGCAATCGCCAACGATGTCGGCACAAGGCTGCGCCTGTCACGCGCACAGCGCGCTCGGCTGACATGCAATGCAGAGCGCAGTGTACAAGACGCTCTTGTTCCGCGAACGCTCGTTTACAATGTCGGAATGGAATGCGCGATCGACCGGTTATTAATCGCTGGCGCAGACATCGGTTCATTGCATAACTGGGTTATACCGACTTTGCCGCTCAAGGGTGGAGAGATCGTCGCGCGCGGTGTGGACGCAGGCCCCGAAGTTGCACGGATATTACGAGCCGTCGAGGCGCGCTGGGTCGAGGAAGGATTCCCCGAAAGGTCCCGGGTCGAGGAAATTCTTGAGGATGAACTGGCGCAACGAAATTCGCCTGATGCGTAATTTCATTGCTTATTCATTCTTTCGTCCCTACATGGCCCTCAACGTCCGGCGCGGGAATATCACTGCGTAACCGATTGCGAGCGTGAACTTCCCCGTAAAATAAGGGGCTAGTCCCGCACCCGGTTCACGGAATTTGCGTTATTCGCATGCTTCCCGTTTCACGCTTGGGTCGCCGTAAGGACCCACTCCGCGCCCGGATTCCGGATATTTATCCGAATCCTCATGGCGCATTACTGAAAGTTTTTTATGTCTTTTTTCGAACAACTCGGCCTTGCCGAACCCATACTTCGCGCCCTCAACACAAAGGGTTATACAGAGCCAACACCTATCCAGCGCGAGGCCATTCCGGCATTGCTGGATGGCCGCGATCTGCTTGGTGTAGCTCAAACAGGTACCGGCAAAACTGCCGCGTTCTCCTTGCCTTCGCTTCACCGTCTTGCGGCCAACCCTGTTGCGCGTCATCCTGCCGGTTGCCGGATGCTAATCCTCTCGCCGACGCGTGAGCTGGCAGCACAAATTTCGGACAATATCCGCGAATACTCGCGCTATCTCGATCTGTCAGTGCAATGTATCTTCGGCGGCCTGCCCGCCCGCCAACAGGCGCGCAAACTGGTTCCCGGTTGCGATATTCTGGTCGCAACACCGGGCCGTCTGCTCGACTTGATCGAACAGCGCGCACTGACTTTGCAGCACGTCGAAATCTTCGTTCTTGATGAAGCCGACCAGATGATGGATCTTGGTTTTATCAAGCCGTTGACCCGCATCGCTAATATGTTGCCGAAGGAACGGCAGAGCTTGTTCTTCAGTGCCACGATGCCTGATGCGATTGCCAATCTTGGCAAGCGCTTCATTTCCAACCCTGTCCGCGTGGAAGTTGCACCGCAATCAACCACGGCCGAACGGGTCGAACAATATTCGACCTACATCGATCAGAAGGAAAAGCAGGCGCTGCTGACCATTTCGCTTCGCAAAGGCATCGCCAATGGCGAAATTGAAAGCGCATTGGTATTTACTCGCACGAAGCATGGTGCCGACCGGGTTGTCCGCAATCTGGTAGCCGCCGGCATCAATGCCGCAGCCATCCACGGCAACAAATCGCAAGCCCAGCGTACCCGCGCACTCGACGGTTTCCGACGTGGCAGTGTGCCCGTGCTGGTTGCAACCGATATTGCCGCACGTGGCATCGATGTTCCCGGCGTTAGTGTCGTGTTCAACTTTGAAATCCCCAATGTCGCGGAACAATATGTCCACCGCATAGGCCGGACAGCTCGCGCAGGCCGCAGCGGCATCGCGATCAGCTATGTTGCTGGTGACGAGAAGCCCTACATCCGTGACATTGAGCGGTTGACGGGTATCAAGCTGGTCCCTGCTCCTTTGCCTGAAAACTTTATTCAGGAAGCCAAAGGCCTGCCAGCTCCGGCTCGTAAAGGCTCAGGCGCAGAACGCAGTGATGAAGATCGCAATGCACGTTTCCGTAAAGGCAGCGGTGGCGGAAAGCCGGGTGGCCGTTCCGGAGGACAAGCCTCGGGCCGCGACCGTAAATGGCGCGA
Source organism: Pontixanthobacter gangjinensis (assembly GCF_009827545.1). Classification (NCBI taxonomy): domain Bacteria; kingdom Pseudomonadati; phylum Pseudomonadota; class Alphaproteobacteria; order Sphingomonadales; family Erythrobacteraceae; genus Pontixanthobacter; species Pontixanthobacter gangjinensis. The sequence continues at coordinate 1,353,285 of NZ_WTYS01000001.1, read as the reverse complement.
TGCCGAAGGTCGTTCACCCGACCAAGGTAATTATCGCAGCCGCGACGACCGTGACAATCGCCAGCGCGGCAATGAACCACGCGGCAATGACAGCGATTTCGGACGCCCGAAGAATGTCAGCCACAAAAGCGGCCCGGTGACAAAACCGGTTGTCGCAGCCAAACGCCGTGACGAACGTGTCGATAGTTCCGCTGCGCGCCCTGCCAAGAAACCTTACCACGGCGGAGGCGGCAATCGTGGCCCCCGCAATGGCGGCGGCACCGGTGGCGGCGGGCAAGGTGGTGGCCAGAGTGGCGGCGGTCGCCCGCAACGCCGCAAACAAAGCTGAAAAAGCAGCAAGCTGAATTCAGGTGTAATTCAGCTTGCTGGCTTTACGTAAGCGTCAATCACGAAATTCGGATTGGAACCAGCGATTCGCCCCTCCCCCCGGTTGAGCGCAAAGGTGGTTCCATATGTCTCGAAGAGTTGAAAGCGTCACGCAAGTCTCGTGAATAAGCCCTTCGGGTCGCAGGGAAGAGGGTCGAGCCACAGGCTCGGCCCTCTTTTTATTCTTGATGCAAAGAGATCTATACGCAGCCTGTGTTTAAGGGGCTTCGATCCTAGAAATGATTATCCCGTGGGAACCCTTGGGGTGGCATCCGTCCAGCGGCACCACGTGCGACTTTCCACTGCCAAATTTCGGCTTCGGTACGCGTTCGGTCACCCTTACCGCCCATCGCCCAACTTAGGCCATCTTCAAGCTTGAACGTCGTCGCATCGGACAATCCGCCGTCGCGGTAACGCTGAAGCATGACGCCCTGTCCGCGGCCGAGAACTGGCAATTCTTCAAGGCTGAACACTACCAGCTTTCGATTATCACCAACTACTGCAATATGATCGTGCTCTTCGGCGATTTCGCGGATTACCGTGAATTTTGTCTCACCCTTGAGATTGACGACCTGCCTGCCCTTCTTGGTCTCTGCAAGCATTTCGTCCATTTCGGCTGCAAAACCTTTGCCATTGGATGCAGCGAGCAACAATTGGCCCTTCGGCCGGTAAACCAGCGCGCCGATGATCTGCGATTCAGACGCAATATCGAGAGTGTTGCGGATCGGCTCGCCAAATCCGCGTGCACCAGGCAATTTGTCGCATCCAAGCGTAAAGAAGCGGCCATTATCAACGGCGATCAGCAGCTTGTCAGTGGTCTGCGCGTGCAGCACAAATGCAGCCGCGTCTCCTTCTTTATATTTGAAGTCGCCCATGCCATCATCTGTCGCCAGATCGGCATGACCCTTCGCGCCGCGTATCCAACCCTTTTGCGATAGAATAACTGTAATCGGCTCTTTCTCGATCATCGCATCCATGCTGAATTCAACCGTCGGCGCCGCTTCCGCGATGGTCGTCCGGCGTCGGCCAAGCTCGGTCTCCTCCGCATATTCCTTACGCAGATTGGTCAGGTCGCGCTTCAGACGTGTGCGCTGACGCGCCGGAGAACCAAGGAGCTTTTCAAGCTCCTCACGTTCCTTGATCAAATCATCCCGCTCTCCGCGAAGCTGCATTTCCTCGAGCTTGCGCAAGGAGCGCAGACGCATATTCAGGATTGCTTCCGCCTGCCGGTCGGTCAGACCAAATTCGGCCATCATTATAGGCTTAGGCTCATCTTCAGTCCGAATGATCTCGATAATCCGATCGAGATTGAGGAAGGCAATTATGTACCCTTCAACCAGCTCCAATCGTGCAGCAATCTTGTCCAGACGATGCTGCGTCTTGCGCTGGAGAATTTCAATCTGCGCCGCAGTCCAATTACCAAGAAGTTCCTTCAGGCCCATCACCATCGGCGTGCGCGTCGCATCCAGAACGTTCAAATTCAGGCCAAAGCGCGTTTCCAGATCGGTCAGCTTATATAGCGATTCCTTGAGAAGCTCCGGGTCAACATTGCGGTTCTTGGGAACCAGCACCAACCTGATATTCTCGTCGCTTTCGTCCCGTACATCTTCAATGATTGGCAGCTTCTTGTCTGCAATTAGCTGCGCGATCTGCTCGATCAGCTTTCCTTTTTGAACCTGATAGGGAATTTCGCTGATGATTAATTGATATTGGCCGCCGCCAAGACGCTCAATTCCGGCTTCCCGATCTTCACTCTTCTCAGCCTCTGCCGCCGCAAACCTGCCGCGAACGCGAAACGAGCCGCGACCCGTTTCATAGGCCTTCGAGATTATTTCCGAACTGTCGACGATCAGGCCGCCAGTTGGCAGATCGGGTCCATGAAACAGCTCCATCAAACGGCTATGCTCGACATGCGGATTATCAATCAGCTCGAGCGTGGCATCGATAATCTCTGCTACATTATGGCTCGGTACATTTGTGGCCATGCCCACCGCGATCCCGCTGGTGCCATTGGCGAGTAGGTTGGGAAACAGGCCCGGCATCAGCTCAGGCTCTTCTTCTTCGCCATTATAGGTCGGTATGAAGTCCACCGTCCCTTCATCCAGCCCTTGCATTAATTGCATGGCGGTACGGGTTAGGCGCGCTTCAGTATATCGGTATGCAGCCGCATTATCCCCGTCAATATTACCGAAATTGCCCTGCCCTTCGACCAGCGGATAGCGGAGCGAAAAATCCTGCGCGAGCCTCACCATCGCATCGTAGGCAGCGGTATCACCATGGGGGTGATATTTCCCGATAACCTCGCCCACAACGCGGGCCGATTTCTTAAATGTGTTAGTCGGATCCAGCTTCAACTGGCGCATTGTCCAGAGCAAGCGGCGATGCACAGGCTTTAACCCATCGCGCAGATCAGGCAGTGAGCGGGCCGTGATTGTCGATAAAGCATAGACCAGATAGCGTTCGGACAGCGCAGAATCGAACGGCGCATCGACAATCGCGTCAAACGGATCGGGTACTGACTTATCGCTATCGGTGGTGACCATAGGAGGCGTCTAGCAAGGCCCAACCAAAAGCGGCAGTGCGGCGCGGCTGTATCCACAACTACTAGAGCAGAATTCGGCTGAACTCCCGAAACGCGAAGAAGAATCGCGTTACCGGTCGCATCGGCATGGCGATTGCCGTTCCAACAGGAATCTCGGTTGATCGGCTTCAACTCGCCGCATCAAGAGCACGATTCGAAGCGCGGCATGGAACGCAGTGGTGATTGAGCCATTGGCCAAGTAACGACAAATCAAGGAGTTACCTATGTCACACGTATTGATTATGGCCACCAACGGATTCGAACAGTCTGAACTGATGCAGCCAAAGGCCGATCTTGAGAATGCTGGAATCGAGACCACCGTCGCAAGTACTGATTCAGGCGAAATCAAGGGATGGTCCGATGGCAATTGGGGTGACAGCGTCGCAGTTGAAACGACACTCGGCGACGTAACGGTCGATGATTATGATGGATTGCTCCTGCCGGGCGGTCAGATAAATCCTGACATCTTGCGAATGGATGCACACGCCATCGACATTATTCGCAATTTCAACATGCGCGGCAAGCCGATTGCGGCCATCTGCCACGCGCCATGGTTGCTAGCAGAGGCGGGCATAATCGACGGTAAGACCGTGACAAGCTGGCCATCGCTCAGGACCGATTTGACCAATGCTGGCGCAACTGTGGTCGACAAAGAGGTGGCGATTGATGGCAATTTGATCACGAGCCGTAATCCGGATGACATTCCGGCTTTCTCCAACGCCTTAATTGAGGCGATCAAAAGCGGCATCAAATAAGCCGCCTAAACCGTCTTAAATTCAATAACTTGACAGGCCCCCGCGCAGTATTCCGCGGGGGCCTGTTGCTTTTGTGCTTGACCTTTTGGTCATTCACATCTCAATTATGGCGAGAAGAAGGCAAAAAGGAGGCTGTAATGAGGCACGCTTTGAAGAGGAAACTTATTTTAACGAGCACACTTCCACTGGCAGCATTGGCTGCATGTTCCGAAGATCCAGGCGGCAGATCGAATGCAGATCAATCTGTGGTCGAAAATTACGAATCGGGAGCAATTCAGGCTGAAGAGGCGGCCGATATCGTCGAGTCATCGGCAACAGATTCAAACTCGCCGATCCCGCAATTACCAGCCGTCGGCGTTAGCCTGCCGAAACTGGCCTACGCTTATGATTTTTCTTGGAGACTTCCCGGGGAAGACATCGGCAAATTGCAGCGGCGCCATGCTGACCTGTGCGAACAGCAAGGTCCCGCCAGCTGCCAAATCATGGGGATGAGCAAGGTGGGTGATCAGGCTGAAGAAGTTACCGGCGAATTGCAGCTCGCCGTCGCTACCCGCCATGCTCGCGCATTCGGCGCCCTGCTTGAAAAGGAAGCAACCGAGTCAGGCGCTGAGCAAATTTCCGCCAATATTGCAGCGGAGGACATGTCCAAGGCCATCATCGATACCGAGGCTCGGCTAGAAGCGCGCACCGCTTTGCGAGACCGCCTGCAAGACGTACTCCGTACCCGCAAAGGCAACGTCCGAGAACTGGTCGACGCCGAACGCGGCGTGGCACAAGTGAATGAAGAAATCGATCAAGCGCGCAGCTGGCTGAACGAAATGAAGGGGCGCGTCGCCTATAGCCGGATAACCATCCGCTACGATTCAGGCTTGCAGGTGACCAACGACTTCCTCGCTCCGATCCAAGGCGTGCTTGGCTCGCTCGGCTCTATTCTGGGCGTATTGTTTGCCGGATTATTGTTGATCAGCGCGATTGTCCTGCCCATCGGCGGGCTTCTTTGGGGCGGACGTAAACTCAGCCAGCGCATTGGGTCGCGGGCAGGGGTTGTGACCGAAGGTTAACCCCCTCCCCCTTCGGTTTCGATGGGCGGTCATCCTCTCACTCGCGGATGGTCGCCCATTACAATCGACATTAATGAGATGGGGCGAGCAATGAACTACAAGATTATGGCAGCGAGTGTGATCGTAACTGGCGCAATTCTCGCAACAAGCATCACGTTAACGACCAGTGACGGTTCGGATGCATCTCAAGTCGTCGAGCGACTATCAACCGTCGATATCGCGGGAGCGTCTACTAGTTACGCCGCCCCACATGCCGCCACAAATTATGAACCTGCAGCGACAATGGCAAAAACCCCCGGAAGAGGCGAGCCAATACCTGCAAATACCACCTAAACAGGCTTTGTCGGTCCAGAGTCATTTTCCATTGGCGTCCCTCAAATCGCCTATCGCTATGGTTTCGGATTCCGACTGCGAGCAGACTCTATAAAGCCGATGCAAGTCCGCCACGCTGACCAGTGCGAGGCAAAAGGTAGCACGATTTGTCGTATTATCTCGATGGCGCAAGTGGATGGAGAGGACGGTGCTGGAACTGGCAACCAGCAGCTCGCCATCGCATCACCATATGCCCGCGACTTCGGCAAGGAACTGACCACCAGCGTCGCCGACGCTGATGGCGAATTGATCACCAGCACCATCGATGGTGAGGATTTGTCCAAGAGTCTGGTCGATACTAAAGCTAGGCTTCTGGCCCGCACCGTGTTGCGTGACCGATTGATCGAAGTTTTGCGCAGCCGCAACGGAACCGTAGCCGAGCTAGTTGAAGCTGAACGCGGCGTGGCACAAGTGAATGAGGAGATAGATCAAGCGCGCAGCTGGCTCAGTGAAATGAAGGGGCGTGTTCAGTTCAGCCAACTTCACATCAATTACGAGGCAGCCCCGCCAATTGTGCAGGAAGACTTCGCAGAACCAATCTTCTCGGCTTGGTCAGCAAAAGGGTCAATCCTTGGCTCGATGCTAGCTGCGCTGCTAATTATGGCTCCGTTCCTCGGGCCCATTGGCATGCTAATTTGGTTGGTCATACTGGTATGGAGGCGGCTTAGCCGCTGGAATCCGATGCGAAGATTAGCCGAGGATGAAGGTGAGCTCCTCAATACTGGCTAGTCTACATTCGCGACATATCATGGCTGTCGCGCGGGACTTTGACGGTTAGTCCGTCGAGTTCTGCGGTGACTTCGATTTGGCAGGACAGGCGGCTGGTACGTTCGACGGCGAATGCGAGATCGAGCATATCTTCCTCGTCTTCGCTCGCCTCTGGCAGGCGATCAAACCATTCCTCATCGACGACTACATGACAGGTCGAACAGGCCATCTGCCCTTCGCAAGTGCCTTCCAAGGCCATGCCCGCAGCTTGACCGGCCGATAGCAACGACGCCCCTTCCTCGACTTCGCAATCAATCGGCTTGCCCTCGGCGGGGAAAAAACGGACGCGAACCATTAGACCTCCTGTGCCGCTGCGGCAGTGTTGATTTTTAGTGCAGCCTCTTCGATCTGTTCAAGCGTCGTATAGCGCCCAAAACCGAGCCTAATCGAGCTTTTTGCCTGGGTGTCTTCAAGTCCGATAGCTCGCAGGACGTGGCTGGGGCGGCCAGATCCGCTCGCGCAGGCCGATCCGGCGGAGAAGCACACATCACGGACATCGGACATTAAACGAGCCACATCGAGTCCCTCGCGGCGGACATTAAGGTTGCCATGCCAACGGGCATCAGCGCTACCATTCAACTCCCAATCACTGAACAAGTCGCGAGCGCGGTGCCACAATTTCTCGATGTGTTCGGCATCTTGCACCATCATTTCTTGGGCAAGCTTCGCAGCGGCGCCGAAGCCCGCGCACAAGGCCGGACTGAGCGTGCCCGATCGGATACCGTGCTCTTGCCCGCCACCCGTCTGCACCGCGTTCAATTCCAGGCCGTCGCGCACCCACAACGCGCCAACACCTTTGGGTCCGTGAAACTTATGCGCGCTGACCGCGATCAAATCCGCGCCAGTGACTTGCATTTTGCCATAAGCTTGCACCGCGTCGCAGAGGTAAAGAGCGTTGGCCTCCTTTGCACGCCTATGCCATTCGAGTGTTGGCTGGACGGTCCCGATTTCATTATTGACCTGCATTACCGCGATCATCCGAGTGTCAGTGGCTAAATCCTGATCGGCAATACAAATTCCGTCTTCGCCAACCGCCAACTCATGCGACTTACCGGCTGCGCGAGCAGTGTCGCTTACCGCAGAATGTTCGGTAGCGGAAAAGGCAACAGCACCCTTCCCGGCCGTTCCGCGAATGGCCAGATTGATAGCTTCGGTCGCACCGCTAGTGAAAATGACTGTTCCGCCAGCAGGGAACAATGCTGCCACCCTGTCGCGGGCTAACTCAACCGCTGCGGCTGATGACCTACCGAGCTTATGCGAGGAATGCGGATTCCCGAACCCGACCCCGTCCGGCCCATCAAGCCACCGCAACATCGCATCACGTGCTTCTTGCGCGAGCGGAGTGGTCGCTTGGTAGTCGAGATAGATCATGTGAGTTTTACCCACGCATCGGCAAAGCGTTCCAATTCTTCGGGTGTAGTGTTCCAGCCCAAGCTGACGCGGATGGTACGAGAGGCAGTCTCATCGTCGACACCAAACGCATCGAGGACGCGACTCTTCTTGAGAGTGCCTGACGAACAAGCGCTTCCAGCCGATACTGCAAAGCCCATCGAATCGAGGCGTATTAAAAGGGCCTGCGCGCTCATTTTCGGATGCACGAGCGGCACGATATAATCAACTTGTTGCCCAATTGTCAGCCGGTCACGGCTAAGTCGTGCAATGAAGGCCTCACGCTGATCAGCCGTTGTGTGCCAATCACACGTCTCGATCGCGGCGGCCATGCCAAGAATATCCGGCAGATTTTCGGTGCCGCGCCGATAGCCGCGCTCATGCCCGCCGGCTGGTTTGAGCATGGCAAAGTCCTTCACCAGCAACGCACCCACCCCGATCGGCCCACCAAATTTATGCGCCGAGACGATGACCATTCCTGCCGTCGTCGGTAAAGCAAGCTTTCCGGCACTCTGCGCGCAATCGGCAATTAGAATGCCGGAATACTCACCAATAATGGCAGCGACCGTATCAATATCTTGGCGAGTGCCGGTTTCAGAATTAACCAACTGGACCGCAACAAGCGAGCGGTTTTCAGGCACATTTCCCGCAGCCATCGAGGGTTCGCAAGCCTTCTTGAGACTTTCGTGGTTGATCAACCCGTCTTGATCAAACCGGATTTCTTGCGCGCCGCGATCGGTTACGAAATGATGCAAAGCATCATGCTCCGCCGTTGACACAGCTTCGTGCATCACATTGGCATTATCAAACGCCAGCCTTGCCGCTTCACTAGCGCCACTGGTGAAAATAACTTCGCCATCCCAGCCAAGCGCTTTCTTTATCCGCTCACGCGCATTTTCCAGCGCCTGTTTGGCTTTGCGGCCCTCGGCATGCGGACTGCTCGGATTGGCCCAGATTTTGAACCCTTCCTGCATCGCCGCAAGCGCTTCTGGCCGGATCGGTGTAGTCGCGGCGTGGTCGAGATAGATACGGTCAGGAATGAGTGCCTCTGGATATGGTTATCACAATTGCGAAATGCATGTTTGTCACTATATAGACTGGGAAATAGGGCGCGCTACCCGCGTGTTCGATCCATCTGACAGGTTGAGTCCCATGCCATCCGTAATATTCCCCGGTCCTGAAGGCCGTCTCGAAGGTCGTTACACTCCTGCCCCGCGCCCACGCGCTCCGGTTGCGATGATCCTTCACCCGCACCCGCAAGGCGGCGGTACAATGAACGAGCGGATGACGCAGAAATTGTTCAAGACCTTCACCGATCGCGGTTTTGCAACTTTGCGCTTTAATTTCCGCGGTGTCGGTCGCAGTCAGGGCAGCTTCGACAACGGTATAGGTGAACTCAGCGATGCTGCAGCTGCGCTCGACTGGGTCCAGTCCATTCACGCAGAAGCACAAACGACGTGGGTCGCCGGCGTTTCCTTTGGCGCGTTGATCGGTATGCAATTACTGATGCGCCGCCCGGAAGTGCGCGGTTTCATCTCGATTGCTCCACCTGCCAACATGTACGATTTCAGCTTCCTTGCCCCTTGTCCGGCATCAGGCATCTTTATCCAGGGCACGGCTGACACAGTTGTGCAGCCAAGCGCGGTGCAGAAGCTGGTCGATAAGTTGCGCACGCAAAAGCACATCACGATCCATCACGAAGAAATTCCGCGAGCGAACCATTTCTTCGAGAATGAGCAAAAAGAGCTTATGGCATCGGTCGATAATTACCTCGATTTCCGCCTTGACCCTGCTTGCCCGATCAAGTGACCTCCTGCGCTGCCTGATGCTGCGCTTTGATAACGTCCTAATTTAAAGATGATTTTTATCGGTGGCAAACCGCCACTCGAAATCGCTTGCCTCTTCAGTGTTATGTTGTAACATTATATTGAGTCGCCCTTTAGAGCGGCGCTTTGAGAGGAGAATCATGATGGCTTTTGCTGATCATGCCACACAGACTAACCGCAAGACCGCGGTTGCCGGGGTCACAGCGATACATGCGATAATCGGGGTCGTGCTGGTTACCGGCCTTGCCGGCGGAGCGTTTATGCCTGACGAAGATACGCCGTTAAAGACGACCGTCTTCAAAACCCCACCCCCTCCACCCCCGCCAGAGCCGGATGAGGCAGTAGAACCGCAGAAGCCGACCGCACCGTTGCCCTATGTTCCGCCTCCGCCAATGCCAATCAACAATTCGGAACCGACAATCAACACCGCTCCCGAATTGCCTGATCTAGCCGACATAGTGATTAGAGATGCCTTCCCGGAAGGTGATCCGGTTGTGCCCGTCACGCCGCAGCCGACGCCTAAGCCTGTTCCGACATTCAGCCCGATCGCCGCGAAGCCGAGCAACGATCCTGGGCGCTGGATAACAGAGTCTGATTATCGCACCAGTTGGATCAATCGAGGAATGACTGGAATTGCCAGCTTCAAGGTAACCGTTGGCACCACCGGCAAAGTCCAGAATTGTCAGATAGTCGCTTCGACAGGCCATTCGGCACTAGACAATGCGACCTGCAAATTGGTCAGCCAGCGTGCGCGGTTCGACGCGGCACGTGACTCAAGCGGGAACAAGGTGAGCGGCTCTTACAGAACCTCGGTCAAATGGGAGGTTCCGCGCTAGGCCCAAGACCTGTTAGCTGTCGGAGCTTCCGTCGGATTTCTCGATTTCCTGGATTTTGCCGAGGGGGGCCTCTCCCTCGGCATCGGGCACAGTCCAGATCGCGACATTGACTACAGCAATGACTGCCAGAAGGACCATCATCAGCACTTGCTTGATTGGCCCGCCCCTGCGCCACAATGCAAAAGCGCCCAGCAACAGGCCAAAACAGGCAAGCACGAGCACCGAAAGAACCAGATTCATCATAAATGTAAATACCCGTAAAAGCTTGTGTAATTGCTGGTTCACCTAGTCGCAGCTAACACTACCATATAGACTAACGGGGAGCGACGCCAAATTGGCGATTCGCAGTTATTCGGAGGATTTTCCATGGGTATTTTCAGCTCAATCAAAAACGCAATTTTCGGTGATAAGGCCAAGGCGCAAGAAGCAGCGCCTGCAACGACCAAAGCCACGCCGACACCCGTCAGCGAATTGGACGTTGAAGCGACGTTAGACGGCATGGCCGGGGCAGATAAGCTCAACTGGCGCACATCCATCGTCGATTTGATGAAGTTGCTCGGACTTGACCCTAGTTTCGCCAATCGCAAGGAACTGGCCGGTGAATTGGGCGACAGCGATTATTCGGGCACAGCCGAAGAAAACATCTGGCTCCACAAAAAAACACTACAGGAAATCGCCAAGAATGGCGGGCGCGTTCCTGCTGAATTTCTTTAAGTCAGTCAGAGTTTAGCAATTTGGCGGGGCGGGCATGTTGCCCGCCCCGTTTGCATTCGGCGATCTGCCTGTTTGACAGGGTAATCGCATCGCGGCACACATCGCCGCATGGACAATCAAACATTCGAAATCACTCGGCGTCAGGCTCTTACCGGTCTTGGCGCAACCGCCGCGCTCACCTTGAGTGGATGCACCGCCGTTGGAACGAGTGTCGCGAGCGCTCTACCCGGCACGATCTCGCCCGATGGCTGGCTCGAACAAGTCGGCTACAACTTGCTTGAACATGAGCCCGAACGAGCCACTGGCCTTGGTGTCGATACTGGCAAATACGCAGCATTGCGGAGTAAGCTGGAAGATCAGTCTATTGGCGGACAGGCGGCATATGCGGCGACATTGCGGCGCGATTTGGAAGTGACCAGAGCCTATCCGCGAGAAATGCTCGATGCAGATCAGCTAACCAGCTTTGAAGTTGTCGAAAGCGCCTATTCGGTTGCGCTGGACGGTTTCGCCCTGCCCTATGGCGATGTCGCTGTCGGCAGCTGGCGCAACGCACCCTATGTGGTGATCCAGAATGTCGGCTCTTATCTCGATCTCCCTCGCTTTATGGAATCGAACCATCCGCTGAATGATGGTGACGATGCGCAAGCCTATATCAACCGGCTTGAGGCGATCCCTGGTGTGCTGGCCGGTGAACTGCAGAGAATGAAATCTGCGACCAACATGGGTGTTGTCCCACCGGATTTCCTGCTGGCCAAGGCTGTCACACAAATGCGCGCAACGCTTCAAGAGGCCATGACTGGCGGCGGCATGGCCAAACCGTTGCAGGATAAAACGGGAGAATTGCCAGACGGGCGACGGCTGTTTTCTAAGTCGGAAGAGATCGTCAAGAACAAGATTGCTCCGGCATTGGAGGCGCAATTGGCGGAACTCTACCGCCAGCAAAACGTCGCCACATCGGATCCCGGCATGGCCCAGCGTCCCAAGGGCGACGAATGGTACGCCTGGGCTTTGCGCGCCAGCACCACCACCAACCTTTCGCCTGATGAAGTGCATCAACAGGGGTTGGAGGAACTTGCCTCACTTCACGCCGAAATGGACCCGATCCTCAAAGAAATTGGTTACACCACCGGCACAGTTGGCGAACGAATGACAGCGCTTGGCAATGACCCGCGTTACAAATTTGCTGAGGGGGACCCGGGCCGTGCTGAAATCATGTCTTTCATTGAGAATCGCGTTGATTGGATCAAAAGCCAAATGCCGCGCGCCTTCAACACGCTGGTTGACCCCAATATGGAAATCCGCCGAATTCCCGTAAATGAGGAATTGGGTGCGCCAGGCGCCTATGGCGGCGCAGGCAGCAAAGATGGAACCATTCCGGGCCGGATGTGGATTAATCTACGTACCACCGATTTGCACCGGAAATATGACCTTGCCGATCTGACATATCATGAAACTATCCCTGGCCATGTGTGGGAAGGGGAGTATTCGAACCGGCTGCCATTGATCCGCAGCATTCTTGCCTTCAACGCATTCAGTGAAGGCTGGGCACTGTATGGTGAGCAAATTGCCGATGAACTCGGCGCTTATGACGAATTCAAAGTCGGGCGTCTTGGTTATCTTCAATCGCTCGCCTTCCGCGCATGCCGAATGGTGGTCGACACTGGCCTCCACCATAAACGCTGGAGCCGCCAGAAGGCGGTCGATTTCTTCGTTCAGCGCAATGGCAGCAAGCCCGATGAAGTCGCAAGCGAAGTTGACCGTTATTGCAGCTGGCCAGGCCAAGCCTGCGGGTACAAGGTAGGCCACAGCGAAATCATCCGCCAACGTGGCTTGGCGAAAACCGCACTCGGCGGCAAATATGACTTCAAAGCGTTTAACGACGCAGTGATTTTGGGCGGTAATGCCCCGCTTGATGTCATGGCCAAGAACGTCAGCCGTTATGTTTCAAGGGTATCGACGTAAAGCATGCTCACCGATTACATTCTTCGAAAATCTTCTCTGAAAGAATCGGTATTTAGCTAGGTGAGATTACGGCACGAATAGGAGAAATTTATTTTGAAAAAAATAGTCTTCGCCACGCTTATATCATTGGTACTTTCTGGCTGCGACAATGTGGCACAGAATACCCTAGAATCTCCCGTGCAACTGGAAGGCGTCAGCGACGAAGCACTCGCCAATCTGCCCAACCGGTTTGTCGATTTGCCCGAGCCAGCAGACTTTTTCGAGATGCCGGAAAGCCTCAGCGAGCGAGGTCAGCAAAAGCTGCTTGAGGCGGTCGCTGGCTCAACTCTATTTGCAAAACAGATCAGGCGAAAAGAGCAGACAGGTCACGTTGTCATTCCCGGTAAAGAGCCTGACTTGGTGGCCGCAAAACTGACTCTTGAGGCCATTCACACCAACTTGGCTAGCTTGAGCAGGCAAGAGCCAGAAACATATGCGCTGATCCATCACATGACCGAGGATGGTTATATGGAAGCATGGCTCATAGCGCCGGACGGCCGGGTTGTTAGCGGCAGGGGAGATGCTCCTTATACGGGCCTGAGCCAGATGTCAGACGATCTCGGCGTCACACGGATGGCTGGAACGCGAACACTGAGAGAGCAGGGTGAAGAGGAATTAACACCAGCGGAAATTGCAAATCTTGAAAAAGAAGACAGAACAAAGACTGCCATTGAAGCGCGCCGCCGCGGGTTGAAGGACGCCGCTGACAGCTTGTTGCCCGGCCATGTCTCTGACGTGCTAGGTTCGCGCGCAGGCCGATTGCTGATTGTGGCCGCCAAGGATTCAGGAACGGCACCTTATGCTGCTCTCCCGCTAGCTAATGGCTATTTAGCAGAGAACTGGTCGCTAGTGGTCATGCCGGATGTCTTGTCGCTTGGCGAAGATCAAATTGGCTTCGACTTCGGCGCTATTGATATCAACAAGGCCGTGATCGTTGGCAACCCCGACTTGACGAGCCATACGTCACAAAAATGGCGCGATTTGCCCGGCGCAAAGGAAGAGGCATTGGCTGTCTCGAACTTGCTTCCGGACCCGAACAACACCGTTTTGATTGGCGAGAAAGCGACTACCAGTGCATTGAGGCGCGCGATCAGCAAGCGGCGTGATACCGGCTTAGTCTACATCGCAAGTCACGCGGTTTCCAATAATAACAATCCCTTGACCCGCAGCTATATCGCGATGGCGCAGAAACATTATTGGGCCGGAGAAATTCGGGTTGAGCAATTTCCCGGTTGGAAGAACCATCATCCTTTGGTGGTTTTAAGCGCATGTCAGACTGGTTTGGGGCGGACTTTTGAAGGAGGGCATTTCGGCATTTCCAAAACCTGGAAAACCGCCGGAGCCGGTCAAGTTGTTGCGAGCCTGTGGAATGTTGACGACAAGGCGACCAATGTTCTGATGACCAAATTCGTCACGCATCTAAAAGCAGGCATTGCCCCTGAATTCGCGATGCAAAAGGCTCAAATTGACACACTGCATTACGAAAATCGGCCGAATAATCGCCCATATTTCAATGACCCGAAAAAATGGGCAAGCTTCACCGTTTTCGGGCAACCGTCACTAAACAGCGCGCCCTGACTTTCCCCGCTTAGCTAGCCAGACGCACATCATAGCTGACAGTATATTCCCCGCGGTCATAGGTGAACGTTTTGGTGTAGCTTCCGACCGCTGTGCCGGTTTCGACGATACCGATCCGGTCATGGTCCCCAATGGGATCATCCTCCATAATCGTGATGCTAATCGGCGCGGTTGAGGAGAAGCTCTGCGCGAGCGACCATTGTTCGCCTTTGCCGATGTCATATTTGCTACCGTTTTCTTCTGGCAGCCGTTGGCCATTGTTGATGATTAGGTAAATTTCATCCTCTCCAAACGTCTCGGTCTGTTTGACGCAAGTGATGACGACATTTTCGACCACATATTGGATTGGTGCGCCTTGCCCACCTCCAGCGCTACGCGGGACGAGATAAATTGGCGTTCCAGTTACGCTGGCGCTGACAAACGGACGCTGGTCGCCATCGGTTGCGACAAGAACATCATCCCGCACACTGCCGCCAAGCAGTTGCAGCGGCAGGTCTTGTTCCGGCAAGCGTTTAGCGAGCGATTGTGCAAATGGTGAATTGACCCCGTGACCGTCGCTCGCGGTTTGGCCCGGCGCTGCTGCGTAAATCACAATGACATCATCCGCCTCTACGCTGGCGAGTCCTCGATTTACCGCGCGTGTTCCACTTTGCCATTTCTGGCCAAATGGACTGTTGCGGCAAGCATCCAGCACGATCATCCTCACCTGCGCGCCCGCCATTGTGTCTGTAATCAGGCTGAGTTCAATCGCTTCAAATGGTAAATCCCGGTCGGAATTCAGCTTTGCATCGACAGGAATTAGCCAGTTTTGACCTTTGCCTTCAATCCCGTGGCCCGCGAAATAAACCATCGCAACCTCGGCGCCGTCAGCTATCTTGCGGAAATCCCGCAGGGCAGTTTCGAATTCAGTGATGCCAAGATTCTCGACCACAACCACATCATCGAAATTGGCCTCTGCGGCAGAGGCCGCAATCAAGGCAACGTCATTCTTGGGGTTGGTCAGTGGACTGGCAAATTCATAATCCGAATTGCCAATGATGAGTGCTACTTTGCGCGCCTCCGCCGGCTGCGAAAGGCCAAGCCCAAGCCCAACCAGGCCAAGAAGCATTATCATTAGTCGCAGCATTAAGAGTCCCCCATTTAAAGAACCCTATCAGATTTTCCGGAAAAGCGTGAACTAATCACAAAGCGGCGGCCGAAGCATGTGCCCAACCGCCGCCGTGATTGAAATCGCGCAACAAAGTGATCGCTTTGCTAGGGCAATTCAGCGAGACATCATACCGGTCACAATAGACCCAAGGATGCCGCCCAGTGCACCGCCTCCTGCTCCTGAAGCAGCCGATCCGCTGGTCGCTTTCTTTGCCATATATCCAGCCGCTGCCATCGCAAGGATCGGTAGCATTTTCTTGATTACAGCTTCGTCGATACCTGTCAGCGCAGCAACTTCGCTAGCCACACCGCGGCTTACATCTTTACTGCCAAAGATATTTCCAAGAATGTCGTTACCCTGTGAAGTCGGCGTCGGACTTTGACCAAGTACGGAGTCGAGCATGTTACCGCCGCCGCCGCCGAGAATGGCACCCGCCAAACCGCCAAGACCGCCAAGTGCATCACCACCAGACCCAGCAGCACTACGCCCCATTCCAGCGACAATCGCTGGCAACAATGCGCCGGCGCCGATTTTGGCGGTTTGCGGGTCGATACCCAGCTCACCTGCCATGCTTTCGATTACGCCGCTTTGTTGCAGCATTTGTGCAAGACTCATAATATTCTCCCAATCAAACCTAAAATCGCGCGATCATTTTTTGCCAAACAGCCCTTTGGCAATGCCCATGACGTCATTCAGCGGATTACCGTCACCATCTTGGTCAATCATCGAAGCGAATTTTGCGAGCGACCCTTCGCCGCCTATTTGGTCTTTGATTTGGCCAAGAATGTCGGTGCCCATCCCGGTCTTGGCAGCCGCGCCCTCAACTGTATCGCCCGGCTCGCCATGCGCTTCACCCAGTGCCGCAACTGCCTTGGCAGCGTCTGCCGGATCAATGCCGAGCTTTTCGGCCATGTTTTTTACGGTCGGGTTGTCGGACACTTGGCCAAGAATTGTGTCGAATAGGCCCATGTTAATTCTCCTGAAATTGAGTCACGGCCGGATGGCCTCCGCAGCAACAGTGCACCAGCCCAAGCAATTGGAAAAGCCCCCTTCCCGCAATACGGGAAGAGGGCCCCTCTCCAAACGGTAAAACCATGTAACGCCCAGGCCTGCTGAGACTTTGGTGTCAAATATTCAGATTAAGCAGCAGTCGGGGCAGCCTGACGCACACCTTCGTCAACATGCGCTTCGAACTCAGCAAAATTATCGACGAACAATTTCACCAGCTTTTGTGCTGTACGATCATACTCATCTTTGTCCGCCCAAGTTGAACGAGGATCAAGGATGGCTGTATCCACGCCGCTTACCGCAACCGGTACTTCAAAGCCGAAATTCGGGTCCTTGCGGAATTCTGCGCCATTCAACGATCCATCCAGAGCTGCATTGAGCAAGGCGCGCGTGGCCTTGATCGGCATCCTGCTGCCGGTGCCATATTTGCCGCCGGTCCACCCGGTGTTTACCAGCCAGCAGGTGACCCCGCCCTTGGCGATCCGCTCTTTCAACAAATTGCCATAGACGCTTGGATGGCGCGGCATGAATGGTGCGCCAAAGCAGGTACTGAATGTTGCCTCGGGTTCGGTCACACCGATTTCGGTACCCGCAACCTTTGCCGTGTAGCCGGAAAGGAAGTGATACATCGCCTGATCGGGCGTTAGCCGTGAGATCGGGGGCAACACACCGAAGGCATCGGCTGTCAGCATGATGACATTGCTTGGCACAGGCCCAAGATTATCGGCTGATGTGTTGGGAATTGATTCGATCGGATAAGCACCGCGCGTATTTTCAGCGAGCGAGTTATCGTCGAAGTCGAGTTCGCGAGTTTCGGCATCCATCACCACGTTTTCGAGCACCGTGCCAAACATCTTGGTGGTAGCGAAAATCTCCGGCTCTGCTTCTTGCGACAGCTTGATCATCTTGGCGTAACAACCGCCTTCGAAATTGAACACAGCAGTATCCGACCAGCCATGCTCGTCATCGCCGATCAGTGTGCGGCTTGCATCTGCTGACAGTGTGGTCTTGCCAGTGCCCGAAAGACCAAAGAACACAGCAGTTTTGCCGTCCGGGCCAATATTCGCGCTGCAATGCATCGGCATGACGCCATCAACGGGAAGCAGGTAATTCAGGATCCCGAAGACACTTTTCTTCATTTCACCGGCATATTTGGTGCCGCCGATCAGGATCAGTTTTTCAGTCAAATTAACCGCCACGACCGTTTCACTGCGGCAACCGTGCCGTTCGGGATCGGCGCGGAAGCTAGGCAGGTCAATGATCGTATATTCGGGCGTGAAGTCAGCCAATTCGGTAGCCGTGGGCCGAACAAGCAGAGTCCGGATAAACAGATTATGCCACGCCAATTCGTTGATAACGCGGACATTAACGCGGTGCTCTGGCTGCGAACCGCCGAACAGATCAGCAACGTATAACGTATCTTTCTGCCCGACAGCAGTTAGGAAATCTTCCTTCAAATTAGTGAAGTGCTCCGGTGTCATCGAGGCGTTTACCTTGCCCCACCAGACCGTGTCTTCGGTCGTTTCATCACGAACAATAAATTTGTCTTTGGCAGAACGGCCCGTGTGCTGACCGGTTTCGACCACAAGCGGCCCATCCTTTGCAAGCCGGCCTTCCTTGTTCTCAAGTGCCTGTTCGACAAGTTGCGCGGTGCCAAGGTTTGGGTGAATTACAGCGTCGGTTTGAATGCCCTGTGCCGACAGGGGGTGGGAAAGCGGGGTGGTCAAAGGTCTCTCCTGTCCGGAACCGGCCTAATGCTGGGCCGGTGAGGAAGATTGGGTGCGAATATATCCGATTCGCTGTGCATACGAATGCACCAGCGATTGCCGCTGCGCATAGTATCGGCACGGCGCCACGTCAAACCAACATCACCCGACTAAAGCCCTTTGCAGGGTAAAATGCGGCGAGTTACGCCGTTCGCGTTGTTTCCTGACGCCGAACGGGCTAATCTGGAAGCTGACGCACAGAAATGGGCAATCGGAACAACAATGCCGGATTCGCAAGTACAAGATCAGACACATGCAAGCAGAGCAGAGCCTGCGGGGCAGCAAGTCATTGCGCTGGTTGATGACGACCGTAATATTTTGACCACTGTGTCGATTGCCTTGCAATCAGAAGGATATGCCACACGCCTTTATTCAGATGGCGAAGCCGCCCTAAGCGCGCTGCTCGAGAACCCCCCAGATCTGGCCGTGTTCGATATCAAAATGCCGCGGATGGACGGGATGGAATTGCTCCGCCGCCTTCGCCAGCACTCCGCGCTGCCAGTAATTTTTCTGACAAGTAAGGATGACGAGCAAGATGAAGAGGCAGGGCTGGCAGAGGGAGCCGATGATTATATCGCCAAACCTTTCAGCCTGCGGCTGCTATCTGCCCGAATCAAAGCCATTTTGCGCCGAAGCGATGCGCGTGCGGGAATCGTGCCCTTGGTGCCAATTCCCGAATCCGAATTACCATCGGATGAAATTGCGCGAGGGCGGCTGGTAATGGACCCGGCGCGGCATCATGTCAGTTGGGGAGGCAAGCCTGTGTCTCTAACAGTGACGGAATTCCTGATACTCGAGGCTTTGGCGACCCGCCCCGGAGTAATCAAATCGCGCAACCAACTGATGGATGCCGCCTATCCCGACGATATTTTCGTTGATGACCGCACAGTGGACAGCCACATCAAACGTATGCGCCGCAAATTCCGAGTAGTAGATCGGGAATTCAACGCAATCGAGACGCTTTATGGCGCAGGATACAGCTTTACCGATGGCTGAAGCGGGCTCAGCCGAGCGTTTGGAAGAGGGCGTGGAACAGCTTGGCTGGATGCGCGGCCTATCGCTGACGTCACGCATTCTCGCGGTAAATATCTTGCCGCTGGCGTTGCTGGGCGGAGGCATATTTTACCTCGACGGCTACCGCAAACAGTTGCTTGACGAGCGCTACAAACTGGCAAGGATTGAAGCCCAAATTACCGCCGAAGCGCTTGCCGGCGCCACGCGCGAGCGGCAGGAAGCCTTGCTGATCCAAATCGGAAAAGAGCAACGCATGCGGCTGCGGATGTTCGACGCAGAGGGCAATCTATGGGCGGATAGTTTCGAGTTAGACGAGCCCGCCTTCACCTTTGACGATCCAATGCAGGACAATTGGCAGGAAGATTTCGCACAAATGCTCGATCGCGCCGTCGATACTATTGTTGGCGCCGAACCGATCCCCGACTACATCGAACCGCCAGAAGCCAAGGCCACTTCTTGGCCCGAATTGGCCCGCGCTCAGGCCGACGGATTGTCGCAAATCCAGCTGCGCGATGCACCTGACGGGACGCCGGTGATTAATGCTGCGGCGCCAGTTGGGTTGAAGGGTGCAACCCTGCTTACAACTCGCAACGCGACCGATATCACTGAAACTGTTCGCAGCGCCCGATCAACTCTTATGAGCGCGGTTCTCCTGGCACTGCTGCTATCGACCTTGCTGTCGCTCTACATGGCCCGCACGATAGTTACTCCTCTTCAGGCGCTGGCTCGCGCAGCTGTTCGGGTCCGCCTAGGCCGGGAACGCGAGGTTGAAGTCCCGCGTTTACCCGGACGGAATGACGAGATTGGACTGCTTGCCAGGGCCGTTTCCGACATGACCAATGCCCTGCGCCAGCGCATTGATGCGGTCGAACATTTTGCGGCCGATGTTGCACATGAAATCAAGAACCCCCTTGCCAGTTTGCGCAGTGCGATTGAATCGCTCGGCCGCGTCGAGGATCAAAAGTTAAGGCGGCAGCTGATCGATATTGCCTCTCACGATGTCCGACGAATTGATAGGTTGATCACCGAGATCGCAGATGCCAGTCGGATCGATGCAGAGATGTCTCGCACTACTTTTGAAACCCTCGATCTTTCTGGCCTCGCCAGAGCAATTATCGATAGGCGCGAGAACCGCGACGAGAACGAAAAACTGAAAGTGGTTTTGCACCGACCGATCGGTAAGACGTTGGTAAGAGGGGTTCCTGTCCGACTTGAAAGAGTTATCGAAAACCTGCTCGACAATGCCGTATCGTTCTCGCCAGATGACGGCGTGATTGACGTGACCATATCTCTCGATGAAGAAACTGTCTCTTTGTCAGTCTGTGATCAGGGCGTTGGAATACCTGCAGAAGCCCAGGAGAAGGTTTTTGCCCGGTTCCACTCGGTGCGCCCTGATTCCGAAGCATTCGGTGACCACAGTGGCTTGGGATTGGCTATCGGACGGACAATCGCCGAAGCGCACGATGGCACATTGTCCGCACATGACCGGACAGACGGGAAAAAGGGCGCTTGCCTCGTGCTTTGTCTACCCAATGCAAACCCAAGTTTTCTATAATGGCACCCCATGTCTGAAATCGCGAGGCTCAGCCAATTCACGTCGGTCAAGATTGGCGGACAGGCGATATTGATCAGCGGTGCACCAGGCGCGGGCAAAACCTCTCTTGCCCTTGCCCTTATCGACAGAGGCGCAATCTTAATCGGTGATGACGGGGTGCGGCTTTCACGCGACAGAGAAAGATTAACGGCATCGCCGCCATCCGAGACAGAGGTGTTGGTTGAATTGCGCAACGTTGGTCTGATCACTGTTCCGACAACATCGGGCAAGGTGGCGTTGCACCTTTCCCTATCAACCGATGCGCCCCGCTATCTCGAACGTGCTGAGACTAAAGAGATTGAAGGTTGCTCCATTCCATCAATCGAATTCACTCTGAACGGTCTGACTGATTGCATACGGGCCGAGCACGCGCTGAAAGTATACGGATTGCCTGGTTGAACCGGCTTACCGCGATAGGCCTTTCCATCGTGCACGTTTAGGCCCAAACCGCCCACCCCATGATTGACGATTCGCGACCCTCCAGCCCCCCGGCTATGCAGCGTATACTGCTTGTGACTGGCCTGTCCGGCGCAGGCAAAACGACCGCATTGCGTGTGTTGGAAGATATGGGCTGGGAAGCGATCGACAATTTCCCGATCCGTTTGCTCGGCGGATTGATCGACCATGCCGATCGTGACGGACAATCTTCACCGTTGGCCATCGGATTTGACTCGCGCACACGCGGGTTTGTTCCACATGATATCATCACCAAAGTCAAACAGCTCGCTGCCAGAAGCGATTTGCAAATCACGACCTTGTTTCTTGATTGCGCCAGCAGCGAGCTTGAACGGCGCTATAATGAAACTCGCCGACGCCATCCTATGGCGCATGAGCGCCCGGTCCATGTGGGCATTCAGGCTGAGCGCGAACTGCTCGAACCTTTGCGCCGGTGGGCCGACGCAGTAATCGACACATCGGCCTTTGCCAGCAATCAGCTTCAACAATCAATCCGCGAGCAATTTTCGGGCACTGCGCCACAAAGTATGTCGGTCATTATCTCCAGTTTCGGCTTTGCGAGAGGCACTCCCCCGTTGGCTGATCTGGTGTTTGACATGCGCTTTCTCGACAACCCCCACTGGATTGACGAATTGCGTGAGCAGACAGGATTGGATGATCCAGTCGGTGTGCACATTAAGCAAGACCCTGCCTTCGATAAGGCTTTTGACCAGATCCGCGATTTGTTGCTGACTTTGTTGCCGCGCTACGCAGCCCAGGGCAAAAGCTACGTCAATATTGCTTTCGGCTGTACTGGGGGGCGTCACCGCTCGGTCTTTACCGCGGCACTAATGGCCAATAGCTTGCACGAGCATGGATTTTCGCCCACGGTTCTTCATCGCAATTTGGGGTCGCGCGCAGCGGACGAGATTGAAGGACTTAAGGCATGATGCCTCGCACCCCGAACACTTTCCCATCAACTACAATGGCAGCGGAACAGATAATTCTCTCATGATAGGTTTGATTCTGGTGACCCATGGTCAATTGGCCGACGAATTTGTCAATGCGATGGAACACGTCGTGGGCAAGCAAGAATCGATTGCAACCGTGTGCATCGGACCCAATGATGACATGGAGCAGCGCCGCGCCGAGATCTCAGCAGCTATTTCAGAAGTGGATACTGGGAACGGCGTGATTATTTTGACAGATTTGTTTGGCGGGACGCCTTCCAACCTTGCCATATCACTTTTGCAAAAGGACAAGGTAGAGGTGATTGCCGGTATCAACTTGCCCATGTTGATCCGTTTGGCTGGCGTCCGCAAGAAGAGCGATGTTTTAACCGCGGCGACCGCAGCGCGCGATGCCGGAAAAACCTATATCACCATAGCTTCGGAGTTTTTGGGCGAAGGGGAGCTCGCAAAATGACCGAAGCACGCCGGAGCTACATCATCATAAACCAACGCGGTCTTCATGCCCGCGCAAGCGCGAAATTCGTGAACGCGGTGAGCCAGCTTCCCGAAGGGTGCGATGTAAAAATAGCCAAAGATGGGAATGAAGCGGCGGGCGGCTCGATTCTCGGACTGATGATGCTAGGCGCGGCAAAGGGCGACACCATTGAGTTGATTGTCGCAGGCGACAATCACGGCGCTGTGCTGGAAGAATTGGGGGCAATTATCGCTGACGGATTCGGCGAGGAGTAATGCCTGCTATTGAACGCCGAGAGATTACCGGATTTTCCAATCCAACGGTGAAATATCTCCGCAGCCTGCGCGACAAAAAACACCGAAAGCGGGAGAGGAAATTTCTCGCCGAAGGCCTCCGTCTGCTGACCGATGCACGCGAATGTGGGAAGCTGCCTGAAACGCTAATTATGGCGGACAAACGTGACCCGCATCAGCTGCTGGATGAATTGGAACATGCCGTCGCGCAAAATGGTGGCGAGATAATCGTGACACCTGCCGAGATTCTGACCAAGATTACTGGCAAGGATAATCCGCAAGCAGTTGCCGGCGTTTTTACAGAGTTCGATACTAGTTTGACGTCGCTTGACCGGACTGCCGGATCAATCTGGATGGTAGCGCAAGCGCTGCGAGACCCGGGTAATTTGGGAACGATGCTGCGCACTTGCGACGCGGTGGGTGCTGGTGGCCTAATCCTGATTGATGATTGCGCCGATCCGTTCAGCGTCGAAGCTGTCCGCGCCAGCATGGGAGCCGTTTTTACCCAACAGATCGGGCAAACGAGTTGGGATGATTTCCTGCCGTGGTTGCGAAGCGGTCCAGAAAATCAGCGGGGGCAACTTATCGCCGCAAGCTTGCGCAATGCCGTCGATTATCGCGATGCGCCTTACGCGGCGCCGTGCTTCATCCTTGTCGGCAATGAATCGCGTGGTCTGCCCGAAGCTTACGAAAATGCTTGTGACCTGCGGGTCACGATGCCGATGAAAGGCCGTGCAGACAGTCTGAATGCAGCCGTTGCCGGCGCTGTGCTGGCTTACGAGGTGCTAGCGTCTTTGGATTGATCAGGAAGCGCCGCGGTTTCGTCTGCGACATCAGCGGCGGTGTAGCGAGGTGCGCTTTCAACCAACGGCACTTCTTCAATCTCACGCTTGCCAACCTCGATACCTTTTTCAGACAGGCGCTTGGCGGAAGAGAGGACATTGCGCTCAAAACTGCCAACGAAACTGTTGTAGTTTTTTACCGCTGACTCCAACCCCGACCCCATCCGCTTCAGGTGCTGGGATGCAGTTTCAAGCCGGCTGTACAATTCGGCCCCTGCCTTGCCGATTTCGCGGGCTTCATCGGCCAGTTGGTCCTGCCGCCAGACCTGCGCGATGGTGCGCGCGATCGCGACCAGATTGGTTGGCGATGCAAGCAACACGCCGTTCTGGAAAGCAAAGTCCCACAGATCAGGATCAGCTTCCAGCGCGGCAGCGATAAAATGTTCACCCGGAACAAACATCACCACGTAGTCAGGCGCATCCTCAAATTGGCTTTGGTAGCTCTTTGCACCCAAGGTTTGCACATGATTGCGCATTGATTTTGCGTGAGCGCCGAGCGCCAATTTACGCACATCATCATCATCGGCCTCGAACGCCTCTTGATACGCATTAAGCGATACTTTGGCGTCGATGATCAGCTTTTTCTGGCCCGGCACATTGACGATAGCATCAGGGCGCAGCCGTCCGTCAGCAGTATCGACCGACTGCTCCAGATTGAAATCTGTGTGCTGGGACAGTCCGCATTGTTCGAGAACATTTTGAAGCGCCCTCTCACCCCAACGCCCGCGCGCCTTGGGGGCATTGGTCAATGAGTTGCCGAGCCGCTGCGCCTCTCGCCGGACTTCTTCCTGACCCTTCTGCATATTGTCAATCAGTCCAGTCAGCTGGCCAAACGCATCGACCCGCTTGGCTTCGAGCATCGCCACTTGCTCCTCATAATTCTTGAGCCGCAATCCAACCGGTTCGAGCAAAGCCTTGATCCGTTGTTCACCGACCTCTTCGGACTGCTTGAACCGCTCATTCGCGCGCGTGAGAAATGCTTCCTGAGCTTTTCCAAGGACCTGCGCCCCAGTGTTCTCGAACTCTTTGAGCAACTTCTCGCGGCTTTCTTCAAGCAAGCGCTTTTGCTCGGCGAATCCGGCAGCCTGTGCTTTCAGTCCGGTCAATTCTTCGCGGGACCGGTCAAGCATTTCTGCCAGCCCATCAGCCCGCGCTGCTCGGTCGCTCATCGTCGCCAATTCAGGCGCCATGCGGCTTACTTTCTCGACCGCAGCTTTCGCCTCACCGTTGCGCTCTTCAAACCGCAAACGCCATTCAGCGACAGGGCGAGAGCCAACAAACCAGCCGGCGGCGGCACCAAGAAGGAGCGCGCCAAATATCAGAGCAATTTCAAAAATTTCCATTGCTAGAACATAGCTGGAACAGACGGAAACGGAAAGGGCCGGATGAAATCGGTTGGGAACTTTCCCACTACTCCATGCGCTTATCTCTTAAACAACTGAAAGGAATAGATGATGTCGATCAAAGCCATGATCCAAGATCACCCGCAAGTGGGCGCAGATTACAACGAGCAACTGGGTGAGGCAGTGAAGCATGCAATGTATTGCGCTGCGATCTGTAACAGTTGCGCCGACGCCTGCAGTGCAGAGGATATGGATACCGCAGCGTGCATTCGAGCCTGTTCAGACTGCTCGGACATTTGCACCGCCACCTACCGTGTCGCTTCGAGACGGACCTCCGGGAATGTTGGCATTATCGAGTCGATGCTGCGAACCTGCATTGCCGCTTGCGAGGCATGCATTGAGGAATGCAAAAAGCATGACAACGACCACTGTCGCCGTTGCGCCAAAATGTGCCGCGAGTGCGCTGACGACTGTTTGAAAGCGCTTAATGGCTTAAGTCAGGCAGCGTAGTTAGGATTGCAGACAGGCATTTCAAAAGGGCTTTCGAGTAATTTCGAGAGCCCTTTTTGCAAATCATCAAGCCGCTTTGCGAAACTTCTCCAGCTTCTTCAATGCCATTTGCTTCTTCAGACGGCTCAAATGGTCGATAAACAGGATACCTTCTAGGTGGTCCATTTCATGCTGGATGCAGGTCGCCATCAATCCGTCCAATTGTTCCTCGTGAACCTTGCCGTCCAGATCCTGATAGCGAACGCGGCAAGTGGCCGGGCGATCTACATCGGCGTAGATTTCAGGTACTGACAGGCAGCCCTCTTGATAAGTCACCAGATCTTCTGCCGGATCGAGGATTTCGGGATTTATGAAGATGCGCGGCTCTTTCTTAAGCGGCTGATGCGTATGCTCTTCGCCGCCATGGGCGTTGCACACTTCAGGCTCGGCCTCTTCATCTTCGGGCTGCAAGTCGATCACCAGCACGCGTTTGGGCACACCAACCTGTATCGCCGCGAGGCCTATGCCCGGCGCGTCATACATCGTCTCAAACATATCTTCGACCAGCGTTTTGAGCTCGTCATCGAATGTTTCGACAGGTGTCGAGATGGTTTTCAACCGGGGGTCCGGCACTTCAAGAATTTCACGGATAGCCATAAAGGACTATTTAGGGATGCTTGCGGCTCGCCGCAAGCGTCAACCTACCGGACGCCGCGCTCTTAGCGCTTGTGCCAAGGTTCCTTCGTCCAGATAATCAAGTTCACCGCCGACCGGCAGGCCATGCGCCAATTGGGTGATGCGCACCGGAAATTGCTCCAGACGTTCAGCCAGATAATGCGCGGTGGTTTGTCCTTCCAGAGTAGCGTTCATCGCCAACACCACTTCCTCGATCCCGATGCCGTCTTCTTTGGCCGCAATTCGTTCGAGCAGCGAACCGATGTTCAAATCCTCGGGCCTGACGCCCTCCATTGCCGACAGCTTCCCGCCCAGTACATGGTAGCGGCCTGTATAGAGTTTCGCCCGGTCAAGCGCCCACAGATCCGAAACATCCTCCACCACACAGAGGGAGCGTTGATCGCGCCTGTGATCGGCGCAAATTCCGCAGGGGTTCTGCGTGTCGACGTTGCTGCACACTTCACATTCGACCAGCCGGTCGCGGACAGCCTCCAGCGCCTCCAGCAAGGGGCCAAGCGAAGTCTCCCGCCGCTTGACCAGCCACAACACCGCACGCCGCGCAGATCGCGGCCCCAGGCCGGGAAGCCGTGCCAGTGCCGATGCCAGTGTCTCAATCTCTTGCGATGCCATGGATGCAAAGATAGGGCTTGCGGCCGATAATAGGAAGGCCGACAGACTCAATCATGCGCATCATTTTCATGGGAACGCCCGATTTCGCGGTGCCGACATTGGCCGCCTTGCATGATGCAGGGCACACAATCGTCGCCGCCTATACACAGCCGCCGCGTCCATCAGGCCGAGGCAAGAAGTTGCAGCCCTCCGCCGTGCAGAAAGAAGCCGAGATTCGCGGAATCGAAGTTCGGTGTCCTACTTCGCTTAAAACGCCGGAGGCTCAACAGGAATTCGCTGCCCTCAAACCTGACGTTGCGGTTGTCGCCGCCTATGGAATGATTCTGCCGCAGGCGGTGCTCGATATTCCCGTGCATGGCTGCCTGAATGTACATGCTTCAATCCTGCCGCGTTGGCGCGGCGCGGCACCTATCCACCGGGCGATTATGGCGGGTGACCCCGGAACCGGTGTCACGATAATGCAGATGGAAGCAGGTCTTGATACCGGCCCGATGCTGGCGACCGTGCGGACACCGATCGAAGACAAGACGACCGGCGAACTGACTGAGGAACTGGCCGAATTGGGCGCGCAATTGATGGTCGGGACAGTGCGCACGCTGGAGGTTCATCATGCGGTGGAGCAAGATGACAGCGAAGCAACCTATGCCCCCAAGATCGACAAGGCCGAAGCGCGCATTGACTGGAGCGACCCCGCCGAAGTGATCGAGCGCAAAATCCGCGCCCTCGCCCCGTTCCCAGGCGCATGGTTTGAATTGGATGGCGAGCGCGTAAAAATTCTCAAGGCGGAAGTGGTCGAAGGTTCAGGCGATGTTGGTGTCACCCTCGACAATCAGTTGACCATTGCTTGCGGCGCGGGAGCCTTGCGCCCGTTGCGCATCCAGCGCGCAGGCAAGCCGAAGATGGATCTCGACGAGTTTCTTCGCGGTGTTGACGTTGCCGAAGGAACTACTCTCGTTTGACCCGCTTCGCACTAACTCTCGAATTTGATGGCACACCCTATCTTGGCCTCCAGCGTCAGCCGCAGGGGATGACTGTCCAGAACGCGGTCGAAGACGCGGTGAAGGCTTTTTCTGGTCAGGACGTGCGGATGCAGTCTGCGGGCCGAACCGATGCCGGTGTCCACGCCTATGGTATGCGGTGCCACGTTGATATCGACACGCATCTGCCGCCGTTTCGGGTGATGGAAGCAATCAATGCGCAAATACGCCCCAATCCGGTTTCAGTAGTCAAATGCGAGATCAAACCCGATGACTGGCACGCGAGGTTCTCCTGTTACGAGCGCAGTTATATTTACCGTATCTGCAACAGGCGCGCTCCGCTAACGGTTGAACGGGATCGCGCTTGGCAGATTCCGACGCCGCTGGATGCAGATGCAATGCATGATGCCGCGCAAATTTTGACTGGCGAGCATGATTTCACCACCTTCCGGTCTGCCCATTGCCAGTCCAAAAGCCCGATTAAGACCCTTGACCAATTGGACGTAAAGCGCGGCAAGGATGAATGGTCTGAATGGGTATTTGTGGAGGCTCGTGCCCGCAGTTTCCTGCATCATCAAGTGCGCTCGATGGTTGGCTGCCTTGCCTATATCGGAATGGGCCGCTGGACCGAAAATGACCTCAAAGCAGCGCTTGAGGCAAAAGATAGACAGACTTTGGGGTTGAATGCACCCCCACATGGTCTCTACTTCGTAGAAGCAAGCTACCCCGACGAATAAGAACAAACACGCGATCAACCAGGAGAGTACTCAATGACCACCGGAAAACAGCTATTTACCACCCTCACAGCCGACGGAACGCTAACGGTGGAGATTGAGGACGTGACCTTCCCCGAACCCACGGGTAATCAGGTGCTGGTCAAAATGGAAGCGGCTCCGATCAACCCATCGGATTTGGCTATCCTAACCAGCGCAGCCGATCTGGAAAATGCCGAATATTCTCCCGGCAAATTTGTCGCCAAAATGCCCGAGCCGTTCAACACCGGTTCGAAGGCGCGACACGGTCAGAAACTTCCAGCTGGCAATGAAGGCGCTGGCACCGTTGTAGCAACAGGCGATAGCGACATGGCCAAAGGCCTGATGGGCCAGCGAGTCGCTTGCGTTCCCGGCAACGCATACAGCCAATATTGCATCGCCGATGCTGCCATGTGCCTGCCATTGGGCGATCATTCGTGTGAAGATGGCGCATCTGCCTTCGTCAATCCAATGACTGCGCTGGGCTTTGTCGAAAATGCGAAAATGGACGGCCAGAAGGCCATCGTTCACACTGCTGCCGCATCCAACCTCGGCCAAATGCTGATCAAGATCTGTCAGGAAGACAACATCGAATTGGTCAATATCGTGCGCAAAGCAGAGCACGTCGAACTTCTAAAAAGCCTCGGCGCGAAATATGTCGTCAATTCGTCGGACGATGATTTCATGAAGCAATTGCGCGAAGCCATCGATGCAACCGACGCATTCTACGGCTTTGACCCGATTGGCGGCGGTCAGGCGACCGATCATGTCTTCAAAGCGATGGAGCAAGTTGCCGTTTCAAAGATGACTGAATATTCGCGCTATGGTTCAAACCAGCAAAAACGCATGTTCATCTATGGCCGCCTCGATATGGGCCCGACAATCCTGACGCCGAGCTATGGCTTTGGCTTCACCCTGTCCGGCTGGTTGCTCACGCCGTTCCTTGCCAACGCCGGTATGGAAACGGTCATGCGGATGCGGAAGCGTGTGCTCGACAATCTCACCACCACTTTTGCCAGCAGTTACAAGCGTAAAGTCACACTCGAAGAAATGCTGACCAAGGAAGCGGTGATGGATTATCGCCAAATGAAGACCGGCGAGAAATATCTCGTCACGCCGCACGGCTAACACCGCCCTTATACTCGGCCCCTATCTGCGGCCGAATTCCACCTGAGCGCGAACGGGGTCGGTGATCCCGTTCGCTAGCAGCAATTGCAATAATATTCTTGCTCTTGCCGGCCCTAATGCCCGCGCTGCGATAAAGCCCGCAGCGTCATCCTCGGGCTCGCGGTCAACCAAGCCCTCATCCACTCGTGACGAACGGACTACCGCCACACCCTGACGCACAGCATCAGCCAGCGCATCGCGGATCCCGCGTGGTGCATTGCCGTGCCCAAATCCGGCCAGCACCAAGCCCTTGGCCCCGCCATCAAGCGCTTGCGTGACATTGTCGGCTGACATGCCGGCATAGGCATAGATGATCGGGACCTTCGGCATCGCGTCAAAGAATGCATAACGCGCCGGTTCGCCAGCGCGCCAAGCGGGACCGAACCATTCAAGCGAAGTCGGAGTGACGTAACCAACCGGCCCTCTCGGGAAGCCCTTGAACGCATCGACATTCTCTGTGTGCGCCTTGCGTGCATCGCGTGCGGCAAACACACGATCGCTCATCACCACCAGCACTCCGCGCCCAGCCGCTTCGGGATCACCTGCCACCCGCACCGCATTGGCAAAATTGCGCAAACCGTCGCTGCCAACTGCATCAGCGGCGCGCATCGCGCCTGCCAGCACGACAGGTTTGGCAGTCGGCAGCGTTTGGTCGAGGAGGAACGCGGTTTCCTCCGCCGTGTCTGTGCCGTGCGTGATAATCACGCCCAAGCAAGCGTCATCATACATTGCCGCGCTGGCCGCGTCATGCAGACGGCGCCACAGTTCCGGGTTCATATCTTCCGAGCCGATATTGGCGAATTGTTCGCCCACCAGCTTCGCGGGCAAGTCCAATTCGGCGACTTTCGCCAGAAATTCGTCTATGCCCAATTGGCCGGGACGATAGTCGCGCCTCGTCGCAGAACCGGCGATTCCGGCGATTGTACCGCCGGTAGCGAATACCTTTATGTGCTTCTGAATCATACCCAGCCCATAGCGAGGCAGACAATAAGGAGCAAAGAAATCACACTTCGCAATTGATTTTGAACTTTTCCCCGCTATGAGCATCGCTTCCGGTCTAGGATCGGGCGCTTAGCTCAGTTGGTAGAGCATCTCGTTTACACCGAGAGGGTCGGCGGTTCGAACCCGTCAGCGCCCACCAGGCCTGTCTTCCCAAACAGCATCGGCTGATTCGCATTTTTGCGGCATTCGCTACAATTGGCGTCAGAGGACACAAGCAGCTCCTCTCAAGATTGCTATTGCCGGTTGCGGGATATCCGGTCTTGCCAGCGCGTTGTTGCTTTCGCGGCAGGGGCATTCCATCGTTCTGTTTGACCAATTTGACGCGCCTGCGTCCGTCGGGTCTGGCATGATGCTGCAACCAACCGGCATGGCGGCGCTAGAAAGCCCTTGTCGGTCTCAGACCACCTAGGAGCGCGGGGCAGAGATTGACCGTCTGTGGCGCCTAAATCAAGACGGGCGATCGCATGGCGCGCTGCTTCAGCAATTGGGGCTCAAAGTACCCGATTACCCGGTGTTTTCTACAGCCGCCAATATCGCTTCGCGTGCCTCGGCGCCCGACCAATCATAATCACCGACCACGCGCCATACCTCTTGGCCGCTTGAATCATATAGAACTGTGGTAGGCAACACACCGCTGGCCAATGCGAAGCCAAGCTCGCCATTGGTTTCCATCCACGGTTCAAGATTTCTGAAATTCATCTTAGCAAAGAAAGGCGCGACCACCTCGCCGCCCTGCAAATCCTGACTGACCGTCAGCACCCTGACTTTACCGTCAAGATCGTCGGCAAGATCGTCGAGCATCGGCATTTCCACCACGCACGGCGCGCAATAGGTGGCCCACACATTGAGTAGCACCGGCTGGCCTTGTAGCGCCCCGAGATTGAGCACCTTACCACCGAGATCAGTGACATTCATCGCGGGAAGCAGCTCGCCAGCGCGGGCAGTATCGATTTCCCCGACCAAGCTTTGCTTGGCACCCGCCAATGCGCCCTGTTCTTGCGCAGGATTGGCTGCTTCCCTATCGCAGCTACCAAGGGCCAGACTGAGGCCAGCTACAAGCAAGGCATTCCGCGTGAGCGATAATCGTATGGACAAGGCAGGTTCCAATCAAATGTGGGGTGGAAGGTTCGCTGAAGGACCTAGTGCGATCATGCGCGAAATCAACGCCTCAATCCCGTTTGACAAGGCATTGTGGCGTCAAGATATCGCCGCGAGCAAAGCGCATGTCGCAATGTTGGGCGCGCAAGCGATTGTTACAGCCGGAGACGCACAGACAATTGCAGATGGTCTGGATGCAGTCGCAGCAGAATATGAAGCGAACGGCGTGCCCGAAGACTGGGACCTCGAAGACATCCATATGACCACCGAAAGCCGGCTTGCCGAATTGATCGGCCCGGTGGCTGGGCGCTTGCACACAGCACGCAGCCGCAACGATCAGGTGGCAACCGATTTTCGCCTGTGGGTTCGCGAAACCATCGACCAAACCGACGCCGGATTAGAAGCCTTGCAGCGCGCCTTGGTCACACAAGCTGGTATCCATGCAGGCAGCATCATGCCAGGCTTCACCCATTTGCAAACCGCGCAGCCCGTGACGTTGGGCCACCATCTGATGGCCTATTATGAAATGCTCCGGCGTGACCGTTCGCGGCTTGCCGATGCGCGTGTGCGGATGAATGAAAGCCCGCTCGGTTCGGCAGCACTTGCCGGAACCGGGTTCCCGATTGACCGCGATGCGACATCAGCGGCGCTCGGGTTTGACCGCCCTACAGCGAACAGTCTCGATGCCGTGTCAGACCGCGATTTCGCGCTCGATTATCTGATGGCAGTGAGCCAGATCTCGCTGCATCTGTCTCGCCTTGCAGAAGAATTCATCATCTGGGCGAGCCAGCCTTTCGGGTTTGTCCGTATGGCAGACTCGCTCAGCACCGGCAGTTCAATCATGCCGCAAAAAAAGAATCCGGACGCCGCCGAATTGGTGCGCGGCCATGCGGGGCGGATCATCGGCGCGGCAACATCGCTGATGATCACTATGAAGGGCCTCCCGCTCGCCTATTCCAAGGACATGCAGGACGATAAGCCGCCAGTGTTCGAGGCGGCAAGCCTGATCGGCCTGTCAATCGCAGCAATGACCGGCATGGTGGCTGACAGCACGTTCAAGACCGAGAGAATGCGGCAGGCAGCAGAGCTTGGCTATGCCACCGCGACCGATCTGGCTGATTGGCTGGTGACGCAGGCGGACATTCCGTTCCGCGAGGCGCATCACATTACCGGCGCAGCTGTGAAACTGGCAGAGAGCAAAAGCATCGCGCTCGACGCATTGTCGCTGGTGGACTTGCAAGCCATTGATGCGAGGATTGACGAGCGGGTCTTTTCGGCCCTGTCGGTTGAGGCATCGGTTGCCGCGCGTGCTTCCTATGGCGGAACCGCGCCAAGCCAAGTAAGCAAGCAAGTTGCCAAGGCGCGTGCGGCGCTTGGTTTGTCAGATACAACGACGGGGAGCCAATCATGACACGGAAGCTTGTGATAGTTTGCGCCGTCGCGCTACTAGGGGCCTGCGCGCAGAAGGGTGATCTTGAGCCGCTCGAAACGCAAACCTTGCCTCCTACGCCAACCGGAGCCGAAGCGCCGCCCAATGCGGCAGAATTGCTGGAGCTGGACACGCAAGCCGCGCCTGAACGCAGCGTGGAATTACGTCGCCGGTCCGAAGAACGCGAAGATGACGCGTTCGATTTGCCGCCGCCTGAATAACCACATCCAATAGACGGCCAATTTTCGATGGACCACTTTCAACTTCGCCACGGTGTTATGCACGCCGAAGATGTCCCGCTGACCCGCATTGCCGAAGAGGTTGGCACTCCGGTCTATGTCTATTCGCGCGCAACATTAGTGCGTCATGCGCGCGTGTTTCGTGAGGCGCTAAGCGGCCTCAAGAACCCGCATATTGCGTTTGCGGTTAAATCAAACCCGAACCTTGCCGTACTCAAAGTGCTGAGCCGCGAAGGGTATGGTGCCGATGTCGTTTCGGGCGGCGAATTGGTGCGCGCGCTGGCCGCTGATATGGCCCCCAAAGACATTGTGTTTTCCGGCGTGGGCAAAACCGCTGCGGAACTACTTCAGGCGCTGGATGCCGATATTGGCCAATTCAATCTGGAGTCCAAAGAAGAAGGCCGCGAGCTTGCCGAGATCGCTGTTCAAAATGGCAAGATTGCTCGCTGCGCGTTGCGGGTGAACCCCGATGTCGATGCGCGCACGCATGAGAAAATCTCCACTGGCAAGGCTGAAAACAAATTCGGTGTTCCGATCGATCGGGCAGCCGGAATTTATGCCGCGCTGGCCGCTTTACCCGGACTCGATATGCGCGGTATCGCGGTGCATATCGGCAGCCAGCTTTCCAGCCTGGAGCCACTCGAAACCGCATTTGGAAAAGTAGGCGATTTGATCGCGGAACTGCGCGCTCAGGGCCAGAAAGTCACTCATGCCGATCTGGGGGGCGGGCTTGGTGTTCCCTATAAATCGGGCGATGTCCTTCCCAGCCCCGCCGAATATGGCGCGATGGTAGCTCAGGTCACGAAAGACTGGGATGTTGCTCTCTCATTCGAACCGGGCCGGGTAATCGCGGGAAATGCGGGCGTCCTGCTGACACGGGTGATTCGGGTGAAGCGCAGTTCCAATGCCAGCCCGTTTGTGGTGGTCGATGCAGCGATGAACGATCTTGCCCGTCCGGCGATGTATGGCGCATGGCACGATATTGACGCTGTCGAACCCAATGGCACACGGAGCGTATCCCACATTGTCGGGCCAATTTGCGAAACCGGTGACACTTTCGCGATGAACCGTGAAATGGACACGCTGGAGGCTGGCGATCTCGCCATTTTCCGCACTGCAGGCGCATATGGCGCGACCATGGCATCAAGTTACAACAGCCGAGGCTTCGTGGCCGAGGTGCTGGTTGATGGCGATAAATACGCGGTGGTCGCAGACCGGCTACCCCCTGCCGATATTATGGGCGCTGAGCGGGTGCCAGATTGGCTATGATCAACCCATGATCCGCTCCCTCCCCCTGCTTCACCGCATCGCCGGAACGCGCGTTGTCGTGATTGGCGAAGGCGAGATGGGCGAAGCGAAGAAGCGTCTGGTCGAACGCGCCGGCGGCACCCCCTGCAGCGAGACCGAAGCGCACCACGCAAAACTCGCGTTCATAGCGCTGGACGATGAGCGCGAGGCCATGGCGGCGGCGCGGCGATTGAGCGATAAGGGCCTGCTCGTCAACGTCGCCGACCGGCCCGAATTATGCGATTTTACTACGCCAAGCATCCTCGACCGTGACCCCGTGCTGATTGCGATTGGCACCTCGGGCGCATCGGCGGGGCTGGCCAAGCAATTACGGCTCAGGCTCGAGAGATTGCTTCCCCAGTCGCTAGGTGCGCTCGCCTCGAAGCTGGAGACTAGCCGCGAGGCGATGAGAGCGCGCTTTCCTGATGGATCAGATCGCCGAAACGCACTTGACGGGGCGCTAGTCGAAGGCGGAATTCTGGATCCGCTTAATGCAGATTCGGCTAAGCATGTGGAACAATGGCTCGCTGATGCAGACGAACCCGCCGGTTCACAATCTATTGAAATCCATCTGACCAGCGATGATCCCGAAGACCTGACCCTGCGTCAGGCTAGACTGCTCGGTACGGTTGATAATCTGCTTTATGAAGCGAGCGTTCCGGTGTCGATTCTAGACCGTGCGAGGGCTGATGCCTTGCGGAGGGAATTACCATTTGACGAGCCGCTGACGGGACTAACGGTTATTTTAAGGCGAGCGTGAAGTGGGCTAATGCTGCGCACAACCTGGAATTAGAAGGTAAAAACCATGGAATTATATCTCCAAAACCTAGATAATATGCTTGCCGCATGGAATGCGCCAGATGAAGGCGACGTCCTGAAACTTGCAGAGACTGCGCTGGAGCATAATGTTCATTTCGTAGACCCCAATCATAACATCATGGGTGTCGAAGCGTTTGTCGCGATGGTCCACGCTGTAAAGAAGCAGATACCAGGGGCGGTCTATTCAAGGACAAGCCGGGTCGATATCCAAAATAACCACTGCCGTTACCACTGGGCAATCCACATGGGCGACAAGCTGCTGATGTCTGGCTTCGACGTCACCGAGGTTAATGACGGTGGGAAGATCGTTAAGGTCATCGGATTCTTTGGTGAACTATCTGCCTGATTTGACTTTGATAATCTAAACGCAGGTTACATTAGACCAACCGCGCTGCATCCGTCCCTATCTCGGCAAAATAGCGCCCCATCGCTTCGGCTGCTCTGTCGCTTAGCGCAATGAATGCTCGGCGCTTATCCTCTTCGTCTTTCACCCGTTCAAGCAGCCCGGCCTCGACCATCTGGCTGATCCAGCGAAGAGCAGTTGTCGGCGGGACACCGCTGGCGATACATAGCGAGGTCACTGATACTCTCGCATGCTCGGCTCGCGCAGCTGTCAGGTCGAGCAATATGTCCCATGCCGGATCAGCAAATAATTCCGCATCGAAGAACGTAGCCCTTGCTTCGCGTTGACGGATGATTTGCCGTACCAGTCGCGGATCGGGCAGCGGTGGCTTTGGCTTTCGGATCAGTTGGGCGGTACCATCTTCCGCGCCCTGTCCTGCAAAGGCCTGCTTGGACGATTCAAACCGAAATGCGCCGCCATCATCAGCCTGACCCTTCGCACCCATTCGCTCGAGTCGGTCGGCAATCTGCGCGACCTGTTCGGTCAGCCGGATTAGCGTCAGCCTGTCATCACCGGAAAGTTCACGCAATCGCATGCCAGGCATCATGGCTAACACTCGGCCAAGCGCAATTACGCGTTCGCCCCTAGCGGGTTCCACCAATAGCTGCGGATCGGATTTGTCGAGGCATGCAAACACATCGTCGAGCGCCTCCACACTGGTTGAAACAACCAGTTTGGCGCCCGTGTTGACAGCGCGATTATCGAGCCTGCATAGCGAGGCCAGGATTGCGGCATCGACCACCGGACAATCGATCAGCACTGCATCACCCAGTGCAATCGCCGCACCATCCAGCAATTCCGCTATATCACCCACTTTGCCGAGCCGGAAACCTGCTGCAAGCGCATCATCGCGGATTGTGTCGCGGATATGCGAGCGATCAGCGAATATCGACACGGCCAAGGGCACACCCGCCGGATCATTCGCCGCATCTCGGGTGAGCTCAGTCGCCTGATATTGAAAATCCGTCTCGGACAGAATGTCCGCTCTATGTGTTACCCTGCTCATCTTCCGACTCCTGATTTGGAACATGATGAGAACAAAGGAAGATCAAGTCAAGACGGTTTCCTCATTGCTGTATATCGATTGCTGTCCCGTCGGGCACAGCTTTCCACAATTCCTCGATCTCGGCATTGGAAACCGCGATACAGCCATCGGTCCAGTCGCCGGTCAGACGCCCTGCGGTTAGTGCATTGGGCTGCCCGTGAATGAAGATTTCGCCGCCCGGATCGCGGCCCTGCGCCTCGGCAAAGGCGCGGTCACGTTCATTGGGATAGGAAATGCGAAGGCTGAGGTGGTAAGCGCTATTCGGGTTGCGCGTATCAATTGTATAACGGCCTTCGGGCGTCCGCTCGTCGCCTTCAAATTGCTTATGACCCGTGGGCGCAGCGCCGAATGATATATCGCTGTAAACCCTGGTCGGCTTACCAGCGGTGAACAGCGTCAGAGTGCGGTCTGATTTGTCGATCAGGATGAAGTCAGCAACCGGCGGCTGCGCAACCGCAATACCGGGGGTTGGCTGGCAAGCGGTAAGTCCCAGTGCCGCTATGATGAACAATATCAAGCTAATGTGCTTCATTACGGCTTCTTAACATCAACAGAAGCCGGAAGCCCAGTCCTGCCCCCTCCCGCAAACGGGAGGGGTGAAACCAACGTCAATCCTCGAATGGATCGCGCATCAGGATTGTATCTTCACGTTCAGGGCTGGTCGAAACCAGCGCCACTGGTGTTTCGATCAATTCCTGCACTCGCTGGATGTATTTGATCGCATTGGCAGGCAAATCGGCATAGCTGCGCGCGCCCGCGGTACTCTCATGCCAGCCGTCCATTTCTTCGTAAATTGGCTCGACCTCGGCCTGATCGGCGGCATGGGCGGGAAAATAATCCATGATCTTCCCGCGCAGCCGGTATCCGGTGCAGATTTTAACCGTGTCGAACCCGTCGAGGACATCGACCTTGGTCAGCGCAATGCCGGTCACACCGCTGATCGAGCAGCTTTGGCGCACGATCACCGCATCAAACCAACCGCAGCGCCGCTGACGTCCGGTTACAGTGCCAAATTCATGGCCCCGTTCGCCCAGACGCTGTCCGGCATCATCGTCCAGTTCGGTCGGGAACGGCCCGCTGCCGACACGGGTAGTGTAAGCCTTCACAATGCCCAGCACATAGCCGGTCGAATTGGGCCCAAGGCCCGAACCGCTCGCGGCAGTGCCGCTAACCGTGTTTGAACTGGTTACGAAGGGATAGGTGCCGTGATCGACATCGAGCAGCACGCCTTGCGCGCCTTCGAACAAAATTTTCGCGCCTGCCTTGCGCACTTTCTTCAGTCGTTTCCACACCGGTTGCGCAAACCGAAGAACGAAATCGGCAATATCCGCCAGGTCCTTCAGCAATCGCTCGCGGTCCACCGGAGGCTCGCCAAAGCCGGCACGCAATGCATCATGATGCGCACATAGGCGGTCAAGTTGCGAATCCATCTTATCGAGATGCGCCAGATCGCAAACCCTGATGGCCCGCCGGCCAACTTTATCCTCATAGGCGGGGCCAATGCCGCGGCCGGTTGTTCCGATCTTACCGCTACCCGCCGCGGTCTCGCGCAGGCCGTCCAAATCGCGGTGGATCGGCAGGATCAGGGGGCAATTATCTGCAATCGCAAAATTGTCATCGGTGATCTTCACACCTTGCGATTCAAGCTTTTCGATCTCGCTTTTCAGGGCCCACGGGTCGAGCACGACACCATTACCGATAATCGACAGCGTGCCCGAAACAATGCCGCTGGGAAGCAGGCTAAGCTTGAATACCTTGCCATCAATAACCAGCGTATGCCCGGCATTATGCCCGCCCTGAAAGCGAACAACCGCATCGGCGCGGCTGGCCAGCCAGTCGACGATCTTGCCTTTGCCTTCATCGCCCCATTGGGCACCGATTACAGTAACATTAGCCATGGATATACCTTCACCCCTGCCCGGGGATCCTCAAACGTCCTTCGACAGGACTCGACGTAGGGGATGGAATAAAAGCGGACCGGAGCGAGCCGCCAATTTGAGGGTGAGCGTTAGGTTGGCAAGTGCGCCGGAGTCAAGCGAGCAAAATGGCTTAACAATGCTGGACTGAGAGAAGGTTCGGATCGAAACACTTGTTTAACAGACAAAAAAAGACCCGGCAGCTCGGAAGCTACCGGGTCCCTTTTTACTGCTTAGTCAGTCAGATCATTCGCCGCCGAAGCCGATGATCACGCCAACACGGCCGCCGACTTGGCCGCCTTTGTTCAGGCCGCCAGCAACACCGGCTGTGAATGCGATGGAGTCGCTTACACGGTAGCCCATGGTTGCCGAGACAGCCTGTGCGCCATCATAGAAGCCCATGTTCATTGCCAGGTTGAACTTCATGTCAGGCAAGAAGCCAGCACCGCCAAGCGCGATTGCAGTTGCAGTCGAGCTAGCAATGCTATCATCCATACGATCAAGGCGTGTATCAATACCGTTCAGACGGCTATCAACACCGTTCAACCGGTTGGTGATCGCAGTATCCGCAGCGATACGGGCGCTTGTTTCGTCGTTGAGCAAACCAAGAAGGTTGTTGTCGCCAGCGATACGAGCAGTCGTTTCATCGTCGATGCGAACACCAAGTGCCAAATCTGCCATGCCGCGAATTGCCGCTTCATCATCGATCCGAATACCGAGTGCTGTATCAGCCTCTGTACGCGCAATCACTTCAGCTGCAAGACCATCGGTGTTGGCAGTGATGCGACCTTCGTGGTCAACCAAAGCAGCAATCACTTCGACTTCTGCGTTGGTTTCTTCAGCACGCTCGTCACCAAGCAGAGCTTGCGATGCCGCTGCGATTGCAGGGTTGGCATTTTCAGCAGCTGCGACGAGAACCTCTTGAGCGCGGATGAAAGTATTCGCAACGTTATCGAGATTATCTTCGAATTCGATAGCCGCTGCCAAAGCAGCAGCTTCGGCTGCGCCGGCATCGTTAAGAGCTGCGAGGCCTGTGGTATCAGCAGTGAAGCC
This sequence comes from Pontixanthobacter gangjinensis, assembly GCF_009827545.1. Taxonomy (NCBI): domain Bacteria; kingdom Pseudomonadati; phylum Pseudomonadota; class Alphaproteobacteria; order Sphingomonadales; family Erythrobacteraceae; genus Pontixanthobacter; species Pontixanthobacter gangjinensis. Next base: position 1,313,187 of record NZ_WTYS01000001.1, on the reverse strand, counting down.
AGCGGTGGTGATAGCGTCGACGAAGTCGGCGCTACCAGCAAGCGATGTTTGCAATGCATTGTTTGCAGCGGCTGTCGCGGCTGCGGCAGTCGCTGCAGCAGTCGCAGCAGCAGTTGATGCCGCTTGTGCAGCAGCAAGTTCAGTTGCAGCTGTATTCGATGCTGCGAGCGCAGTTGCAGCGGCATCAGATGCGGCATTTGCTGCAGTTTGTGCGGCAGCTTGGTCAGCAAGTGCAGCATTCAACGCATCGAGATTTGCTTGGCTCTGGTCATTATCAAACGCCGTGCGAGCGTCGGATACAGCAGTATTCGCCGCGCTCAAATCAGTGTTCGCTGCGCCTAGAGCAACGTTCGCATCAGTCAAATCATCAGCTGCGGCATCGAAAGCGGCAGTTGATGTTGCAGCAGCAGCAGCAGCGTCAGCAGCAGCAGCATCTGCGGCGGCTTGAGCAGCAGCGGCATCAGCAGCAGCAGCTTGAGCGTCGAGGTTAGCTTGCGTCAAAGCTGCTGTCACAGCAGCTTGATCAGCAGCGATCTGATCTGCGGCAGCTTGTGCTGCAGCCACATCGTCAGCAGCGGCTTCTACATCGGCATCCGAAGGTGTTGTCGCATCGATCTTGCCATCGAGATCATTGTATGCCCCGTCACCCATGGCACCGTAGTTAAGATCGCCCTCGAAATAGACATCCGTATTACCGGTACCATCCTGGCAAACAACTGTTCCGTTGAAATCGGTGAAGCAAGTTGTCGCAGCTTGTGCGAACGCAGTGCCCGAAGAAAGGCCGCCGATTGCGGTAGTTGCGAGTAATGCAACCGCGAACTTTCCTGTGAAGCTTTTGCTATTGTAGTTACTCATAAAAAATATTCCCCTAGTCGCTGTATAAATTTGGCCGAAGGCCCGAGACCATCTCGGCTTAGCGGGTCATTCGATAGGACAGTGGGAAGTTTAAACCAAATATTAATGGCTGCAATTTTTATATATAAGCATTTACATCAAAAGTTTACTTGCTTGTTGCTAAATTTATACTTGATATATATACATCATATATATAATAAACTGATGTATATAACAGACAAAATTCCTTGAATTGTTGACAGGTTCAAAAATTTACATCAATTTTGAACCCTCTTCAAATGCAAGGCTATTTAACAAGTGAACGATCACAATTCGGTCGATGGTGAGGGCGCAGCCGTTCTCAGCCAAAAAGCTGTCGAAGAATTCATGTCTTTCGCGAGAAACACACCCTTTGACATTCTTACCACAGAGGGAAAAATCTATTTCTTCCTGCTGATAAACGAGAGCCCGCGAATTAAAGAAGTCATGATTGCTTCTAATTCTTCGTATCGTGGATTTTATCTTTCTCTTGGAAAGTTAAAAAGGAAAGGCTTGGTGGAGGTCAATAATGGTCCTTTGGATGGTAGGGTCCGCCGGGTCTCTCTTCTGAAAACTGGCACCTGAACGGATGCCCGTCACTGCAAACAGGGCTCCGGCTCTTCACTGCAAACGAGGCTCTCGCTCTTAATTTCAGCTCGGCTCAGAACGCTTTGGCCACGGCTTGGCGCCTGTCCGTGATTGGCCTCCGTAATTGGCCATTGCCTAATAAGCGGTCGTAGTGCCGCCTTCCAAAACGTGAGTACAACCCAGCGCCTGCCCATCATCATCGGCAGATAGGGCGGCAACCGTGCGCCACCCCTCGGCGCGCAACGCCGCTGCGGTCGGCGCATCATGACCCATTGGCAGGAAAAGTGCCTTGCGCTGGGCATCGCGGCTTAGGATGTCGATCAAAGCGTCGATATAAAGCGAGAAGCCTGTCGCCGCTTCATTGCTCCCGCCAATTGCGTAAGTTCCGCCCCGCCCAAGCGCACCGCGCACGCCATCGGCATAGATGGTAAAGCCGAACCAGCTTTGATATTCGAAACCGTGCCGCTCAGTCGGGTCGAGCGTCACTCTGGCACGGCCGCCAACGCGAGAGGCTATTGCCTTCAAGCCTTCAATTCGGGATGTCAGCGCGCCTCCGGCATCGATGCTGCAAAGCCGTTCAATCGCATCTTCAAAGGCACCCGTTGCATAAAGCAGCGGCAAATAGGCGTTACCACCGGGAACAGCGGCCAAGCCGCCTGCATCCTTGGTGTCCAATTCGCGGCGCACCGCCCCAATTTGGTCAGAGGCAAGCGGCATCGCTTTGTCCGACAGCACGTCGACCAGATCGGGCAGTGTGAAATCGACAGAAATGCCGGCGGCACCAGCTGCTTCAAGCGCTTCTATCGCTAGCGAGACAATCTCTCCGGCAGCTTCGACTGTATCGCTGCCGATAAGCTCAGCGCCCAATTGCAATTTCTGACGCGCAGGATCGAGCTGATCCGCCTTAATCAACGCCACTTCGCCCGCGTAACAAAGCCGCAACGGACGCGGCGCGGCGGCGAGCGAGGTCGCGGCCATGCGCCCGACTTGTACGGTCATGTCGGATCGGAGCGCCAGCGTGCGTAAACTGGCCGGATCGACGAAGCGGAACATCCGGCGCGGACTGTCGCTATCAGCCGTTTTGCCCATGCGTTCGGCCATTGACCGTTCAAATTCTACCAACGGCGGACGCACTCGGTCATAGCCATGCGCATCCATCGTACCGAGAACGGCCCGCATCGCATGCGTTGCGACTGCCGCCTCTTTGGGCAAGCGGTCGGAGAGCCCTTCGGGCAGCAGATCGTCGGTCGATTGTGTCATGGGCAGACCTCTACCCAATCCGTCACGCTCGCGAAAGCGAGAATGACGGAATTAGGCGGGGTTGTTGAAGTGGAAGTTAAAACGCCAGCGGCGTTACAACCTTAACGCCTTCCAGCGCGCAAGCTTGCTTGACGACTTCCGCCGGGATTGGCTGATCGACTGACAACAGCACGACTGCTTCCCCGCCACCATCGCGCCGACCCAGATTAAAGTTACCGATATTGATGCCGTTTTCACCAAGCAGAGACCCGATCCGGCCGATGAAGCCAGGGGCATCTTCGTTGACGATATAGAGCATATCGCCTTGCAAATCGGCTTCGATACCGACGCCAAAAATCTCCACCAGACGCGGCGCTTCGCTGCCGAACAAAGTGCCTGCGACGGACCGGTTGCCCTGCTCTGTCGCGACGGTGACGCGCAATAGCGTGTGATAGACACCCTCGCGCTCATTGCGGATTTCGCGCACTTCCATGCCGCGCTCCTTCGCCAGATAAGGCGCGTTGACCATATTCACCGTGTCGGAATATTGCCGCATGAAGCCCGCCAGAACTGCGCCTGTAATCGGCTTCCCGTTAAGGTCCGCTGCGGCACCTTCACGCTCGATGTTGATTTTCGTCAGATTGCCATGTGCCAATTGCCCGACAAGCGAACCCAGCTTCTCCGCCAACGCCATGTATGGCTTCAGCTTAGGCGCTTCCTCAGCGCTTAGGCTAGGCATGTTCAGCGCATTGGTGACGCCGCCATTGACCAGATAGTCGGCCATTTGCTCGGCCACTTGCAGCGCAACATTCACTTGTGCCTCGTTGGTCGACGCACCCAGATGCGGGGTGCAAATGAAATTCTTGGTCCCGAAAAGAGGGCTTTCCTTGGCTGGTTCGACGGCGAACACATCGAGCGCAGCGCCAGCGATATGATCCGATTCAAGCAAATCCTTCAGCGCTTCTTCGTCGATCAATCCGCCACGCGCGCAGTTCACAATGCGAACGCCCGGTTTAGTTTTCTCCAGATTTTCACGGCTCAGAATGTTGCGCGTTTGATCAGTCAGCGGAGTGTGCAAGGTGATGAAATCGGCGCGCGCAAGCAGCCCGTCCAATTCGACTTTTTCAACGCCCATTTCAATCGCGCGGTCTTCGGTCAGGAAGGGATCGAATGCGACCACCTTCATTTTCAGACCGAGCGCGCGGCTGGCGACGATGGAACCGATATTGCCGGCACCAATCAGGCCAAGCGTCTTGCCCGTTACTTCGACGCCCATGAATGCACTCTTGGGCCATTCGCCCGCTTGAGTGCGCGCGTCCGCAGCCGGAATTTGACGCGCCAGTGCCATGATAAGCGCAATTGCGTGCTCGGCAGTCGTGATCGAATTCCCGAACGGTGTATTCATCACAACCACGCCCTTGCCCGAGGCATAGGGAATATCGACATTGTCGACCCCGATGCCAGCGCGGCCTATGACTTTCAAATTTGTCGCAGCGTCAAGGATTGCAGGTGTGACTGTCGTCGAAGACCGGATTGCAAGGCCATGATATTCGCCAATACGAGCAGCGAGTTCCTCAGGATTTTCGCCAGTAATTACATCAACGTCGCAGCCGCGTTCGGTAAAGATACGTGCTGCATTCGGGTCCATCTTATCGGAGATAAGGACTTTAGGTTTGGTCATTAAAATTTCCTTCGCGTGAAGCCCACCGCGGGATGGGACCGCATTGTATGTCGCGCTGATTGAGGGTGGCCCCAGCCGTCGCTGGGGCTCAGATCACTTCTGAATTTCGGCGTAAGCCCATTCGATCCAGGGGATCAGCCGGCGCAAATCTTCTTGCTCGACCGTCCCGCCGCACCAAACACGTAGACTCGGTGGTGCATCGCGGTAGCCGTTGAAATCATATCCAACATCCAATTTGTCGAGCATTCCGGCAATGGTTTTGGGGACAGCAGCCTGATCTTCTGGCGAGAGGCCGTCATAATATTCGCCCTGAAAAACGAAGCATACGCCAGTGTTGGTGCGCTGAGCCGGGTTGGGCACCATGTTGCGCAGCCAAGGCGTATTTTCAATCCAGTCGGTCATGATCTTGGCGTTGGCATCAGCCCGGTCAAACATCGCCTGACGTCCGCCAATTGATTTTGCCCATTCAAGCGCGAGAATGTAGTCCTCGGTCGCCAGCATGCTGGGCGTATTGATCGTTTCGCCGACAAAGATGCCTTGATTAATCTTGTCGCCTTTCTTCAGGCGGAACAACTTTGGCAGCGGCCATTCGGGATCATAGCTTTCGATCCGCGCCACCGCTTTAGGGCTGAGGATCAACATGCCATGCTGCGCTTCGGAACCCATCACTTTTTGCCAACTGAAGGTTGTGGCATCGAGCTTCGCCCAATCCATTTCCTGCGCAAAGACTGCGCTAGTGGCATCGTTTATAGTGATACCAGACCGGTCAGCCGCGAGCCAATCGGTGTTTTCAATCCTGGCCCCCGACGTTGTGCCATTCCATGTAAAGACAACGTCGTTGTCTTGAGGAATACTGGCCAGATCGGGGATTTCGCCGTAACCGGCGTCGAGCACGGTCAAATCTTTCAGCTTGAGCTGCTTTACCGCATCCTGAATCCACACATTGCCAAAGCTTTCCCATGCAGCGACGGTCGCGGGACGCGCGCCAAGCATGGTCCACATCGCGCATTCGAGTGCGCCCGTATCAGAGCCGGGCATGATGCCGACCAGGTAATCGTCGGGAACGCCCAGCAACTCACGCGTCAGGTCGATCGCATATTTCAGCCGCGCCTTGCCCACAGCCGAACGGTGCGAACGGCCCAGTGCTTCGGTTTTGAGATTGCTCGCCGACCAGCCATTGAATTTGGCAGTTGGTCCGGACGAAAAAAATGGACGCTCAGGTTTGAGCGCCGGCATAGTCAGGCGCGCTGCTGCGCCCTGAGGTGTTACGTTAGTCATTGTATTCTCTCCTTACAGAGAGCTCGCGCGGCGTTGGGACCGCGTGGCCCGTCCGCGTCACTAAAGGCGCGGCGCACGCTGTCAAGCGAACAAACCTATGAAGCGGTGGACGGCTCCAAGTTTACGGCCAACTCACTCTCGCCAAATGCTGCGCGGCAGGATAAAGCGCTCCAACCATGCAGACGTCTGATCTTCGCATTGCCCTTTTTAGCGGCAATTATAACTACGTTCGCGATGGCGCGAATCAGGCGCTTAATCGCCTCGTTGAATATTTGCTGCGTCAGGGCGCGCAGGTCCGCGTCTATGCGCCGACCACGCAAACGCCGGCGTTTGAACCGCAAGGCGATCTTGTCAGCCTGCCATCCGTCCCATTTCCCGGTCGCGGCGAATTCCGGTTTCCTCTGGGCATTCCGAAACGGGTCCGTGAAGATATCGAGACGTTTAAACCGAACATCCTTCATGTGTCCTCGCCCGATGCTTCAGCGCATCGAGCAGTCAGCTGGGCACGCGGTCAAGATGTGCCAATTTTGGCATCGGTCCATACACGGTTCGAAACATATCCGCGCTATTACGGATTGGGCTTTACCGAACCGTGGGTCGAAGCGATGCTTCGCCGGTTTTACCACCGCTGCGACGGCTTGGTTGCACCGTCGGAAAGCCAGATAGAAATTCTGCGCGAGCAGGGAATGCATGACGATATCTCGATCTGGTCACGCGGCGTAGACCGGACAATTTTCGCATCAGACAAGCGCGATATGGAATGGCGGCGATCGCTGGGCATCGCGGATGATGACACCGCGATTGTGTTCCTCGGCCGTTTGGTCATGGAAAAGGGGCTCGATATATTTGCCGAAACCATCGTTCAGCTACGCAAAAAGCAATTGCCGCATAAGGTGCTGGTGATCGGTGAAGGCCCCGCGCAAAAATGGTTTGAGCAGAACTTGCCTGGCGGCATTTTCGCAGGTTTTCAAAGCGGAGCAAACCTCGGCAAGGCGCTCGCCAGCGGGGATGTGTTCTTCAACCCATCGATCACCGAAACGTTCGGGAATGTGACCCTTGAAGCGATGGCTTGCGGCCTGCCAGTGGTGGCGTCAGCTGCAACCGGTAGCCAAAGCCTGGTCCAAGACGGAGAATCGGGCGCACTCGTGCCGCCCGGCGCAGCGGGTGACTTTGCCGATGCAATCGCACCCTATTTGACCGACGATGCCTTGCGCTCCGCACACGGCAATGCGGGCGAGAAACGCAGTCTGGATTTCAGTTGGGACGCAATCAATCAGGCGGTGGCAGACACCTATATCCGCCTGATCGAAGCACGTGCAAAGTAAGACTTAGCGCAGAACGCCTGCCGCAGTTTGACGGCGAGCATACAAGATCAGCCCGATCGCGATAATCCACAGTATGGCCGTAAATATGGTCGGAATGGTTCTGTCATAGTCGCCCGGAATCGGATTCCCGAATTGGTAGAATGTCGTGACCACCAGACCGAGAAAAGATGCGCCAAACACATGCAGCGCAAAGCGGCTCCGAAACAGTAGCAACAGCGAACCTGCTACCGCTCCCCACACTCCAATTGCCCAAAATGCTTCAGCCCAGGCCGGGAAGCCTTCAAAATAGGTCAGTGCGGTTTGGAAATCGATTCCCATCGGCTCGACACCGGCTTTGATATAGTCGGTGTTCCGCAATTGGGTCTGGGTGTAGTCATTTGCCCCTACTGCATTCCACAGCAACGACAGCACGCCAACGACCCATAAATGCCACGGCGTTTTAGTTGGTAAATCTGGCATGATGTTCCCCTCCATCAAATTGATGAAGGGAAACTAGCACAATTAGAGCACTTGCATCAAACGCAAGCGTTAAAGCCGCTCGATCCGCTTGGCTGCATCATCGATAATATCGACGATTTCCTCCAGGTCTTTCTCATTGAACCCGCCGCCGCGATATTTGTGCTTCAGGACTCCGGCAAGGTTGCCCATCGCACGGAACATTTCGGGCGCTCGAGTTCGTTCCTCGCGGCCGGACATTGCCGACAGTCGCTCCATGATCGCGCCAATCTCGTCTGAACGCTCTTCAAGCTCTTTAAGCCCATTTTCGGTGGCTTTGAACGCTTTTCGCGATTCATCACCTTTGTTGGCTTTGCTGTCTGCAATCGATCCTTCATCAGCCAGCAGCGACAGCGTCGGATAGACCGCCCCTGGGCTCGGTTCATAAGTTCCGCCGGTTAGCTCGCCTACCGCTTTGATTAGCTCGTAGCCGTGACGCGGTTCATCGGCGATCAGCCGGAGCAAAACCAGGCGCAATTCACCGCTGCCGAACACGCGGCGCCGGTTCTTGCGGCCGTGGCGGCGCATGTCGTCACCGCCCCAATCACCCCAATGACGCCCGCCATCCCAGCCGCGACTTGCAGCCATTATTGCCTCGAATGGAAAGCCTTTGCGGCCTCCTCGTTTTCCATAAATTCTCATATTGCGCTCCTCACGATATAATTAAGATAGCTCTAAGATATATCTTATTCGTGATTTGACAAGAGGCTAATGCAATCCATCGGCAAAGCGTCTATCTGATCCGACGAATGACCGACCTGTTTCCAGATGACCTTCCGCCAGAGACACCGCGCGATAATCCGACCAGCGATTCACCGCTGGCTGACAAATTGCGCCCCGGCACTCTCGGCGAAGTCGTTGGGCAAGACCACCTGACGGGGCCCGAAGGCGCAATCGGGCGGATGGTCGCTGCGGGTAAATTGTCCTCGATGATATTATGGGGGCCGCCCGGCACGGGCAAAACGACCACTGCGCGTTTGCTCGCAGATGCTGTGGGGATGCGTTTTGAGGCGATTAGCGCGGTATTTTCGGGTGTTGCCGACCTCAAAAAGGCCTTTGCGGCTGCTGAAGCCGCCAGCAAAGCGGGACAGCGAACACTATTATTCGTTGACGAAATTCACCGTTTCAATCGCGCACAGCAAGACGGCTTCTTGCCATTCGTCGAGCGTGGAACTGTGACTCTGGTCGGCGCGACGACAGAGAATCCCAGCTTTGCTCTCAACGCAGCCTTGCTCAGCCGGGCCCAAGTGTTGATCCTCCAGCGGCTCGATCAAACTGCGCTTTCAACCTTGCTGGATCGCGCCGAACAATTGGAAGGTCGCCTCCCGCTAACAGCCGAAGCTCGCGACGCGCTGGTCGCCTCGGCTGATGGTGATGGGCGCTTCTTGCTAAACCAAGCCGAGACGCTTTACGCTGCCAAGATTGCCTCGCAGCTAGGCCCGCAGGCACTTGGCAAGTTTCTGCAACGCCGCGTTGCGGTCTATGACAAAGACCGCGACGGCCATTACAATTTGATTTCCGCGCTACATAAAAGCCTGCGCGGTTCCGACCCTCAGGCCGCACTTTATTATATGGCGCGAATGCTGACGGCTGGTGAAGAACCGCTCTATGTCCTGCGTCGCCTCGTGCGATTTGCCAGCGAGGACATCGGTTTGGCCGACCCTCAGGCGCTAACGCAATGCCTCGCTGCCAAGCAGGCGTATGAATTTCTCGGCAGTCCAGAAGGAGAGGTCGCGATTGTACAGGCCTGTCTGTACCTGGCCACAGCCCCCAAATCGAACGCCGCCTATATCGCCCAAAAGGCCTCTTTCAAAAGTGCACGAGAAACGGGCAGCCTTTCGCCGCCTCAGAATATCCTGAACGCCCCGACCAAGCTGATGAAGGATATCGGTTACGGAAAAGACTATGCTTATGACCACAATTCGGAAGGCGGGTTTTCCGGCGACAATTACTGGCCTGATGGCATGGTACCGCAGGAGTATTATGCACCAGTAGAGCGCGGATTCGAACGCAAAGTACGCGAACGCATGGATTGGTGGGACAAGAAACGCAAAGAACTTCGCGGCTAATGTATCCGGGCCGCTTCCGAAATTTTCTAGCGGTGGATTGGTCGGGCGCAATTGGCGCACGTCAACCGGGCATCGCGCTTGCGATGTGCAAAGCGGGCAACTATTCTCCTACCTTGATCCATCGCGATAAAAATTGGTCGCGCGCTGACGTATTGGACTTTCTGACCTATGATCTTCCCGCCGATACTCTGGTAGGACTGGATTTGGGCATCTCGCTTCCATTTGAAGATTTCGGGTCGTTCTTTCCAGATTGGCCCAGCAGTCCATCAGATGCGCGTAGCCTATGGCAGCTGATCGACACCATCTGCGAGAACGACCCCAATCTCGAAGCTACCAGCCTGGTCGATCACCCTCAGCTTTCCCGCTATTTCCGCCGCCATGGCGGGCGTGAAGGCGACCGATTCCATGCAGCGAGCGCCCAACACAAAAGGGGCCGCTTCCGCGTAACAGAACGTGCGCAAGAAGCTCAAGGATGTAAACCTTACAGCAATTTCAACCTCGTAGGCGCAGCGCAGGTGGGGAAATCCAGCCTCACCGGAATGCGGGTTTTACACAAATTAGGCGGCAAACTTCCGGTCTGGCCGATTGATCCAGTCCCCGATTCCGGGTCGGTCATCACCGAAATATACACTGGCCTCGCGGCAATCGAGGCAGGTAGAAATGCTGGCCGGAGCAAGATACGGAATTACGCTGACTTGGCCAGCGCATTAAAGGTCTTGGGATCAAAATTTCCAAGCGAATCGGGCGAGTTGGACGACCACAGTGCCGATGCAATTTTGACTGCTGCTTGGCTTCGAAAGGTCGCAAAAAACCCGCGTCGATGGGCACCAAAATCGCTCACAGCAAAAATAGCTGCAACTGAGGGGTGGACCTTTGGTACATTTTGAAGCAAAGGGCGCGCCGCAGCCAATTTGGTTGCAAGATAATGGGCCGGCTTAGCTCAGTTGGTAGAGCAGTTGATTTGTAATCATCAGGCCTGGGGTTCGAATCCTCAAGCCGGCACCATTTTTCACGAATCGCCGACGCTTGCGCTCAAGGCCGTGATCACGGGCCGGAGGGGGCGTCAGAAAATCTGACCGTGTGCAATGCTAGCCCGCGCTGCCTGCCAAGCCCGAACGATGCGTCAATCGGGCTTGTCCTAGCCTGCATATTGCCTAGCCCATGGCCACCTCTGCGAATCAAATTCGAGCGGGCCATCATCATAAATTGGCGATACGTTCACGCGTGTGTAGAATGTAGCCACAATCAATTCACGGACCAGACCAAGGCCGACGCCTGAAATAGCATCCCTTGGAAAGACAATTCGGATGCCGCGGCAGCCGGTCTCTCAACAATCGCTATAAGACGGAGCGATAGCTTCGTAATAAGCCTTGCTTACGGTTTGCCACGACGGATTTGCGACCCGCGCGATTTCGATTCGCGAAATGTCTTGATGATCAACATCACCGTAGTCTGCGCCGAAAGGGGGCATGACCAGCACCCAAAGCACGGCCTTACATATTCAGGGTGATGGTAAGAGCCCATAATTACGGCATGAAGGAATTGCGGACCTACCCTCGCCCGCGATAGCCCTGCACACCCTGATCTGGGACCCATAGCCCCTCCGGCGGCGCGCCAGTTTGCCAGAAAACGTCAATCGGAATACCGCCCCGCGGATACCAATATCCGCCTATCCGCAACCAGCGCGGCTTCATCTCATCTGACAGCCGTTGGCCGATACCGACCGTAACATCTTCATGAAAGCCATTATGATTGCGAAAACTACCCAGAAACAATTTGAGGCTTTTCGATTCGACGATCGTTTCGCCAGGCGCGTAATCAATCACCAAGTGCGCAAAATCAGGCTGCCCTGTCACCGGGCAAAGTGACGTAAATTCCGGCGCGGCAAAACGCGTCAGATATAGCGCCCCCGCACGAGGATTGGGGACATAGTCGAGAACTGCCTCCTCCGGTGAAGCAGGTAACGGGGTTTGCTGGCCCAGAAATTGGGGTGCGGCATTGGCGGAATGTGTGTCACTCATGCCGCGCTGATGCCGTGATCGCGCCCTTAGCACAAGTCACCTGTAGCCATTGCAGGATTCAGACCCTATTCAGCGCCGCCCTGCTGGACTTCTTGAGACAGATGAAAACCTTCCGATTGACCCTTTCCTTGATCGCGATTGCACTCGCTGCCCCTCTGGCTGCGTCCCCCGGTGCTGTGCGCGATTTTCAACTCCAACCTTCACCGACACCAACCCCAACGCCGCAAGTTCAGGGTCCTGTGGATTTGGAGGGGACTCCCGTCGCGCCGAGAGTCATTAATAGGCCTACCCCTACTCCGGCTCCGACAGCAGCGCCAACAGCTGAGCTATCGGGTGGTCAAACGCCAGCGCCAAACCAAACTGCACCTGTTAGGGACGGCAGCCGGGCTCCAGCTCCACCTCGGGAAGCGCCGACCGCGCGCGCCACAGGACAGGCCACCCAATCCTCTTCAACGGCGCAACAATCAGTATCGCCTGCTGCGCCGGCGCAAACAGGCGGGGAGCAGGACACCGATGGACAGACCGGCCCGAGCGAACAGCGCCCTTCAGCCGCGCTACCAAACACGGCTGGCCAATCGGCAGCCAATCCGGCTGTAACTTCGCAAGATAATGAAAGCGGCTGGCTCGGCTGGCTCATTATTGTCGGCGGGCTTGCGTTGCTTGGCTTCGGCGGGTTGCTATTCTGGAGGAGACGACAAGTTGCAGCTGAAACTGTTCCGCAAATCGAACCGCCTCTGGTTCGCAACACAGCCCCAGCCTTAGGCGGAAAAAACAGTGAAATAGCGCCTGCTGAGAAACTAAAAGATCCCACGCCTCCACCCGTAGAATTCTCGGCTGCCAAATCCAAATTCCAGGCCAAGGTGGCCGCCTTGAGCCTCAGCCGTAGCGTGATGAACGCAACACTAGTTTACCACTTGGAACTTCAAAATCTTGGTTCCGGAAAAATTGAAGATATTTCAGTTTATGCGGATCTAGTGTCGGCGCATGGCAAGGCACCGGTCAGCGAGCAATTGGCGGATGACAACTCCCAATTGGCGTTCGCATCATTTGTGGCAGAAGTCAGAGCCCGGGACGCACAAGAGGTCAAGGGTGAGTTCCGCCTACCGCTCAGTCAGATCAAGACCATCGCACAAGGCAGCGCAAAATTATTTGTTCCCCTTCTGCGGCTGCGGATCGAAGCTGAAAGCATTGATACAATAGTCCAGACATTTGTTGTTGGTGTCAGACCTGATGGCGGCAAAGGTAAATTACTCCCGTTTCGGCTTGATGAGATGGCCCAGACCTATCGCAATATCGGGCTGCGTCAGATCGGCTGATTTCTAGACCTTGCTGCAGCCATGCGAGCTATCGACGGAAGTCCATTCCGGCGCTACTCCGGTAGAATGGAAATTTTGGTAACCACCGACTGGCTCGCCAGCCATCTTGGCGATGTAATTATACTGGACACATCAGCACATTTGCCTGGCGCAGGCCGAGATGCCCGGGCCGAATTCCTGAGCCACCACATTCCCGATGCACGTTTTCTTGACCTGCCCAGCCTGAAAGACGAGAACTCTCCAGTTCCCGCTACTCTGCCAAACGCGGAACAATTTTCACAGCGCATGTCAGAATTAGGCGTCTCGGCGCCAGGCAGCATCATTTTGTATGATAACAGCATTCTTCGAAGCTCGGCCCGCGCTTTCTTTATCTTCCGCATGTTCGGGTTTGACAATGTCGCTGTCCTTGATGGCGGCCTTGCAAAATGGATGGCTGAAGGGCGCAGAGTAGAGCAAGGCCCTGCCCAATTGCCTGCCTCGCCCGCGACTTCGCACTTTGTCGTCCGAGCGGAAAATCGGTCCTTTGTACGCAATAAGCAACAGATGATCGCCAATTGCGAGACAAGGTCCGAACAAATCATCGATGCGCGCGATGCAGGCCGGTTTTCAGGCGAAGTGGATGACACCGTCCACGGTTTGGCCGGCGGCCATATTCCTGGAGCGCGCAACCTGCATTTCCTCCGATTGCTCGGTGAAGATGGTACTTTCAAGCCGCCCTCAGAGCTGCGCGCGGTCTTTGACGAAGTCGGGATCGACCTGGACCAGCCCGTCACTGCCAGTTGCGGAAGCGGAATGACCGCGTCGGTGGTTCTGTTCGCAATGCAATTGCTCGGCAAACAAGGCGCATTGTACGATGGCAGCTGGAGCGAATGGGGCGCCGATCCGGCAACTCCCAAGGAAATAGGAGCCGCCAACTGATTATGGCGAAACACAATGAAAATCTGCGCCGTGATACCAAGGTCGTAATCGCAGGACGCAAACCAGAATGGACAGGTCCGGTGGTGAACCCGCCAGTTTGGCGCGCCAGCACGCACCTCTATCCGGATATGGAGGCGTTCACCAGCGATGCGAAGCGCAATGAGGACGGGCAGTTCTTCTATGGCCGGCGCGGTGCACCCACCCAATGGGCACTATCAGATGCGCTTACAAAATTGGAGTCCGGTGCATTTGGAACCACCCTTTACCCCAGCGGCGTCGCGGCATTGTCTGGCGCGCTGATGTCAGTGCTCAAGCCCGGCGATGTCCTGCTGGTAACCGACAACGCTTATGAACCAACGCGAATGATGGGGCTCGGCATTCTCAAACAATTCGGTGTCGTAACGCGATTCTTCGATCCGCTTGATCTTGATAGCTTCGCACAGCAATTCTGTCCGCGCACCAAAGCGGTCATGCTCGAAAGTCCCGGCAGCCTGACAATGGAAATCTGCGATGTCCCCGCGATGACCGCTATTGCCCGCGAGCATGGCGCGGTAAGCTTGATTGACAACACTTGGGGCAGCTCTCTCGGGCTGCCCGCGCTCCAGCATGGCTGCGATATATCTATCATGTCGCTTACAAAGCACGTCGGTGGGCATTCCGATCTGATGATGGGCAGCGCGTCAGCCGGGAAGAAATACTACACGAAATTGCGCAGGACGGCGCAAGCGCTCGGTCATGTGGTGTCTCCTGACGATGCGGCGCTTGCGCTTCGCGGCCTCAGAACCATGCCTGTGCGGCTAGATAAATCTAGCAAAACCGCGCTAGATATCGCCAAATGGCTCGCCCAGCACCCCGAAGTCTCGCACGTCCTTTGCCCAATGCTTCCCGGCGCACCCGGCCACGAATTGTGGAAACGCGATTTCGCTGGAGGATGCGGCTTATTCAGCTTTGTGTTGAAGTCCGCCGATGAGACAGCTCGGGCGCGGTTTATCGATGCGCTAGATCTGTTCGGTATCGGATACAGTTGGGGCGGGTTTGAAAGCCTCGCCATTCCGTTTGACCCGGCACCTATTCGCACAAATTCCGCATGGCCACCCAAGGAGTGGGGAACAGGCGCGCACCTTGCAATTCGCCTCTCCATCGGCTTGGAAGACCCGCAAGACCTTATCGAAAATCTAGAACAGGGCTTCGCGGCCATGGAGCAAGCATGACAACTGCAGCCACAATCCCTGAAACCGAGGCACAAGATACTGCGCTGCAAGCCGGTGACACGGTAACGCTGGTTCCTACGGACGGAGAGGGTTCGGCTGCTGTGCAGGCGCCTGCCGCACCAGAAGTCGCCCCGACAGAAGCGGTTGGCGCGGCTGACGAAGCCAAAGAAGCGATTACCGAAAAAAGCGAAACTGTCGGCAGCATGATCGATACGCTTGACGCCATGGCATTCAGCGTGGGCGACATGCGGATCTCTTTGTGGGACGGGCTTGTCGTTATTGGCGTGATATTCCTCGTGATTGCTCTCGCTTGGGTAACTACCCGTCTATCTTCGGCATTGCTGAAACGAGTCACAAAGCTCGATGACACCCAACATCTGCTTGCGGAAAAGCTTACTACGATCGCAATTTGGGCAGCGGCTTTTTTCCTTGGCATCGACTTGCTGGGTATTGATTTGACCGCGCTCGCCGTATTCTCTGGCGCATTTGGTCTGGCGATTGGTTTCGGTTTGCAAAAGACCTTCGGTAATTTGATTGCCGGTATTATTCTGCTGATGGACAAGTCGATCAAACCGGGTGACGTGATTGCTGTGGCAGATCAGGCGGGTGTTTCGACGTTCGGACAGATCCGGAAAATTGGCATTCGGGCGGTTTCGATCACCACGCGCGATCAAAAAGAATATTTGATTCCGAACGAAAATCTGATGATCAATCAGGTGGAAAACTGGTCCTATTCATCGCGCAATGTCCGCATGCAAATACCTGTCGGAGTGTCCTACAATTGCGACATTCACGAGGCTGAGAAATTGATGCTCGAGGCCGCAAAAAGCTGCAAACGCGTGCTCAAATCGCCGCCTCCGACGGCTTGGCTAAACCAATATGGCGACAGCTCGGTCGATTTCGTCATCCAATGCTGGATTCGCGATCCAGAGGCCGGGATTGGCAACATTAAGAGCGAAGTCCTGAAGAAGCTGTGGGATCTGTTCAAAGAGAATGACATCGAAATACCTTTCCCGCAGCGCGATTTGAACCTGCGCGGCAATGCTCAATTCGACCAGCTTATCGCCGCTGTGGCCCAACGAGTAGACAAGGATAAAAGCTGAGCTTCTTGATAGGTTACATCGGCTTTCAACAAGTTTGCTTGTTTGGCTGACACGCATTCTCACTGGCAGCGCAGCGGCCCTTAGCCCAATTGGGCCGCATGGAAAATTTTGGTACAGTCTATCTCGTTGGCGCGGGTCCTGGTGATCCCGAACTGCTGACCCTGCGCGCGGCGCGGTTGATCCGGAACGCATATCTGATCGTACATGATGGCTTGGTCGACCCTGCCATTCTGGCCTTGGCGCGGCCCGATGCCCGGCTGGTATCGGTCGCAAAGCAGCGGTCAAAACACACACTACCGCAAGACCAAATCAACGCGTTGCTGGTGCGCGAGGCAAAGGCTGGCCGAGATGTAGTGCGTCTGAAAGGCGGGGACCCCTTCACCTTTGGCCGTGGCGGCGAAGAGATGGAAGATTGCCATGCCGCTGGCGTTCGGGTCGAAATTGTCCCAGGCATCAGCGCTGCCAATGGTGCCGCCGCAGCCGCACAAATCGCGTTAACTCACCGCGACAGCGCAAGTATCGTCAGTTTCGTCGCGGGCCAGTGCAAAGGCCTCAAGGATCAAGACTGGGCAGGCCTCGCCGGGCAAAACCGAACCTTGGTGATTTATATGGGCGTCAAAACCGCGCCTCAAATCGCTGAAAAATTAATGGCAGATGGCCTTGCGCCCGACATGCCAATTGCGATCATCGAAAATGCAGCCCGGCCAGAAATGCGCGTGTTGCGCGGACCGCTCGCGGCCCTCCCGGATTTGATCAGGAATGAACGCGTGATAAGCCCTGCTCTAATCATCATCGGTGAAGTCACCGCACGCGATAACCAAGCAATTGCGCAAGTGGCTTTGGAGATCGCGGCATGATTATCCTCACCGGTAATGATCTGAGGAGCGGCGCGGTTGTGTGGTGGGATGGCGCAAGCTGGTCGATCCATATCGAAGATGCGGTCGAGGTAGGCGATGATGCAGAAGTAATACTGGCCCGCGAGGAAAGCTCTCGCCGTGTCAACGTACCCTATTCACTAGAAGCGACATTGGCTGATGGCACCCCTCGCCCAAATCACATCAAGGACCGCATCCGGGCGCTTGGCCCCACTGTGCGGCCTGACCTGACTCTCAAACCAGCCGATCCTGACATCGGCAATTGGGTAATCTGATATGTACCTCTATGATAAATATGACCAAGATATGGTCGATGCCCGCGTTGCAGAATTTCGCGACCAGTGCCAGCGCCGCCTCGACGGCAAGTTGAGCGAGGATCAATTCAAGCCGCTCAGGCTGATGAACGGCCTTTATCTCCAGCTTCACGCCTATATGCTGCGCGTTGCGATACCGTATGGCACGCTGAATGGCAGCCAGATGCACGTGCTCGCAGATATCGCGGACAAGTATGATCGCGGTTATGGCCACTTCACCACTCGCCAAAATATCCAGTATAATTGGATTAAGCTGGAACAGGCGGGCGATCTACTCGCCGATCTGGCTGACGTTGAAATGCACGCAATCCAGACCAGCGGAAATTGCATTCGCAATATTAGCTCAGACCATTTTGCCGGCGCAGCGCACGATGAATTGGTCGATCCGCGTCCCTATGCTGAATTGCTGCGCCAATGGTCGAGTTTCCATCCGGAATTCATGTATCTGCCGCGCAAGTTCAAGATTGCGGTTATCGCCAGCAATACGGACCGTGCCGCTATGCGATTGCACGATATCGGCATCCAGATTGTCAGTAATGATGATGGGGATTTGGGCGCGAGTTTTTATGTCGGCGGCGGTATGGGGCGAACACCGATGATTGCACCCAACATCCGCGACTTTGTGCCCCTCGATCAGCTTGTGACCTATTCAGAAGCCTGCCTGCGCGTTTACAACCGATACGGCCGCCGCGACAATAAATACAAAGCGCGGATCAAAATTCTCGTCCACGAACTTGGTGCAGAAGAATACACTCGGCAGGTCGAAGAGGAATTCGCGCATTTACTGGATCAAGGCATCGAGCCTCCAATCGCCGAGCTGGAACGCATCAGAACCTTCTTCGAAGACCCCGATTTCTCCGATGGACCAAAGTCAATTGATCGCAGCGATCCCGATTTCGCACTTTGGGTGGATCGCAACACGCACCGCCACAAGAATGATGCCTATGTCAGCGCCGTGATCAGCCTGAAGCCAATTGGCGGCATCCCCGGCGATGCAACTGCCGAACAAATGCATTTGATGGCGGAACTGGCGAAGCAATATAGCTTCAACGAATTGCGCGTAATGCACACGCAGAACATCGTCCTGCCGCATGTCAGAATTGCCGATCTCCATGCTTTGTGGACCAAGTTGGATGAAGCAGGCCTTGGCACCCCCAATTTGGACCAAATCGGCGATATCATCGCATGTCCCGGTCTCGATTATTGCAGCCTCGCCAATGCGCGCTCAATCCCGTTGGCGCAGACAATTTCCGATCGTTTCGCAGCCAGCGGCAAAGGCGATATATTGGGCGAGTTAAAACTCAAAATCTCCGGCTGCATCAACGCCTGCGGGCATCACCATGCTGGCCATATCGGCATCTTGGGCGTCGATAAGAAGGGCGTCGAAAATTATCAGCTGTCGCTCGGCGGTAGCGAAGCGGAAGACACTGCTCTCGGCAAAATTACCGGGCGCGGCTTCGATGAGGCCGGAGTGGTTGATGCAGTCGAAACTGTGACCGATGTCTACCTTGCCCAAAAGGAGGATGGAGAACGGTTCCTCGACACCTATCGCCGCATCGGCATGGCGCCATTCAAGGAGGCGCTTTATGACTGACCCGATTGGCACCAGCCCTGACGGCGTGCAGTTCCGGTTTCGTGATGATGAAGCGGTCGATCATGCCAGCGTGACCGTCGATTCTTTCCTAGATCAATCCAATGCGACAGCCGTGCGGATCGAACCGGGCGATGATGCACGCGACTTGCTGCCGCATCTTGACCGGATTGCTTTGGTTGAAGTCAATTTCCCAGTCTACGGCGACGGCCGCGGTTACTCCGCCGCGCGTATCCTGCGCGAGGCTGGCTATGGCGGAGAAATCCGCGCTGTCGGCGACGTTCTGGTTGATCAAGTCGGTAACATGCGCCGCTGCGGCTTCGATGCATTTCAGCCCGATGCTCTGATGAACGAAACCGACTTCAATGCCGCACTGGATCGCTGGCCTGACGTCTATCAGGCAGCAGCCGACGACCGGACACCAATTTGGAAACTGCGGCATCCGGACACCTGATGAATATACAGCGCGCCATTGACCGTATCGACACAACACCACGTTTTACAGACGAGGACGCCGTTCGGTTGAACCGCGTGTTTCGCGGCCAGGACACCCGCGAGATGCTGGCGAATCTGATTGACGACAATGTGGTTGGTGATCTTGCAACTGTATCGAGCTTTGGCGCAGAAAGCGCGGTTCTGCTGCATTTGATTGCCGAAGTTGCACCGGACCTACCAGTGCTATTTCTCCAAACGGGAAAGCATTTCCCCGAGACAATCGCTTATCGCGACGAGCTGGCAACAAAGCTCGGCTTAACCAATTTGCGCAATCTGACGCCTGATGCCGAAGCTCTCGCCGCTAAAGATGAAACGGGCCTACGCTGGTCCTATGATCCCGATGGCTGCTGCGAAATCCGCAAAGTCATCCCGCTTGCCAATGCGCTGGTAGATTATGATGCAACTTTGACCGGACGCAAAGCGTTTCAGTCGGCCACACGGGCCAATTTACCTCGCTTTGAAGTGGATACTTCCGATGCGCATGGGAGGCTGAAGATTAATCCCCTGATCGATTGGACAGCGCAGGATATTCAGGCCCATTTTGAAAAACATGACTTGCCGCGCCATCCGCTGGTCGAGCAAGGATATCCTTCAATCGGTTGCGCGCCCTGCACCAACAAGGTCGCGCCCGGCGAAGACCCGCGTTCAGGACGCTGGAAAGGCTGGGACAAAACCGAGTGCGGCATTCACACACCGCTCGGAGAAGATGGCGAATTGCCGCCAGGTTTCGATCCGGCGTTCTAAAGCCAGCCCTTTTGGCGATACCAATCCACGGTCGACTTAAGACCTTCCGGCGTCGCTATTGCGGGCATCCAAACCTCTGGCGGGATCGCTCTGTCAGACCGCGAAACCCAATTAGGGTGGCACATATAACCTACCCGGTCCGCAGTCAGTTTGGCTTTGTCACGCCTGATCAAACGATCAATCTTGGCGGCGCCAAGCAGCACCGATTTTGGCAAATGCGGAGCAAGCACCCGTCGCCCAAACGCATCGCCAATTGCTGCTGCCATTTCCTTATGCGACCAGCCGCCTTCTCGCCCATCATCGGGTTCAAAAACCTTGCGCCGGATTTTTGGTGATGGCGACACGAGCGCAATCAGCAAACTTGCAAGATCATCGACATGGATCATCGATGATGCCCCGCCCGGCGGCAAAGGAACAACACCTAAACGCGCCGCTTTGAACATATCGAGGTAATCGACGTCTCGCGGCCCATAAACGCCTGGTGGACGGACAATCGTCCATTCCAACCCGCTTGCTTCGACGAGCTTTTCCGCCGCCAGCTTTGACGCGCCATAGGCCGACAAATCTGGTTTGCGCGCCGAAAGCGAGGAAACAAAGATGAAACGCTTAATATCGGCTGCCTTCGTCGCGTCAATCAAGGCGGCGGTGCCGGTAACATTGGCAATTTCGAATTGGGCCGGATCAGGGGTGTTAGTCAATCCGGCGATATGGATGACCACATCAACGCCTTTTGTCAGGCTGCCCAGCGCGTCGCGATCTGACAGGCTGCCTGCAATCCATTCCACCTCGTTTCGGTCGGTCGGAACCGTTCGCGCCAGCGCCCTGACGGGAATGCCCTTTTCCGCCATCACATCAAGAACGGCTTGCCCGACAAAGCCGGTGCCGCCGGTAATTGCCACAGTCATAACATCACCATGTGGTCGCGGTGAACAACAGCTGATCGCGGTGCGTGGCCCAAGATCTCTGCCTGTTCTGACTGGCGTTTCCCGGACAGCCGCACGCAAGTTTCTGCGTCATATTCGGCCAGCCCTTGTGCAATTGCGCATCCATCGCTGTCAGCGATGGTCACCAATTGGCTCCGCTCAAATGTACCGTCTACTC
Source organism: Pontixanthobacter gangjinensis (assembly GCF_009827545.1). Lineage (NCBI taxonomy): Bacteria > Pseudomonadati > Pseudomonadota > Alphaproteobacteria > Sphingomonadales > Erythrobacteraceae > Pontixanthobacter > Pontixanthobacter gangjinensis. The sequence continues at coordinate 1,291,950 of NZ_WTYS01000001.1, read as the reverse complement.
TCACGATGCCCGCTGCAAGCAGGCTGGCACCCTTCGCCAATGCCGCGATACAGCCTTCATCCACCACCAATGTGCCAAGCGGGGCAATCCGACCACCCAGCCAAGCACGCTTAGCGCCATCTTGGCGAGTTGGCACAAAGATAGTCCCGAGATTCCGTTCGACGGCACGCGAAATTGGGCATTGATTTTGACCGTTAATAATCGCGAGAGAGATGCCCGCGCGTTCAGCAATTTCAGCTGCTTGAATCTTCGAAACCATTCCCCCCGAACCCATTCCGGAACCAGAAATAGCGCCGGCCATGGCGCGAATAGTATCTGTCACCCCGCGCACAATCGGTACGAATTGAGCCCCGGGCTCGGCCGGATCGCGGTCCATCAATCCGTCGACGTCTGACAGCAAGATCACCGCATTTGCACCAGCCGCCTGGCCGACACGTGCCGCTAGTCGGTCATTGTCCCCAAAACGGATTTCTTCGGTGGCCACGCTGTCATTCTCGTTCACTACTGGCACAACACCGGCTTCGAGCAAGCGTGATAAGGTCGAAGATGCGTTGAGATAACGCCGGCGTTCTTCAAGATCACCCAAAGTGACCAGCATTTGGGCCGCAGAAAGCCCCCGTTGCTCAAGGAGGCTGGACCACAAACCGGAAAGTGCAATCTGGCCGACCGAAGCCGCAGCTTGCGCATCGGCGAGGCTGGCGCGTCCGCCTTTGGGCAATCCCAGCCGCGCCGCACCCAGCGCAATCGCCCCAGAGCTGACGACCACGATCCTTTGGCCCAGCGCACACATCTTAGCGATTTCATCGACCAATCCGGCCAACCATTCTTGCCGCGGCTGGCCTTTCGCATCGACCAGTAGCGACGAACCGACTTTCAGCACCAACGTGCTGCAAGTCTCTGCCGATGTCAGATCGCGAAGCGATTCGATTGTCATAGCGCCATCATCTAGCGACAATGCGTTCTTTTTTGAAGCAAGCACGTTGCCAAGAAATCAGATTGGCGACCAAGGTTCCGCTTCGTCAATTGATTCTTCTTCTGCCGCTTGTGTCTCGGTTGAGGTCCGGTCTGGCAGATAAGTAAGCACATCATCCAGCATCTCGCTGATGCCTTGGCCTGTTGCCCCAGAAACGGCGAAGACTTTCTCCGCGCCAGCCTCGAGCAATTCCTTGGCAAAGCCTTCTGCCAACTCGGCATCGGCAAGGTCAATCTTGTTGAGCGCAATCAGCTGCGGCTTGTCTTCAAGTCCCGAACCATAGGCTGCAAGCTCGTCACGCACGATTTTCATCGCCTTGGCCGGGTCATCTCCGGAAATATCGACCAGATGGATCAGCACCCGGCAGCGTTCGATATGGCCAAGAAACCGGTCACCAATACCAGCGCCTTCAGCAGCACCTTCAATCAAGCCGGGAATATCCGCGAGCACGAACTCGCGGCCTTTGTGATGAACCACGCCGAGTTTGGGAACCAAGGTCGTGAACGCATACGCGCCTACCTTGGCCTTGGCGTTGGAAACCGCATTAATAAAGGTCGATTTTCCAGCGTTAGGCAGGCCCAACATACCGACATCGGCGAGCAGCTTCAGACGCAACCAAACCCACAATTCCTGGCTCGCTTCGCCCGGTTGATGCTGCCGTGGGGCGCGATTGGTCGAGCTTTTATAGCTAGCATTGCCGCGCCCCCCCATTCCGCCTTCAAGGAAAGTGATCCGCTGTCCTACTTCCGTAAAGTCGGCGAGCACCTCTTCCTTGTCTTCAGACATAACTTGGGTGCCAACTGGTACCTTAATGACCAGATCCTCCGCGCCGCGTCCTGTCCGGTCGCGGCCCATACCGTGGTTGCCACGCTTGGCTTTGAAATGTTGCGAATACCGGAAATCGATCAAAGTATTCAGGCCAGCCACGGCTTCGAACACAATGTCGCCACCCTTGCCGCCATTGCCGCCATCGGGGCCGCCATATTCGACATACATTTCGCGCCGAAAACTGACGGCACCGGGGCCACCGGCACCCGATTGGAGGTATATTTTGGCTTGGTCGAGAAAATGCATCCGCAGCCCTTACTGACAATCGCTTGCCAAGGCTAGCGGTCTCGCATGCTTCCCTTCGATGCCGGAGTTATTCCTCGTCTTCGGATTCCGTTTGTTCGACCACCGGATCGCTTACGAATACGATCGGGGCGCTTTGCGTAAAACTTGGTGTTGGTGCGGCTTCGGCTCGATCACCTTCGGCTGTACTGCCCTCTACGGCGGCGTCGTCAGGTTGACCATCGACTGCATCCGAAGGAGCGACCTCAATCGCGATTATGCCCGCCGGGGCTGGAGCAGCATAGGCGCCCTGCCCAACGACTGGAGGCCCGTCCACTGGCACCCCCGTCACTGGCACCCCCGTCACTGGCGCTGCTTCAGTTCCATAGCCTGCTGTGGGTGCAAATGTGCTGGTGTAGATCGGAGGAGGTGGCGCATATTCTGCGTCCCATGCTGCAACGTCGATTCGATATTGCTCCAACGCGTTGTAGAATTGATTGAACACGCCTTCCATCTTCTGCAGATTTTGCACTGCGAAGGTTTCAAGCGCGCCGGGCTCCATTAGTAATGAGGCATTGGAGATTTCCAACGCCATATTGCAAAACTGGGTCTGCGCATTTGGAAGAGCGTAATAATTATACACCCTGGTCATATAATTATCGAGCTCGTCGCGATATGTCCGACCGTAAGTTGTTCGATACTCGGCTTCGATTTGGCTGTTCACCTTACTGAGTTCGCGCTTATTGTTATCGAGCAGCGCGCTATAAGCAGGGATCAGCGCCTCATATTGCGGCCCTTGGCAATTCAGCGCGGCGACATTCAACGCAGAGCGAAGGTTCCACACGGTCTGCGGGGTCGAAAGACCGTAATTGACCGTCTGCCGAATTCCGTAGGCATCGCGGGGCGGAACATACATCGAAGGAACCGCGCCACCCGGCGGCACTGGCCGAGGCGGAATGATTTTTACCACAGGTGGAGGAGGCGGTGGAGGCGGAGGAGGAGGTGGCGGCGGCGTCACACAACCGGCCAGCAGAGCCAGCCCCATAGAGGCAGCGACCAAACGTATTTTCGCAGCATTCGCCTGCAACATTGCGTATTTCCTCCGAAGCCCAAAAAGGCACCGTGGATCACGTTGCCTTACTCTGGTCTGAAGATGGACCCTAAAGCTTCAATTCACGAAAGAAAATGCCCGGAATGCGCTATACATCCCGGGCACTATTAAATGAGTCTTTTATGTAACTATCAATCTTGGCTGCCCAAGAACGATAGCAAGAACTGGAACATGTTGATGAAATCCAGATACAGTGTCAGCGCGCCCATGATCACAATCTTACCCATTGGATAGGCTGCTGCAATTGCAGGGTTTGTCATACCTGCCTGCTTGATCGACAGGTATTCCTTCTTCAAACGCTGCGTATCATAGGCGGTCAGACCTGCGAAAATCAGTACACCAATGAAGCTGATCGCATACATCAGGCCAGGTGATTGCAGCCACATATTGAGGACCATCGCAACGATCAGGCCGACAACGCCCATAATCAGGAAGCTGCCCATGCCGGACATATTCTTTTTAGTGGTGTAACCAAACAGGCTGAGACCCGCGAAGGCCGCAGAGGTCGCAAAGAAAGTGACCGCGATTGAACTTGCTGTGTAAACCAAGAAAATGGTCGACATTGAAAGCCCCATCAGGATCGCAAATCCCCAGAACATTCCTTGAAGGGTCACAGTGCTGAATTTATTACGGCCAAAGCTCATCGCCATTACAACAGCAAGAGGTGACAGGATAAGCACCCATTTCAAGATGCCGCCATTGATCATAATATCAGCGGCCATGCCCGATTCGGCAAACAACAAGGCAACAACACCGGTCAGCAAGATGCCCGATGTCATATAATTGTAAATCGAGAGCATATGCTTGCGCAGGCCCTCGTCAAATGTGACTGCGCTTCCGGTGTCAGCATTGATGCCGGGCGCTACGTTGAAATTGGTGCGCGCTCCGCGACCATTGTTCCAATCAGCCATTGTGATCTAAACTCCATTTTCCCGCCGCCCCGATAGGCGCCGGCTCTGAGGGCAATATCGGGACTAATTGACAGTTTTTCAAGCAAAACCGAAAAAACTATCCGGCAGCAGATTAACCATTCTGCCTCGCTTCAGCGGCCATTTCTACGCCCCTGTCGCGCGCGGCGCGTAAACACTCAGTCATCAAATCCTTCAGTGCAGCATCCCGATCAAGCACATCCAGGCCCCTTTGCGTCATCCCGCCGGGGCTTGCGACCCGTTGCGCCAGTTCGCCCGGGGAATAATCCGAAGCGCTGGCGAGCGCCGCAGCACCTTCCACCATCGCCACTGCAAGCCGCCCTGCCTGAGACGCTTCGAGCCCAAGGTCGGTAGCTCCGGCTGCCAACGCATCCATAAACCGATAAACGAAGCCCGGACCGGATCCGGCAAGTGCGGTTACCAAATCGAATTGCGCCTCATCCTCAATCCATTCAGCAGTCCCGATCTGATTGGCAAGCTCGGACACAGAGCAGCGCGCTCCTTCGCTCAATCCTGAGCCAATCAATGCATTGGGAGATTTGCATAGGGCCGCCGCCAAATTTGGCATAAACCGCACTATGCCACCTGCGTGCGGAAAGCGGTCGGAATAACTGTTCAATTCAACGCCGGCGAGCACCGATAGCAGCACCGTATCGGGTCCCAGCAGGCGCCCTAGATCAGCCGCAATATCATCGATCATATAAGGCTTCACGCCGAGCAGGACCGCATCAAATTTCTTAGTCGGCCATTGATTATGCACGATTAGGCCGTGCGCCACGTCTGTTTCGCGCGGGTGATACACTTCAAAGCGAGACGCAGGGACACCGGCCTTCAGCCAGCCGTCGACCATGGCGCCGGTCATAGTGCCAAAACCGACAATCAGAATTTTCTCGAACGCCATCTTTGCCCCCAAAAATTAAGTCAGGGACCAAGCCTAGGCTTCACCCGCCGCATCGACAAGCGCGCTATCAAGCGCATCTGCGGGCGTTTTGTCGCCCCACAAAACGAACTGAAACGCGGGGTAGAACCGGTCACATTCTTCAACCGCTGTTTCGACAATGGCCTGCGCCCGGTCGAGGCTTAGCAGCCCCTCATCGCCAAGCAGCGCCGCGTTCCGGTACACCAGCACTCCGCCTTTGGACCAAATGTCAAAATGACCAAGCCACAATTGTTCGTTAACCTTAGCCAGCAATTCATAGGCAGGCGTCAGCTTGTCCTTTGCAACACGCACATCGGGCAGGCACAGCAATTGCAATACATTGTCATCTGAACGCCAAATCGCCCTAAGCTGATACTTTGCCCAGCTTCCTTGAATTTCAACGGAAATTTCTTCGCGAGATAGCGCCTCAAATGGCCAACCGCGCGCTTCGAACAATGCGGCGAGCATATCGACCGGGGCCGCATCATCATTCGCCGAAAAGAACTTTTGGCTGGTCCTCATCGCGGCGAACTACTGGACTTTGTGGGTGTTCCATTAATCATGATGCGGGGATGGCGTGGCAACGATTCACTTGCAATCAGATGGTCCCGCAGCGCTGGGGAGAAGTCATTTAGGCTGTTCACAGTCTGTGCAAAACCCCTAGACAAGCCTCCAAGCGGCCTATTTCAGCGGCTCGACTTCCTCACCTTCGGCGCTGGTGAAGGTAAAGCTGTCTACATCCTTTGCCTTCAATTCGGAAACCGCCGATTGCGCCTCTCTGGAGCTTGAATAGGGTCCGGCAAGCAAGCGATTGGTTTGCCCCCATCCGGCCACAAATGAAGATTTATCGCCTAGAATATCAGGTGTCTTGCGGCTTATCCGGCGCCAATCAAACTTCAACGCAGATCGGTCGCGCCCGGTTGCAACCTGCACCCAGTAGCGTCTCGGATTGGCAGGCGGTTTCGGTTCGGCCGCTAGTTTGGGTTCCGGCTTCCGTGCAACTTCGCGAGGTGGCTCGATTGACAGAATATCAACGACACCCGGCTTCATCGCAGGACCGGTTGTCGGCTCCAAAGTGAAGCTAGCGAACGCGTCGGCCACGGTTGTGGGTGCGTCAGCAGGCGCTGGTTTGGCGAGAGCCTGCGCGGGAACAGTGGAGCCGCTCTGGCCGACCCGCGCCAAATCAAATCCAGGTTCATCAATAGCAGCGGTTGTCGTCAGTTCGCCATCAGTGCGGGCGATCAAAGCGGCCACGGGTTCGGCCCGACTCGACGTAGCGGGCCTAGAGGTACCAGCGGAAGTCTCCGGACCCGATTGCACGGCAATTGATGCTTGCGCAGGCGGGCTATCTTCAATTGGCGGATCTTCGGGCTTGGCCACCTCGGATTTTCTGACACGGATTCGTTGTGGCGCTCTGGTGCGGGCCAACGGATCTGAAATCGATGCCAAAGATGGCCGGGACGATCTTGACGGGGTGTCCGCGTCTGCCTGTGCTGTCGATGGCGCAGGCTTGGCGTCAACCGGTTTGGCAGCTTGCTCGACCGCGCTACGACCACGATCCGGGCGGCGGCGCTGGCTGGTTGAATCTTCGCGTCGGCCAAGCGGCTCGCCTTGCGGGGTCAACCGGGCATCTGCGCTCCGTGCGGCTGCTTCCGATCCGGCATATTGGGCAATTTGCGGTGCGTCTCGTCCGATCTGGGCTGCGCGCGGGAATATGCCAAGATTGGCTGCCGCTGCCTGCTGAGCCTTTGTAAGGCGGGGCAAATATCGCAAATACGGCGCAATCCGGGCAGAAAGATTTCGCGGCATAACTGCTTCTGTAATGGCAATTGCCTCAGCCTCTTCACCGAGAATTGCGAGACCAAAGGCACGCGTTCTGTAGGAGGCAAAATCTTCCTTCACAATCAGGGGATAGAGCGTCTTTTCAAACTCATTTCGATCACCCGCCATCGCGTAACTTAAAGCAAGACGGCGGCGCAGTTCGTCTTCGTCCTTAAGGCGAAGCGCCTGCTGATAGTGAAATTGCGCCGATCCATTGTCACCGACAAGATCATATGCGAGGCCGCGCTCGCCCGAAAGGTTGCCAGCGGAAGCCCCGGCCCGCTCTGCTTCATCAAACAATTGCAAAGCATCAAGTGGACGTTGCTTTCGCACATAGGCGGCCGCAAGCCCGATTTTTACTCGGGCATTACCCGGAGACAACTCTTCAGCGCGGCCAAAAAACCCGATCGCGGCATCAATGTCATTGACCTTGATCGACGCATTTCCTGCATCAACCAGGGCATTAACGTCGCGCGAGTTCGCAGCGAGCCGGCGCAGAGCAGAGTTCAACTCGCTTACTCCGGCAGGAGGCAATGGTTGGACAACAGCCTGAGAAACGGGGGACTCGGCAGATTGAGCCATTGCTGTGGAGCCGAACGAGGCGCCGCTTACAACACTGAGCGCAGACCCCACCAACGCAGCGCGCCTGTATGTTCCTGACAATTGACCAATTTGTTGCGTAGATATCGCCAAGACCGGCCCACTTTCCCATTTTTCGATCACTAAAAAAACATGATTGGCCGCAACTGGTGCGGCCAATCATCTTAACCGAAACGGAACGAGCCGTCTGCGTGTCTATTGATTGTTTTGGCGACCCAAGAAACGCGGGATGTTCAGTGCAGAGCCGCCCTCGTCCTCATCATCGCTTTCTTCGTCTTCATCTGCGCCTTCTGATTTTCCAGACGATCCTCGCGAAAGGTTTGCCATTCGCTCGAACAAGGTACTGCCGCCGCTATCGCCGCCGCCCTCATCGCCAGCGACTAAGCCTCTGCGCTTGCCAGTCTTGACCTGCAATGGTTCATCTTCTTGGGCCAGCTTATCAGCGTTGAGGAGCAGCTCGTCTGGTTCGGGCGCGTCGTCTTCGGCTTCATCTGTATCTTCGAGGTCCAGCGTTTCAACAGCGGATGGCGCATCTTCGACATCCCCCCAGTCGTCGTCACCCTCTTCCGTGAAGCCGCCAGTTCCCCCCACGGTTGCATGCGCAGAATCGTCAGCAGGTTCTGGCAGCTCTAGCGAGTCATTTTCATCGTCGCCCTCGTCTTCAGCCAAGTTTTGACGCATTCCTGCGAGGGGGTCTACGATACCGACTTCGTCATCTTCGCTCTCTTCTTCATCATCAAATTCATGATCTTGAGCAAAACTCGACAAGTTCAGAGGGGCACCGGATTCCTCTTCTACGGCAATATCCTCCAACTCGTCATCCTCGGGCAAGTCTAAAACCGGACGCTTTGGAGCGCGCGATGTGCCCAGCGACAGCGAATGCGTTTCGCCAGTGTCATCGACCATGCCCGACGCCGCTTCAATGCCGGTCGCCACCACGGATACGCGTATCTTGCCATCAAGGTCAGAATTGAACGCCGAACCCCATATGATGTTGGCATCTTCGTCGACCAATTCGCGAATGTGGTTAGCCGCTTCGTCAACTTCGAGCAGCTTCATATCTTCGCCGCCGATTATCGAAATGATGACGCCCTTCGCGCCCTGCATCGACACACCATCGAGTAGTGGATTGGCAATCGCACGTTCGGCGGCTTCGAGTGCGCGGTTTTCACCTTCACCCTCGCCAGTGCCCATCATCGCCTTACCCATTTCCTGCATAACCGACTTCACATCGGCGAAATCGAGATTGATCAGGCCCGGCATGACCATAAGATCGGTGATCGAACGCACGCCCTGCTGCAGAACTTCGTCTGCAAGCTGGAATGCCTCTTTGAAAGTCGTTTCGGCTTTCGCCACCAGGAATAGGTTCTGGTTAGGAATGACAATCAGCGTATCCACATGGCGTTGCAGTTCAGCGATGCCCGCATCGGCTGCGCGCATCCGGCGCGTTCCCTCAAACAGGAACGGCTTGGTGACCACGCCGACTGTCAGCACGCCTTTGCGCCGTGCAGCTTCGGCAATAACAGCCGCCGCACCAGTGCCCGTGCCGCCGCCCATCCCAGCCGCGATGAAGCACATATTCACACCTTCGAGCGCGTCTTCGATCTCCTGAACGGTTTCTTCTGCAGCAGCTTTACCAACTTCGGGACGGGCACCAGCGCCCAGACCTCCGGTGATTTCAGGGCCCAATTGAATGCGCATATCCGCAGCTGCGGTGTTGAGTGCTTGAGCGTCTGTATTGGCGACGATGAAATCGACACCTTCGATATTCGCGGCAATCATGTTGGCAATTGCGTTGCCGCCCGCACCGCCAACACCGATAACGGTGATTTTGGGGCGAAGCTCATCCGATGCCGCCGGGCCGATATTGATACTCATGGGGTGTCCCTCCGAGGGAATTGACGCAAATTAGAAGACTGATTGCCAGCTTGGCACAAAGCGAATCGAGCGTGCATAGTGTAAAACCGCTTATCCACAGTGGTTAATTCTGCAGCAGCCATGTTAAAAATACTCTTTGACCGCTCTGAACACCCGACCAGCCATGGCTAAGCCAGTTAGCTTGACCGTTTTTTGGTACCCGGATTCGATCGAGCGAATATCCACCGGATCGTCCGCTGCATAAAGGCAAAGGCCAGAAAGCGTCGCAAAACCAGGCGTTGCATGCGCTTCTGGCAGCCCGCGTAAAGTGGGTGGTTTACCAATCCGTACAGGCCTTCCCAAAGCGCCTTGGGCGAATTCCGCAATTCCGGCCAATTCGGCCCCGCCACCGGTCAGCACGACCTGGCTCCCGCGCGCGCCGGCAAAGCCCATTTCTTTTAAAGCCCGGCCAATTTCATCGGTTTGCCGCGAAAGCTGCTCCGTCACGACCGAGACAAGTTCTGCACGTGGAACGCGATTCCTGTCGTCGGCCCCGCGAGCAACCGCGACGTCTTCGCTATCGCCTGGCCCGTTAACTGGGATCATTTCGCGGTGATCGGTCGGGCTCGCAATAGCAGAGCCTGCCACGCATTTAAGCCGTTCCGCCTGAAACCGCCGGATGCCGAAAGCAGAGGCAATCGCATCGGTAATATCCGCCGACCCTTGCGGTATGGATTTAAGGCCCAGCAGCATTCCGCCTGCATAAACAGACACGTTGGTCATCTCGCCGCCAATTTCGATTAATGCCGTGCCAAGCTCGCGCTCTTCATGACTCAGGCAAGCGTGGCCCGCAGCGATCGGAGCTGCAACTACGCTTTCGACTTCGAGATGCGCGTTTTGTACCGCTTCGATCAGATTACGCACAGGCGCCCCTTCAGCCAACATCACGTGTATGTCCACGCCAAGCCGCTCTGCATGCAAGCCCTTCGGATTAGCCACGCCATGCGCCCCGTCGAGCGTGTAATGGGCCGGCTGAGCATGCAGAATCATCCGCCCATCCGGCTGGATGCTATCGCGAGCTGTCACTAGCAATTGTTCAATGTCTTCTTCTTCGATCCGGCGGCCGCCAATATCGATTTCAACCTTAGCAATCTGGCTGGAAAGCCCGGCCCCGGCGCAACCGATCCATACGCTGGACACGCTGGTTCCGGCATTCTTTTCAGCACGCTCGACAGCGTCGCGTATGGCATAGGTAGCTGCAGCCATGTCAGTGATATAGCCGCGCTTTATGCCCTGACTGGCCCGGTGCCCGGACCCCAAAATGATCATTTCGCCCGTTTCGGAAAGGCCCATGATCATCGCAGAAATGCGGAAGCTGCCAACATTGACTGCCCCATAAACTTTACTGATCCGCGGAAGTGCCATTATTCGCCCGCCTCAATATCTAACTGCTGCTGGGCGCGGCCCGGAATTCGCATGTAGATCCGTTCGGGCGCACGCATATCAAATTTCGCAACCTTACCGCCAAGCAGCCTGCTGGTCCCGTCCAGTTTGGCAAACGAGACCAAGGCAATCGAAGACTCCTTCTCGCCTTGCGGCAAGGACAGGACCTGATCGGTGCTAAAGGTCAAATCCCATCTGCGATTGCCAATCCATTCAGCCTCGGTCACGCGAGTTTTCAAGGCTGGGGCAGCTTCGAGCAACGCAGTTAACGCCTCGACTTGCTTGCGCGATCCGGGGCCTGCAACTGTCAGCATCCCTTTCGCATTCGCCGCAGAAATAGGCTCCAGCTCGGCTCCGGTTGGGTCAATCAGGACCAACTTATCAGCCTTTTTTAGAACCGCATGCGGTTCGCGCTCTACAATATCTACTATCAGCCGGTCCGGTAATTGACGCGAAACCCGCGCATCTTTGACCCAGCTAAGTTCTAGCAAGTCTGCACGGATCGCCTCCAAATCTACCGAAGGCATCGGCGTCTTGGTCTCTGCTAAGACGCGGTTATAGACCTTCAATTCGTTCATCCGGTCGACACCGTTGACGGTGAAACGCTTTGCCTCGAAACCGGCATTGCTGGCCAATCCAGCAACTTGCTGCTGCGCCATTGCCGGAACACCGGCTAAGCTTGCAACGAACCAAGCGAGCGCGACGCCACCGCCAAGTATGACGGCGAGAAAAACGCGCTGAAGCTGCTCCTCGGTCAGCGGAACCAATGCCATCACCGAATCCATCAGAGAGCCTGTGCGAGCCTTTGCACGGCGAGCGGTATTGGCCCGACTGGTGGCTGCTGCAGACCGGCGGACCCCTTGGGCTTTGCGTTTAACCGTTGCCATTTGCACCGGCCTCCTTCGTTATCACAGCGTGGCTGCGCAGGGCTTCGGCGACAATTGCCTCCACCAGATCGGCATAATCCATGCCGCAATATTTTGCCTGTTCAGGAACCAGGCTGAGGGGGGTCATACCTGGTTGTGTATTCGTTTCGAGCACAAACAAGCCAGCCTCGCCTTGTGCGTCATCCCAGCGGAAATCGGTCCGGCTTGTGCCCTTGCATCCCAAAACCTTATGCGCCCGAACCGCATAATCCAGGCACAACTCGGTAATCTTTTCGGGCAATTGTGCCGGGCAGATATGGTCGGTCATTCCGTCGGTGTATTTGGCTTCAAAATCATAGAAGCCCGATTTTGGAACAAGCTCGGTCACTGTCAGCGCACGGGGGCCATCAGCACTGTCAATCACCGCGGTGGTCATTTCACGTCCCCGAATGAAAGGCTCTGCCAAAAGGCTAGAAAATTCCTGCCACGGTCCAGCAGAATCGCGGCGGATGGGGTTCCCGTAATTGCTTTCATCGGTCACAATCGCCACGCCGACGGATGACCCCTCATTGACGGGCTTGAGCACATAAGGTCGCGGGAGCGGGTCTTTTTCAAACAGCTCTTCGCTCGCGACGATGCGCCCACCTGGCATCGGAATACCGGCAGGGACCAAAGCCTGCTTGGTCAGTTCTTTATCAATTGCAATCACAGATGTCGCAAGGCCTGAATGGGTATAGGGCACGCCCATTAAATCGAGCATACCCTGGACAGTACCGTCTTCGCCCGGGACGCCGTGCAGCGCATTGAACACCACATCGGGCGCGGCTTCGGCGATGCGCGCCGCAACTTGACGGTCCATGTCGATGCGGGTGACCTGATGGCCGCGGCTTTCCAAGGCGTCAGCAACACCGTTGCCGCTCATGAGCGAGACAGGTCGCTCATTGGCCCAGCCGCCCATCAGCACAGCGATATGGAGTTTGGGGAGCGAACTCATGGTCTTCCAACCCGTTGGATTTCCCATTCGAGCTGGATACCCGAGTGCTCATAGACGCGCCGTTTCACTTCTTCGCCCAGTCCTTCGATATCCGCGCTGGTTGCAGTGCCGGTGTTGATGAGGAAATTGGTGTGTTTTTCACTGACTTGCGCGCCGCCCATCATCAGGCCGCGGCAACCGGCCTCGTCAACCAATTGCCATGCTTTATGGCCTTCAGGATTCTTGAATGTCGAACCGCCAGTTTTTGTCCGGAGCGGCTGGGAATTCTCGCGCGCTTCGGCGATCCGGTCCATTTCCGCGCCAATTATTGCCGGGTCGCCTTCAGCGCCTTGGAAACGCGCTGCCATGACTACGCTTCCGTCAGGCAAGGCCGAATGGCGATAGCTGTAATCAAGATCGGCGGCTGGCAGTGTCAGCCATTCGCCATCTGGCATGATGACATCGCAATCGATCAGAATATCCGCAACTTCGCGGCCATAGGCGCCGCCATTCATGCGCACAAAACCGCCGACGGTTCCTGGGATCCCGCGCAAGAATTCCAGACCGGCGATACCAGCATCGCGCGCGGCGGAGGACACCAGAATGCCGTGTGCGCCGGCATCACATGATACACGGCAGTCATCGCCAATCTCGACGTTCGAAAACGCTTTGCCCAATTTAACTACCACGCCGGGAACGCCGCCATCGCGGATAATCATATTGGACCCGAGCCCGAGCGCCATCACCGGCATTTGCCCGTCTAACCGCGCGAGGAATTCGACCAGATCTTCTTTGTCAGCCGGTTCGAAAAGCCAGTCAGCATTACCGCCGGTTTTGAACCATACAAGCTTTGCCAAAGGTGCGTTCGCAGTCAATTTGCCGCGCAATCCCTCAATCGGGACGGGTGCCGCAATAGTGCTCTCGACATTGGCAGACGGTGCGCCGCCATCATCATGCATGTCCCAGTCATCGGCTTGGCGGATGGTCATGTGCGCACACCCGATGCAGCAACCGCATCAGCCAAACCTGCTGCCCAACGGGTGATGTCGCCAGCGCCGAGGCACACAACAACATCGCCTGCTTCGACAATTCCTGAAAGCTGCGCGGCTAGGTCCGCTTCATCGCGGATTGTCTTGGCCGAGCGGTGGCCGCGTTCTTTTAATCCTGCGACCAGTGTATCGGAATCCGCACCCTCAATCGGCTCTTCACCAGCAGTATATACGGGGGTGACATAGACCACATCCGCATCGTTGAATGATGTCTGGAAGTCAGCCATCAAATCATGAAGACGAGTGAAACGGTGTGGTTGCATTACCGCAATGACGCGGTTCTTGGCGGCCTCACGCGCGGCAGAAAGCACCGCTGAAATCTCGACCGGATGGTGCGCGTAATCGTCGATGACTACGGCAACGCCATCTCCAACCGGAATCTCGCCCACTTTGGTAAAACGCCGCTTCACGCCGCCGAATTGCTTGAAGCCGTCCCTGATGGTTTCGATTTCGCAACCCATCTCGATTGCTACCGCGACCGCCGCGAGCGCATTTTGAACATTGTGACGGCCGGGCATTGGCAGCGTGATATCCTCGATCCGGTGGAGCGTTCCGTCTTTCTCGCGCAGCACCGCATCGAATATGTTCATACCGTCTGCACTGCGAATATTGTCTCCGCGCAAATCGGCTTGAGCGGAAAATCCGTAAGTCAAAATACGCCGGTCCCGGACTTTGGAAATTACTGTCTGTACTTCCGGGTGATCGACGCAAAGTATCGCAACGCCATAAAACGGCACATTCTCGATGAAGTCGACATAGGCTTGTTTAACGGCATCAAATGACCCGTAGTGATCCAGATGTTCGGGATCGATGTTTGTCACGACAGCTATGGTTCCGTCCAGACGCAGAAAACTGCCATCGCTTTCGTCGGCTTCGACAACCATCCAGTCGCTATCACCCAAACGCGCATTCGAACCATATTGGTTGATGACGCCGCCGTTAATAACTGTCGGATCGATGCCGCCAGCATCAAGCAAGGCGGCTATCATACTGGTGGTGGTAGTTTTGCCATGCGTGCCCGCAACCGCAACGGTTGATTTGAGGCGCATCAACTCAGCGAGCATTTCAGCGCGGCGCACAACAGGCGTGCGGCTTTCAAGCGCCGCGACAACCTCAGGGTTGGTCCTCTTGACCGCTGTAGATGTTACCACAACCGCTACGCCTTCGACATTCTCTTTGGCTTGCCCTATTTTCACCGCGATGCCGCGTTCGCGCAGGCGCAGGACAGTCGGACTCTCCGCAAGGTCGGATCCTTGCACTGAGTATCCAAGATTATGCATGACCTCGGCAATACCGGACATGCCGATACCGCCGATGCCGACGAAATGAATTACGCCAATGTCAGTGCCCACACCTTTCATTGTGCATTATCCTTCGCTGCACCTTGCGGCGCTGATGATTGTTGCCTTGCGCCGCGTGATTGTGTGTTGTCCACGCGGATCACATCCATCAACTCATCTCCGCCGGCGCTTTCGATCAAATCAGCAAGGTCTTTCACCGCTTTGGGACGCCCGCAATTCCATGCCGCGTGAGCAGCCGTGCCCAGTGTATCTGGGCGCTGGGCCAAGGCCTGAATTTGTTTCGCCAGTTCCTTGGCAGTGAAAGCTGGCTGCGGAATGGAGCGTGCGCCGCCCGATTTTGAAAGCTCCCGCGCATTGGCCGTTTGGTGATCGTCTGTCGCGATTGGCAAAGGTATCAATATTGCCGGACGCCCGACAGCAGTCAGTTCCGCAATTGTTGAGGCCCCCGCACGGCCGATGAACAAATGCGCATCGGCAAGCCGTTCTGCCATATTTTCAAAATAAGTACCCAGTTCCGCCGGGATATCGTGATTGCGATAGCGTTCGCGAACCGCATCAATATCCTCGGCACGGCATTGCTGGATCACTTGCAAACGCGAGCGTAAAGCTGGTGGCAACATTGCGAGACCATCAGGTACGATCTCGGAAAGTACTGAGGCCCCCTGACTTCCGCCAGTAATCAACACCCGCAGCAATCCTTCCTCGGTAAAGGCAGGAAACGGTTCTTCGCGCAATTGGAGGACTTCGGCCCTGACCGGATTGCCAACCAAATGGACTTTGTCGGCATGTTTTGGTTTGAGCCGCTTGATCTCTGGATAAGCGGTGGCGATTGCTTGGACGCGGCCTGCTAGCAAGCGATTGACCCGCCCCAACACGGCGTTCTGTTCGTGCACCAGACTTGGAATTCCCGCCGATGTCGATGCAAGTAGGGCAGGCATCGATGGATAACCACCAAAGCCGATTACCGCGCTCGGTTCAAAACTTTCAAACAGGCGCAGCGCCATTTTACGGCCCTCAAAAACCGCTTTGGCGCCCTTTATCCAATTCAGCGGGTTCTTGCCGAAACGGCCAGCTGGCAAGGTATGAGCGGGTAAGAAATCGGGCTTCCCCGGAATCGCTGCCCCCCGCTCGTCAGTGATCAGCGCAACATGATGGCCACGCCTATCCAGTTCTGTGGCCAAGGCAAAGGCGGGGATCAAATGCCCACCTGTGCCGCCAGCAGCCAAAACATAGTGTCGGTTCGCACCGCTCATGAACGGCCTCTTTTCTCAGGCAAATTTTTATTCATCATGGACTGAAGCCCAGGCGCTTCGCGCGTTAAATACGGATTGCGGCGCGTAATTGCCAGCAACAAGCCCGCGCCTAGACATACGGCAATGGTGGAAGAACCACCATAGGATACCAAGGGCAAAGTCATCCCCTTCGATGGGAAAAGCTGTAAATTCACCAAAATATTGATGAAGGCCTGCCCGCCGATTTGCGTTACGAGCCCCGCACCTGCCAATACGGTGAACAGATTATCCTCGTTCGTAAGGCGGACAAACACACGTACAATCAATGCTAAATACAGCATGACGATGATGGCGCATACAATCAGCCCGAACTCCTCTCCGATGACGGAAAAGATATAATCGGTGTGCGCCTCAGGCAGATTGAGCTTCCGAACCCCCAACCACAATCCGCTGCCAGTCCATCCACCCGCTAGCAAAGTGCGCTGGGCCAGATCGACCTGGTCATAGGCCGTGCCGCCTCCTAAAAAGGAATCGATCCGGTGGCGCGCATTATCGTAGAGAAAATACGTCGCCGTCATAGCGGTCACGCCAAGGCCTATCAGTAAGCCAATGCGTTGTATTGAAACACCCGAAAGCAGCACCAATACGAACCACACACCGCCGAACAGCAAAGTCG
This sequence comes from Pontixanthobacter gangjinensis, assembly GCF_009827545.1. Taxonomy (NCBI): domain Bacteria; kingdom Pseudomonadati; phylum Pseudomonadota; class Alphaproteobacteria; order Sphingomonadales; family Erythrobacteraceae; genus Pontixanthobacter; species Pontixanthobacter gangjinensis. The sequence goes on along the minus strand of NZ_WTYS01000001.1, from coordinate 1,275,150 downwards.
CGCCAAGGTTAGGCTGAAGCATCAGCAAAAATCCGACGAAGCCCATCACTCCGGTTACAATTCCCAATACTGGCAAATTGGGATCACGCAGCCTCCAAGACAGAATCCAGGCAAGCGCAATTGCGAAACCAGGCTTGAGAAATTCTGACGGCTGGAACCTCATGCCAAAATTAAGCCACCGCTTAGCTCCGTTCACCTCGTGTCCAATCAGCGGCACCAAAACGAGCATGAACAGCATAAGGCCAGCAAGCACGACCCCGAGCCGCCGCGCATTGTCTTTCGAAAGCAGCGATGCCCAGATCAAAGTGATCAATCCGAGGAACTGCCAGCGCAGATGCGCCCAATAGAAATACAGATCATCCAATTGCACATTTGCGGTCGAAAGCCGCCGCGCGCTGGCAGGCGACGCCGCCGCAACAGCGGCGGTGCCAAATGCCATGAGCAGGAGGATCAGAAACAGCAGACTTCGATCAATCTCGCGCCACCAGATTTTCAACTCGGCACGTTTCGAACCGCGAAAACGGGCGGGAGGCCCCGCCCGGTCACCTCCATGCGGGATATAAGGTTGGGTGGCGCTCACGATGCTTCACCCGCTTCGGCTATGGCCGAAACTATCTGGCAAAAATGTTCGCCGCGCTTCTCGTAATCACGGAATTGGTCGAAGCTGGCGCAAGCTGGTGACAATAGAATAATATCTCCAGCTTCAGCATTGGCTATTGCGCGCGTAACCGCTTCACACAGCAATTCGCATTTTTCCACTGCAACCTTCTCATCGAGCATTTCGGCGAAGTTTGGGCCGGATTCGCCAATCGTATAGGCGCCTTTGACATTGCCGAGATATTGCTCGCAGGCGCCCAGGCCATCTTCCTTCGCCAAACCGCCGACAATCCAATGGACCCGCGGTGCCGGATTTGCAGGATAGGCGGCCAATGCCGGCGCGGCCGACGCTTGGTTCGTTGCCTTGCTGTCATTGATAAACAATACGCCATCATGCTCGCCGACCACTTCCATCCTGTGGGGAAGCCCGCGAAAACTCTTGAAAGCATCGCCCCATTGCGCGGGTTGGACGCCAAGATTTTCTAGCAACGCGACCGCGACAGCTGCGTTTTCTAGATTATGCGGACCTTGCAAGGCAGGCCAATCAGCTTGGCCTTCAGCGATACTTGCTTGGTCTGCCGCCTTAACCCTGCCTTCTGGACGGCGCGCAGCCTCCACCTCGGCGATTCTGTTAGTCTGTGGGTCGTTAGTCCCGAAAACCGCAAATTGATCGGCATGCTGCATCGCGAAAAGGCGCGCTTTAGAAGCTGCATAGGAGGCGAAGTCATCGTAGCGGTCCAGATGGTCGGGCGTGATGTTGAGCAGTGCCGCTGCATCGCAAGCGAGCGAGAGGGTCAGATCAATCTGGTAACTTGAAAGTTCCAAGACATAGACACCGCCCGAAGGAAGCGATTCTTCACCTAGAATCGGGACCCCGATATTGCCACCCATCCGCACAGGAATTCCGACTTCCTCCAGCACATGTGAAACCAACGCGGTGGTGGTTGATTTGCCATTTGTTCCGGTGATGCCGACAACTTTATGTGATGGTAGGCTGGGTCTCGCGAGCGCGAACAATTCGATGTCGCCGATCACTGGCACACCATATTTCTCAGCATGCCCTGCAATTGGGTGCGTGTTGATCGGCACACCGGGCGAGACTATGACTCCGTCAAATCCGGTCAGGTCCAGTTCTAACGGGTCAGATAATTCTGCTCGCCCGGCAAGCTTCTCCCGCGCGACATCCTGCCGGTCCCAAGCGACCACTTCCGCTCCGCTCGCAAGCAGCGCCTCTGCCGCAGCGAGGCCTGATCTGGCCAGGCCGAGAATGGCATACCGCTTGCCGGCAAAGGCGGAAGAGACAATCATCTGAGCTTCAGCGTGGCCAATCCGATTAGCGCGAGCACAATCGAAATAATCCAGAAACGGATAACTACAGTCGATTCAGCCCATCCCTTTTGTTCAAAATGATGATGGATTGGCGCCATCCGGAATATCCGCTTGCCAGTACGCTTGAACCAGAAAACTTGAATGATAACCGACGCGGTTTCGGCGACGAACAATCCGCCTATAATTAGCAACACGATTTCATGATGGCTGGCGACCGCTATCGCGCCCAGCGCACCGCCCAGTGCCAGACTGCCAGTATCGCCCATAAACACCGCAGCAGGCGGCGCGTTGAACCACAAAAAGGCCAGTCCTCCGCCCATTATCGCGGCACATAAGATCGCCAATTCACCAGCTCCTGGAACATGCGGGATGCCCAGATATTCGGAAAAGTCGGCGCGTCCGACAAGATAGGCGATTATCGCCAAGGCGCCTGCGGCAATTATCACTGGCATCGTCGCGAGCCCATCCAGCCCGTCGGTTAAGTTCACCGCATTACCAAACCCAACGATCACCGTAGCGGCGAAGACGTAATAAAATGGTCCAAGCGGAATCGATAGGCCGGAGGTGAACGGAATATAAAGGTTGGTATTTATCTGGCTCACGATCAAATAGGATGCGACACCGGCAACCGCAAATTCCATAAGCAGCCGCACGCGTGCGGACACTCCCTTGTGACTCGCTTTGGTTACTTTGTCATAATCGTCGAGAAAACCGATCAGACCGAAACCGACAGTCACCGCCATACAAGCCCAGACAAACGGATTACGCACATCCATCCACAGCAACATTGATAGCGTTAGTGAAATCAAGATCATCAAACCGCCCATTGTCGGCGTACCAACCTTGGCCTGATGCGATTGCGGTCCATCCTCGCGGATTGGCTGGCCTTTTCCCTGACGAACACGAAGCATATTGATGAAGCGAGGCCCAATGATTAGGCCAATAATGAGCGCGGTCATCAACGTCGCACCAGACCGAAAGGTCTGGTAACGGATGAGGTTGAACACCCCTTCAAAATTCAGCCATTCGGCAATTAAATAGAGCATTCAGGCTTCCCGGCTCGCGTGGAAATCAGCATTCAACTTCTGGCCGTAAAATGTGCGACCAGCCTACCGAGGCCGACTGAATTCGACCCCTTGACGAGTATCGCGTCACCCGATGTGATGCCGAACTCTTCCAGTGCCGAAATCGCCTCTGCAGGACCATCGCAATGCGCGAAGCTGAGTCCGCCTGCAAGCGCATCGGCAGCGCCTTTCCCCAAATCCCGCGCAAGTACGGACATTTCTTCGCCAACCAAGATCGCATAATCGACATTTGCATCAGCTAAAGGCTCGGCCAATTGAGAATGGAAGCGCGGGGCAAAATCGCCTAGTTCCTTCATCGAACCGAGCACAGCAACGCGGCGCGTGGCGGGTGTCTGGCCAAGCTGGTGTAAGGTTGCGCGCATTGACGCAGGGTTGGCGTTGTAGCTTTCATCGATCAGCAGCGCTTTTCCACTGATTGCAGAAATCTGGTGACGAGCACCGCGCCCTTTCAACCCGCCCATTTCTGCAAGCGCAAGGCCGGCAGATCCAAGATCCCCGCCCACCGCTCGAACTGCTGCCATCACAGCCAGCGCATTGCTCACCCAATGTTCGCCGGGCTCTGCGACCGAAAAACACAGCCGAACATCGCCCATGTCGGCGGTGACGAGCGAACCGCCGTTGGCAGACAGAATTGAATCAAGCAGCCGAACATCAGCGTGGTCGCTTTTGCCGAATGATACTACGTTTATACCCTTGGCCTGGGCTGCATCGCGCAATTGTTCAAATTGCGGAATATCTGCAGGAATTACTGCGGTACCGCCCGTCATCACGGCTTCGAATATTTCGGCCTTCGCGGCTGCGATCGCTTCAATGCTACCAAGATTCTCAATATGCGCTGGGGCGATAGTGGTGATCACAGCCACATGCGGCTTAACCTGAGCGGTCAGCCCAGAAATTTCCCCGGCGTGATTCATGCCCATTTCAAAAATGCCATAATGGGAGCGCACTGGCATCCGCGCGAGGCTGAGCGGCACACCGACATGGTTGTTGTAGCTTCGGACTGAACGATGGGTTGAACCGCGACTTGTGCGGTCGAGCGCGGCGAAAATGGCTTCCTTTACGCCAGTCTTGCCAACCGACCCGGTCACGCCAATCCGCTTTGCGTTGGACCGGTCGCGCGCAGCGAAAGCCAGCGCTTCGAGCGCTGCATTGGTGTCCGAAACCAGAATATGCGGGAAATCAACCACTCGGTCGACGACTGCAGCAGTAGCGCCATTGGCGAATGCTTTGTCCAAGAAGCGGTGGCCGTCCATTGCCTCCCCCTTCAATGCGAAGAACAAATCACCCGAACGCACATCACGCGAGTCAATTTCAACGCCTGAAACCTGAAAATCTCCGCTAGCGCTTCCGCCGGTTGCCGACGCGATTTCCTGCGCTGTCCAAAGCGCCATGCGCTGGGAATTGCGCCGATCGGCAGGCCAGGCACGAAGGGCTTTCAAAGCGTTCATTCGGAGGCTCCTTGCGGTGCAGCGCATTCACGCGCGACCGAAACATCGTCAAATGGCAATACCCGCATGGATTCTCCTGAACCGATTATTTGGCCCTGTTCGTGACCTTTTCCAGCAATCAAAATAATGTCTTTACCACCCGCCTGTGCAATCGCAGCGGCAATCGCCGCCCGGCGATCCCCGATTTCTTGCGCGCCATTTGCCGTAGCCATGATCTCTGCGCGAATGGCCGACGGTTCTTCTCCGCGCGGGTTATCGTCAGTGACAATCACAACATCGGATTGTTCGGCAGCGACGCGGCCCATTTCCGACCGTTTACCCTGGTCGCGGTCCCCGCCTGCTCCAAATACGGTAATCAGCTTGCCTTTGACATGTGGACGAAGTGCCGTAATTGCCGATTCCAAGGCATCGGGAGTATGCGCGTAATCAATATAGACCGGCGCGCCAGCTTGGGTAATCACAGCGCGTTCCAGTCGCCCGCGAACAGGCTGTAACCGCGCAACCGCGTCGAATGTCATGCTGGCATCGCCGCCAGTTGCAAGGACCAGACCCGCTGCAACCAGAGCATTTGCCGATTGATAGGCACCGATCAGCGGGAGATTGATTTTCCGGATTTGCCCGTCATGCTCGATTTCCAGCTCTTGCCCCAATTGGGTCGGCGTATGGGTAAGCAGGCGAATGCCGTTACGACCTTTCTCGCCCTGCTCACCCACGGTGAACACGCGCAGGTTCCGCTTCTGCGCATGTTCGATGGCCCGGACGGTCCACTCGCTTGAACCCGTCCAGAACACAATTGTTGCATCGTCATCGACAACCTCATCAATCAACCGCATTTTGGCGAGAAAGTATTCATCCATAGTGGTATGATAATCGAGATGATCCCGGCTGAAATTTGTGAAGCCGGCGGCTGAAACCGACAGACCCTCATTGCGATATTGTGACAGGCCGTGGCTTGATGCTTCATATGCAACATGGGTCACACCTTCGCGGGCAAGGCCGCTCATATTGGCAAGGAAGGTTACAATATCTGGCGTGGTCAAGCCGGTTGAAACCGAGCCATCTGGTGTTGTGACCCCCAACGTCCCGATTGACGCTGCGCGCTCGCCCGACATTCGCCAGATCTGACGCGTCATTTCAACCGTCGAGGTTTTTCCGTTGGTGCCAGTAACAGCCACTATGGTTTTTGGCGCTGGTTTGAAGAACTGTGCGGCCAGCAAGGCGAAAGTCTGGCGCGGCTCATCCGATTTGATATGGATAGCGCCTTCAACGTTCACTTCGGCCCGCGCGACAATCGCAACCGCACCGGCTTCAATCGCGGCGGGAATAAAATCCTCGCCATTTACTTTAGCGCCCTGAAACGCTCCGAATACAGTGCCCGGTGCGACTTTGCGATTGTCGATTGCGAAGCCAGTCACATTAGCCTCCGAGCCAAGGGGAAGTGCGGTATTCGCAGCGTCAGCCAAGACAGACAGCTTCATTACTTGCCCCCCGGAACGAGCGGGCGCAGGTCGCTAATGTCAATGTCACGAGTGGAATCGGGACGAACGCCCAGCACCGGGCCGATGCGCGGGATCAATTTACCCACAATCGGTGCAGCATTCCACGCTGCTGTCCGCTGAAACGAGCTGGCAGTTGTTCCTTTGGGTTCGTCAAGCATCGCGACCACGACATAGCGTGGCTTGTCCATTGGAAATGCCGCCGCAAACGTAGAAACCAGCGAACGTTCACGGTATCCACCACGGCTTGGTTTTTCCGCACTGCCGGTCTTTCCGCCAACACGAAAGCCTGGAGCATCAGCGTTGCGGCCTGTGCCGTATATGGCAATCATACGCAGCAATTGGCGCATGCGGGATGATGTCGAGGCCTTGAACACGCGACGACCCTTTGGGGCTGCACCGGGCGCGAGTTTGTGCAAAGTTGCCGGACGCCAAACACCGCCATTGACCATTGCAGCATAGGCGCTGGCGAGGTGAAGCGGAGTAACTGCAATACCATGGCCATAGCTAACCGTCATATTACGGATGCGCGGCCATTTGTCGCCGGGCCAGATCGGAAAGCCTTTGGCCGGTAATTCAACATATGGACGCTCGTTCATCCCGAGATCGATCATCGTGCGCCGCATTTTCTCGGCACCCAGCTCGTCCGCGATTCGTGCCGTTACTGTATTGGATGAATGGATGAGTGCTTCCGGGACATTCAAGGAGTCCCCAAGGAAGTGGCTATCCGACAGAGTCGTGGACCCAATTTTGACTGGACGCGCATCATAGCGATGGCCAAAATCCCGCACTACACCCGCATCGATCGCTGCGGCGACTGTCAGCGGCTTGAAGGTTGAGCCCAACTCATAGACTTGGTTAGTCACTCGGTTAAAGCTGGTTGGGACTTCGCCGCGCGCTCGCATCGCGTCTGACTGCAGTAGATCGCTCGACTTGATCTTATTCGGGTCAAATTCAGGCAGTGAGGCCATTGCCATGATCTCGCCCGTATCAACATCAAGCACGATGCCGGCGGCGCCCATTGCGTTTGTCGCAAGCATTCCGCGGCGCAGCTCGTCTTCGAGCGCCCCCTGAGCCCGCATATCGATTGACAACGCCACTGGCGTATTGCGCAAAGCCGGGTCCATCAGCCGCTTTTCCAAGACGCTTTCCATGCCGACGCGGCCTTGGCCTTCGTTGTTCACATACCCAAGAATATGTGCGGCCATTGACCCTTGCGGATAATGACGATCGGTCTCGCGGGGCAGTTCGAGCGATAATTCACCGATGGCCATCACGCGGTTGGCGTCCTCTGGCAATACCCTGCGCTGTATATACCCAGGGCGGCCAGCCGCGAGCATTTCGGCAGTGTTCTCTATATTTGTCGACGGGAATATTGCTTTCAATTGAGTGGCGACGTCGCGCGCGCTCTTGACCAGCGGATTTGATGGGTCGCCTAGCGCCTTCGGATTGTACCATAATGCATAGGCTGGAAAGGCCCGTGCGAGAGGTATTCCATTACGATCGGTTATTTCACCGCGGGGCGGCAACAGTGCATCGGCCAGCGACGTGGTTCCGGTCGAGTGGCCACTGACACCGAGATAGCCGATACGTAAGATTGCCGTGGCGGCAACCAGGGCGAAAATAACCGCAACCCACAACACGCGCAACCGCGCCATGTTGATTAGCTGCAGTCGGATCGCTGAAAGATCAATTGGCCGACCGGGAACCGCAGTACTAAATGCCACAGCGGTCATTCTGGCGCCTCTGTGGTGATATTGCCTAGCGCCTGTCCCATGGACAACCGTTCAGAAAGGGGCCGGCGTGCGGACAAAGGGTTGCGAGCCTTATCGGGTCCATCGCTTTGATCACGGGGCAGGTCTTGGCCTTCCTGCTCGCCAAGCGGCTTGCCCGACATTGGCGAAACCAGATCTGGGAAGAAGCCGTCATCTTCTGCCTCTACGGCACGCGCAACGCGGATCGGATCAGGCGCACCGGAAGTTCGCGGCAGGCCAAGGCTTGCCAACTGTCGCTCATTCTCAACATATTGGCTAGCATCGGGCGCACGGTAGCCAAATTCAATCCGGTTCCAATCGGCCAATTGCTGCTGGTTAGCCCGCGTTTGAAATTCGGTTTCGAGCATAATCCGCTCGTTTTCCAACGCGATAATCTCACGCTCCGCCAAGCGCACTTCGCTCTTTACCGCATTGACCCGGAACGTCAGCGCCATAAAAAACGCCGCGCAGATCGACAATGCGACCATCCAGCCGATTTGGCGAAGGCGGCTTCCCGACCCCATCATGCCGCATTCCTCGCCGCAGTAGCAGTGCGAACCGCATGGCGCAGGGTCGCCGACCGCGAGCGCGGATTACGCGCGATCTCTTCTTCGGTAGCACGAATGGCTTTGGATACATCCCGGTAAACCGGCTCTGCCTGATCGGTTTGTGGCAAATGACGTGAGCCGCCTCCTGTGGCAGAAGCATCACGCAGGTAACGCTTCACGATCCGGTCTTCCAGACTGTGAAAACTGACTACAGCAAGACGCCCGCCATGATCGAGCAGCTGCTCTGCTGCATTCAACCCTTCGGCCAATTCATCCAATTCAGCGTTAATGTGGATACGCACCGCTTGAAAACTGCGCGTGGCCGGATCCTTTGGCGCGCCGGCACGGTAACCGAGCGCCTTGCGGACCACCCTTGCAAACTCACCAGTCGTACTGAGCGGCCGCGCCGCCACAATAGCACGGGCAACGCGCCGCGACTGACGCTCTTCGCCATATTGGTACAGCACATCAGCAATCGTATCGACGTCAGCGTTATTGAGGAAATCGGCAGCGGTCTCACCATCTTGCGACATCCGCATATCAAGCGGGCCGTCATATTGGAACGCGAAGCCGCGCTCCGCCTGGTCGAGCTGCATCGAAGATACGCCAATATCCATCGTGATACCAGCGACGCGCGGGACGCCCACTTCGGCCATCGCTTCGGCCATTTCGGAGAAGCGGCGAGGATGAAGGATCAGCCGCGGCGGCTGCTCCTTTGTTTCCGGCCATTGCTTGCCTGCGGCGATTGCGTCAGGATCGCGGTCGAACGCATGCACTGTAGCCCCCGCATCAAGCAAGGCGCGTGTGTAGCCCCCAGCGCCGAAAGTCGCGTCAACCATCACATCACCCGGCCTCGGCGCAAGTGCTGCGACAACTTCAGCGAGCAGCACAGGAATGTGCGGCGCCGCCATTTCAGCAGATATTTCAGCGTGGCGGCTCATTTGCGCTTCGCCTCAGCTTCGGTGAGCAAATCGGCGCAGGCGGCCTTAGCCCCGTTCCAATCGTCATTTTGCTGTGCAAGAATGGCGGGATTCCACACAGTGAACGATGGACCCGCACCCTGAAAATACAACGCATCGCCCACTTGGCCTTGCGACTGAAGGAAATCAGGCATGGTAAAGCGGCCACTGTCGTCAAACGGAATGCGCTTGAAGCCGAACAGTTGATTTTCGCGGATTTCACGATCGAATTCGCGCCCTACCCTGCTGGCCATTTCTTCTTCGCGGTCGAGCTGCGCGTCGAGCTCCAACTGGCGTGAGAGACCAAAACCAACGAGGCAGCCGAAACGACTGTGCGAAGCGAGGCAAAGTACGCGGCCTTCGCTCGACTCCTTGACCATATTGCGGAAGTCTGGCGGCAAGACGAAGCGCCCCTTGTCACCCATGAAGGTGAGGGCCTGTCCGCTGTACCGAATGGGAAGCGCTCCCGCCACTTCTGCAATTCCCCCGACTAAACCTTCGCTGCAGACACATCTTTCTCGCTTCCACCCGCGCATAAGCTCGGGCGGCTCGCCTCACGGATGTGAAACGGAGCACAAGACAATCTGTCTGATGGAAAATGGTATTAACCCGCGCAAAGCGGGGATGAAAGGGAAAATTAGGGAATTAGTGGGGATTGCGCGATAAACCTATGTTTTAAAAGGCTAAATATCCTTAACTTTGACTGCCAAAATCCATAGTTTTGCGCCAAATACCTGCATTTCCCGCCCAATCCCGTATTCCGACTCCAGAAATTGGTCTAATTCCCGGATAATCCCCGAAAGTGAGTCAGTTGGAGTCGAAAGCTAACAATGCCAGCGCTTTGACGGCTTTCTTCGCGCCTTCTGTGCCGTTATCCGCATCGAGTAGAGCCGCGTCGGAGACAATCAATGCCCTTCCCTTGCCAATCGTACACTCAGCAACCAAGCCGTCAGCTCTAATAACGCAACTTGCGGTACCATTCCTCACATTTTCGAAATATCCTGGCTGATCCACGTCAATTTGGATTTCCATAAACGACACTTGCTGCAGGCCCTCTGCTTGGTCCTCATCGAAATATTGCTTCAGGCCCCAGCGCTCTAGAATTGGCGAAATAAGCGCTATCGATTGCGGCCTGCGCCGATCAGTTAGCGCGAAAGCAGAATGCTCGGTTAGCAACGGATCAGCAAACAACAGTAGCTTGCCGCCATCATTTACCCATTGATCAAGCGCCACATATTCCGGGGGTGAAAGCGGGCGCGGCTGCATCAATGCCAGCCGATCGAGCAAAGCCAATTGTTCATTAAGTTGCATATTTTCTGCGCCGGCCAGACTGTCAATCGGGACAATGTCATAGCTCTGTTCAAGAAGTTCGCGGACCCAATGCGGAGCTTGATCTTCTTGCAGCAAATCACCGAACTCAGCACTTTCGCTCCAGTAAATCGGCAGCGATGTCACTAGGCCAAGACGTGTCTTCTCATCGGCTTGTTGTGGTTCGCCATCGGTGATTGGAAGCGACAACCAAGCCAAAGCAGCACAACAGAAAGCGAATGCGACTGCGATAGCAGCAACCTTATTGAGGCGCACGTGGCTGCGTTTGTTGATTGCCCTGTTCAGGAAGGACAGGCTGATCCTGATCGGTGATTTCGTCTGGATCGGTTGGCAAATCAGGCACAACGCCAGCGTCTACCATTGGATCGGTTCGCGGCCCTTCCGGTTCGCCGGGAGTGACGGTGGCAGAAGCTTCGGGAACCGCGTTCGCATCGGTTTGGTCGGCACGGTCGCGAATAACGTCAGCAAGTCCGACCAGCATAATCATTACCACGATACCCGATATGCCGACTTGCAGCCGCTGTAGAGATTCAAACCGCGTTCCCCCTAAGGGAGCGGGCACACGATCTTTTGGTCCGTGCATAATACGATCAAGAAAGCGATTTGCCATGAGGTGAATTTAGCCGAGCGGCGGCAACTGTCCAAGACTTAATTAGGCAGCCGGCTCAAAGGGCAATTGTCGGGAGCCTAATCCCTAAGCCATTCGAATACAGGAAGGCCCTTCGCTTCCAGCCATTCACGATTGTATAGCGAGGACAGATAGCGAAAGCCTGTGTCGCATAGGATAGTTGCAACGCGAGGGTTTTCCCGTCCGCTGTCGACCAATTGCTTTCCTAGAGCGATCGCACCAGCAACATTGATGCCTGAAGATAGACCAAGACAAAGGCCCTCTTCCCGCAACAAACGGGCGACCCAATCGAGGCCTTCCTCGTCCGAAATGCGAAATTGCGTATCAATTGGCGCACCTTCGAGATTGGCGGTGATCCGGCCCTGCCCAATACCTTCTGCCACGGACGAACCTTCCGACCTCAGCTCACCTTCAGCGTAATAGCTGTAGAGCGCCGCGCCATGCGGGTCTGTCAGAGCGATCTGCACGCTATCGTCAAACGCCTTCAGCCCCATACCAACGCCGGCAATTGTTCCGCCTGTGCCCGCGGCACAGGTAAAGCCGTCAATCCGCCCTTCCAACTGCTCCCACAATTCAGCAGCGGTCCCGTCAATATGCGCTTTGCGGTTGGCGGTATTATCAAATTGATTGGCCCAGATCGCGCCTTCTGTCTCTTGCGCCAAACGGCGCGAGGTGTGCACGAAGTGGTTGCAATCGGAGAATTTTGTCGGCGGGACCAGCACCAGCTCCGCGCCCAAAGCCCGCAATGTAGCCATCTTTTCGCTCGACTGATTATCAGGCATCACGATTATGGTTTTGTAGCCCAAAGCGTTGGCAACCAGTGCAATCCCGATACCGGTATTGCCCGCAGTTCCCTCCACGATTGTGCCACCATCTGTCAGATCGCCGCGCGCCTCGGCATCGCGGATGATGCCCAGCGCCGCACGGTCCTTTACCGAAGCCCCCGGATTGGCAAATTCGCATTTGCCATAAATTTCGCAGCCAGCTGCTTCGCTCGGCCCCTGAAGCAGGACCAGCGGTGTGTTACCGATAAGTTCAAGAGTGTTAGCGCGGGGGAAATGTCCAATCATGCTGCGGAACTAAGCCCGTGCATCGCCGAATTCAACGCAATTGCGCTATCCCACCACGAAATCAATCTTCCGGCGCGATAGTCACTTTCAAACCGTCCAGTTCCGCCGAAAACGGCACCTGACACGACAGGCGTGAATTTTCATTACGGTGGTCGGAGCTTTCAAGAAGATCATCTTCGTCTTCGGAAATTGCCGGAAGCTTGTCTTTGAATTCAGGATCGACATGGATGTGACAGGTCGCGCACGAACAGCACCCGCCGCACAGCGCCAGCAATTCGTCAAATCCATTGTCGCGGATCGCTTCCATCACGGTCAGACCGTCACCGACTTCTACTGTTGATTCTTCACCGGCACGGTTGACGACAATCAGCTTGGGCATGATGGGTTGACTCCATAAATACTGGCCGGAAGGGCCGTTCGGTCGCGCTGCTAAAAGAGCGCCGCCCGTTTTGCAAGGGATTGGAGAAGTAGATGGGTTTGACCGCACAGCAGATCAAGCACGGTGTGGACCACGCTGTTTCAATCGAACCCGCCTTTGCCAAAGGCCTAAAAGCGGCAGGCTACCCTGAACCGCGCGTGCGGCCCACCGGTTACCGTACCTTGCTGCGCACAATTGTCGGCCAACAGGTAAGCGTTGCTGCGGCGGCATCAGTTTGGAACAAATTGGAGATCGAATTGGGCGAAGGCATCAACCCCGATGAACTTCTATCCCGCGACCACGATCAGTTGCGCGCTTGCGGTTTGTCGCGCCAGAAGCAAGCCTATGCGCGGTCGTTATGCGAATTGGTGGTAAACGGCGAACTCGATTTAACTAACCTACCTACTGATGACGAGGAAGCCATTGTTGAGCTAACGCGCATCAAGGGCATCGGACGCTGGTCAGCCGAAATATATCTGCTGTTCGCAGAGGGTCGACCCGACATTTGGCCAGCGGGAGATTTGGCAGTGCAGGTCGCATTGCACAAATTGCTGGGTCTGCCTGAACGCCCGACCGAGAAAGAAGCGAGAGCGTTGTCGGAACCCTACCGCCCCCACCGCGGCGCGCTCGCGATCTTCGCGTGGCATTGCTACGACAATCCGGCGCTATAAGCAGTTCGTCGATTTCCATTGGCCTATTCACCTGCTGCGCCTTTGGTGCGCTCGCCCTAACTCTTCCCGGCCCAGCTAAGGCCGGCCATCACGCGGAGACCACACTCTCAATGACCACAACTGCCCACCAAGCCGCACCTTTGATCCCGCGCCAGGATCTGTTCGGAAACCCCACCAAGGCAGGAGGCCAAATCAGCCCGGATGGGGAATGGCTCAGCTGGCTCGCCCCGAAAGACGGAGTCTTGAACGTCTGGCTAGCGCCATCGTCCGATCCGGCAGCGGCAAAAGCGATTACATCGTCTGACAATCGCCCGATCCGGCAATATTTCTGGGCGCCTGATTCCAAGAGCGTGCTTTATGTGCAGGACAAGGGAGGCGACGAAAACTTTCTTCTATACGGCATTGATGTTGCGAGCGGCGATGAGCGTACGCTGACCGATTTCGAAAAGACTCGCGCCATGGTTATGGGCACCAGCCAGACGATTAAAGACAAGATTCTGGTCGGATTGAACAATCGCGACGCTCGTTTCCACGATGCCTATTTGCTCGATCTGAATTCCGGCGAGCTTACTCTGGTACAACAAAATGATGCATATGCCGGGTTTCTCGCCGACGATAATTTGAAGCTGCGGATGGCTGTGCGACCCAATACATCGGGCGGAATGGACTTCTTCCCCATTACTGATGGCACCATCGCCGAAACGCCTAGCGATAGCACTGGCCTGGAAGATTCTTTAACCACCCAGCCAGCCGGCTTCACCACCGATGGCAAGACCATGTATTGGATCGACAGCAGAGGCCGCAACACGGCTGCGCTCATCGCTCAAAACGTCGCAACTGGTGAGAAAACAATTGTTGCCGAAAATGACAAGGCCGATATTGGCGGCGCTATGTCGGATCCGAAAACCGGCGAGGTCGAGGCCTATTCCTTCACGTACTTGAAGACAGAATGGACAGCAATTGACCCAGAGATCAAAGCTTCGCTTGAATGGCTGGACGAGCGGCTGGAAGGCGAATTTAGTGTCCAGTCACGAACCGAAGATGATTCCAAGTGGATCATTGGAAACGATCCGCTGACATCTCCTACAAAGACATTCATTTATGACCGCAATGCGGAAACGCTGACCGAAATCTATACCTCACGTCCCGAATTGATCGGCGCGCCGTTGCAACCGATGCAAGGTCTCGAACTCACTAGCCGCGATGGCCTGACATTGCCGTCTTATCTCACTCTGCCACCGGGCAGCGACAGCGATGGTAATGGCATTCCCGATAAAGCCGTGCCGATGGTGCTGCTGGTTCATGGCGGCCCATGGGCACGCGACGGCTACGGATTCAATTCCTACCATCAATGGCTCGCCAATCGTGGCTATGCGGTGATGAGCGTCAACTTCCGTGGCTCCACCGGCTTCGGCAAGGACTTCATTTCGGCTGCTGACCTCGAATGGGGCAAGAAAATGCATGACGATCTGATTGATGCAGTCAATTGGGCAATCGGCAAGGGTATTACCAGCAAAGACAAAGTCGCGATAATGGGCGGTTCCTATGGCGGTTATGCGACATTGGCAGGCCTGACTTTCACACCTGACACATTTGCTTGCGGTGTCGATATCGTCGGCCCATCAAATCTTGAAACATTGCTCGCCACGATCCCCCCTTACTGGGAGCCAATGATCGCGCAATTCCATGAACGGATGGGCAATCCCAACACGCCAGAAGGTCTGGCGATGCTAAAAGAACGCAGCCCGCTGTATTCTGCGGGCAATATCGTCAAGCCGCTGTTGATCGGCCAAGGTGCCAACGACCCACGTGTGAATCAGGATGAAAGCGACCAGATTGTAGCAGCGATGAAAGAGAAAGGCATTCCGGTTACTTATGTCCTCTATCCTGATGAAGGGCACGGTTTTGCCAAGCCTGAAAACAACATTGCTTTCAACGCTGTGACCGAGAATTTCCTCGCCACCTGCCTTGGTGGCCGGTCGGAACCGATTGGCGGTACCGTGGCCAGCTCAACCGCTGAAATCGTCGAGGGGGCTCAATATGTGAAGGGCCTCGAGGACGAGCTGAGCGATTGACGTATACGTAAAGCTACCGCAATACGGGCCGCTCGGGATGACTTCCCGGCGGTTTGATTTTGGGAGAGCGACGTGAGCGCGACAAAGGCAATTTTCATCACTGGCGGCGGTTCAGGTATTGGCCGTGCCATCGCGCAATATTTTGGTGAGCGTGGCTGGTTTGTCGGAATTGGCGATATCGATACAGAAGGCATGCGCGGTACCGCCGCCCTTCTTGCTGATGGTCAAAGCTTCACCCACAAATTCGATGTGCGCGACCGCGCTGCGTGGGATACCGCCTTGGAAGGTTTCGCCGCCGTTTCTGGCGGGCGCTTGGATGTGATGGCCAATAATGCGGGCATCCCAATTGGCGGTGCGCTCGAAGAAAACTCAGTCGACGAAATCACCCGCTGTCTCGATATCAATTTGAAAGGCGTGCTGTTCGGCGCGCAGGCTGCCTATCCCTATCTCAAGCGGTCTGCCCCAGGATCTTGCTTGCTCAACACTGCCAGCGCGGCAGGCGTCTATGGGACACCCGGCGCATCAGTTTACAGCGCGACCAAATTCGGGGTGCGCGGCATTACCGAAAGCCTCGATGGCGAATGGGCAGAAGACGGGATCAATGTCCGCAGCCTTTGCCCCAGTTTCATCGACACGCCGTTGCTGGAACACGCGCCTAACGCAAAGAGCAATGAAGGCATTCGTCAGCGGGTTATCGATGCCGGAATGGAAATCACTCCGGTTGAAGAAGTTGCACAGGCGGCATGGAATGCGGTCCACGGGGACCGGCTGCACACATTGGTCGGAAAAACCGCCAAAAAGATCGGTTTTGCCAGCCGCTGGATGCCAGGCCGTGTGCGCAAACAGACGCGCACATCTTTTCGCCCATTGGGTCAGTGAACACAATCGATGATACGTAAGCTCTCTTGTTTGCTGATCTGGTTCGGCATTGCGATCTCAGCAGCTGCGGCGGCTCAGGATAATGATGGAACGCCTGTCACAATCGGCATGACACACTTGATTACCGCGACGGCTTTTGAAGGTGACCGCCGGATTACGGTAAGGTTGCCGCCGGGCTATGCCGAGCAACCTGATCAGCGCTTTCCCGTCGTGTATCTGATTGATGGCGGGCCGCAGCAGGATTTCCCACACATCGCGGGAATCGTGCAAAGCCGGGATATGAATTACAGTTTCGAACGGTTCATTCTGGTCGGCATCGAAGCCGTTAATCGGCGCAGCGAATTATCGCCGCCCGTCAGGCCAGAGGCGTTGGAGGATTATAAGGCGAACCTTGGCGTGACGCCTGGCGGTGCGGATAATTTTCGCACATTTATCGCAGATGACGTCAAACCCTGGGTCGAGGCCCGGTACAGAACCAGCGGCCACAACGCGATTATGGGGGAATCGCTGGCAGCCCTGTTCGTGATAGAGACCTTGTTCGAAGCTCCGCAATTATTCGACGACTGGATCGCGGTTTCCCCGTCAATGTGGTTCGACAATATGAAACTGGCAAGGCAGGCCGAATACAGGATCAAGACGGTACCAGCCGGTAATGAACGCCTGTATCTGACAGTTGCCAATGAGGGATACCGCCATGAAGAGGGTATCGAACGGTTTGTCGACGCGTTGCGTAATGATGCACCCGCCGGTTGGGAATGGGCTTATGTCCCGCTTGGTGAAAGCGAAACCCACGGCACGATCTACCATACCGCAGCGCTGGATGCGTTCCGCTTGCTATATGGAACGGCTGACCGTGAATATCGGCCAGATAGTGAAATGCTCGGACGCCCGGCCAATCCACGCACAGCGGAAGAACAGGCGTTGCTCGAAACCGAATGCACAAGCGAAAATACCATCCCGCTTACACCTCAAGCTGCGAAGATGGGCCGTGAGCGTCTGTTTTATCGCTGCTTGCAGCTTGATCTGGGCCCGCGCGCACGGGAGGGCAATTTGGGCCGCTGAGCGGGCCACCTATCCCTAAGGACAAACACCTGTTTTCGCAAAAAGCGTGATTACAGCGAAACAAAACAGGGGCGAAAAAATTCTGTTCAAAGAAGCGCTTCTATCGCCTCCGCCAATGTCGCATCACGCTGGCTCAACCCACCGGCGTCATGTGTGGTCAGGGTCATTTCAACCTTGTTATAGACATTAAACCATTCAGGATGATGATCTTGCTTTTCCGCCAAAATGGCGACGCTGGACATAAAGCCGAAAGCACGGACAAAGTCTGCAAATTCGAATGTCCGTTCGATCGCTTTACCATCGGAGCGCAACGACCAGCCGGGCAAATTTCCAAGCATTGTCTCGCATTCCTGCTGGGTCAATTGGGCTATTGTCATCCGCTCATTTCCTTTTCCTGCGCGCATTTCTTGTCGGCGCCGCGCGTTTCCCCTATCGCGCGCCCTCATGCAAGCCTGTCATCTTTCAGCAACTGATTTAGCCTGCCGCCGCGGGGACCGTGTGTTGTTTCGCGGCTTCGGCATGGATTTGGAAGCCGGCACAGCGCTGCATATTACCGGTTCGAACGGCATCGGCAAAACCAGCCTGATGCGGATTTTGGCTGGATTGCTTACCCCCTATGAAGGCCATGTGAAACGCGAAGGTGCAATTGGCCTGATGGACGAACACCCCGCGCTCGACCCGCAAGTGCAACTTAGCGACGGATTGGCATTCTGGAGCGCCATTGACGGCAGCAAGGATTGCGAAGAGACAGTCCATATCCTTGGTCTGGACGAGCTAATGGACGTCCCATTTCGTTTTCTTTCTACCGGCCAGCGAAAACGCGCCGCGCTCGCTCGACTAGTCAATCAGGATGCGCCGATTTGGCTGCTCGACGAGCCGCTGAATGGTTTGGATGTAGACGCCAAAGAGCAGACCGAGAGCTTGATTGCGCTGCATTGTGACGAGGGCGGCATCTGCGTGATCGCGTCGCATCAGACGGTCAGATTACCAAGAGCGCAGAGCATTTCGCTTGAGGAATACGCGCTGTGATTTGGCGGCTGCTCAAGCGCGATCTGGCGATGCTGATCCCTGGCGGGAGCCGCAATGGAGGTAGAGGCGGGACCATCTTACCGCTGCTGTTTTTCCTCGCTGTAGCCATGCTGTATCCTTTTGCGGTCGGACCGGATGCGCCTTTATTAGCCCGAACGGGCGGAGGAGTGATCTGGGTCGCTGCATTGCTCGCGGCCATTCTACCGCTCGACAGACTGATTGCACCCGATCTGGAACTAGGCGTGTTTGATCAATTGGCCTTACGCGGGATATCAGAGGAGCTGGTCGTCGCGGTCCGCGTGGTCGCGCACTGGCTCAGTTTCGCCCCGCTCCTTTTATTGGCAATTTTTCCGGCAGCGGCTCTACTCGGTCTTGAAGGCGAAACATTGCGCCTCGTCATTCTTGGCTTGCTCGCAGGCACACCGGGTCTTGCCGCAATTGGCGTGATGATAGCAGCACTTACCGCCAGCCTGCGCGGAGGGGCTGCTTTATCGGGCCTGTTGCTGATCCCGCTCGCCGTGCCGATATTGATTTTCGGAGCTGGCAGTCTAGCCCGAGGCGACGCAAGCGGCATTGCCCTTTGCGGCGCGATAAGCTTGTTGTTGGTGGCGATTAGCCCCTTTGCCGGCGGCGCGGCGATTAGGGCTGCGCGGGATACTTAGTCATCTAAGCTAAGATCGCCAATCTGAGCCAATTTCGATCCGCAAAAAGGACAAAAATCTATCCTGACGATGCTACCCGCATATCCAGCTTCACCATCGCTTACTGGCAACCCGTATCCGCCACGAACTTCCTATATCATCGCGTCAGGACATGACGCTCGATCTGTCTGAGTTTCGCAAACGCCTAAAAGGTCGAGCTTGAAGCGATCGCAGCAATATTCAGACATATGGCGGCTTATGCATTCCCTTCTCGCTCAGCGTGAAAATCTCATTGCCAGTTTCGGTAATTGCCAGCGAATGCTCGAACTGCGCCGACAATGATTTGTCGCGGGTCACGGCCGTCCAACCATCGCTGAGCATTTTGCCCCAAGGCTTGCCGATGTTGATCATCGGTTCAATTGTGAAGAACATCCCCGGCTTAAGTTCTGGACCGGTCCCAGCTTTCGCCGCGTGAACCACTTCGGGTGCGTCGTGGAACAACCGTCCAAGGCCGTGGCCACAAAATTCGCGAACCACGCCGTAGCGGTGTTTCTGCGCATGTTCCAAAATCGCTGCGCCGATATCACCCAAGCGGTTGCCGGGTTGCGCTTGTTCGATGCCCAACATCAAACATTCATGCGTCACTTCGACCAAACGTTTTGCTTTAAGCGGAACATCGCCAACAAAATACATCCGGCTGGTATCGCCATGCCATCCATCGAGCAAAGGCGTGACGTCAATATTGACAATGTCGCCGTCTTTCAGCGCTTTGTCTGAAGGGATTCCATGACAGATCACATGGTTGATCGAAATGCAGCAGCTGTGCGTATATCCGCGATAACCAAGCGTCGCAGGAACCGAACCGCCCGCGAACATTAATTCGCGGACCTTGTCGTCGATTGCCGCCGTCGTGACGCCGGGCTGCACCATCGGCGCGATTTCATCGAGGATGCTTGCGGCGAGCTTGCCCGCCTTGCGCATACCTTCGAAACCAGCTGGTCCATGCAGTTTGATTGTGCCGTCGCGAATGACGGTCTCTGTGCCTTCGATTACCTGATATTCTGTCATGCCCGCCCATGTAGCGAGCCATCGCGCAAATTGCGAGCTTGGAACGCGGCGCGCATTCGTTACAGAGGGAAAATGAGCAAAAAAACTGATCTGATCCAGCCCGACCGCGGCCAAGACGCGACCAAAATCCACCTAGTGAACAAGGAGCGGTTCGGCGACTTCTCTAAGGGACTAAGCAGCGGTCAACGAGCTTCACTCTCCGCCCAGAAGTTCGACGGAAGCGGGTACCAAGTGGGAATCGTGCCCGATGGCGATGGCTGGTTTGCGGTAGGCGGGGTCGCCAATCCGGATGACTTTTCGAGCTGGTGCCTCGCCAAGTTGGCTGAACAATTGCCCGAGGGCATTTATCGTCTCGCCTCGGGCGATCCCGGCCCGGCGATGCATGGCTGGCAGACTGCGCAGCATGTCTTCGATCGTTATAAGAAAGACGAGAACGCCACCGGCCCGCGAATTTTGCTTAGTAAGCAGGCGAAGCACATTGAGGCCGCAATCGCAGAGGCGCGTGCGGTCAATTTGGTGTGCGATCTGGTCAACACTCCAGCAGAAGATATGGGGCCCGCAGCGCTGGAAGCAGAGGCCGAGCGTATTGCCAAAGCCTTCAACGCTGACTTGCAAGTGACCAGGGGCGATGCGCTCGAGCAAGGCTACCCGATGATTCACGCAGTTGGCCGCGCCGCTGCGCGACACCATGCACCGCGTTTGATCCAGTTGGAGTGGGGCGATCCGAAGCATCCGCGCGTAGCCATCGTGGGCAAAGGTGTCACATTCGATTCTGGCGGGTTGGATGTGAAATCCGCCGCGGGAATGCGCTTGATGAAAAAGGATATGGGCGGTGCTGCCCATGCTCTCGCGCTTGCCGAGTTGATTATGAAGGCTGGTTTGAAGCTGCGCCTACATCTGTTGGTTCCAACGGTTGAGAACGCCATTTCCAGTAACGCTTTCCGCCCTGGTGACGTGCTTAATACACGCGCTGGCCTGACCGTCGAAATTGGCAACACCGATGCCGAGGGGCGGCTCATTTTGGGTGATGCACTTTCGAAGGCAAGCGAGAGCGAGCCTGCGCTCATGATTGACTTTGCCACTTTGACAGGGGCCGCTCGCGTTGCGCTCGGCCCGGACCTACCTGCGCTTATGACACGGCAAGACGATACTGCTGCGGAACTGATTGCCGCGGGCAAGGCGCATGATGACGAGCCGTGGCGGTTACCCCTGCCCGAGGCCTATGCCGAATGGCTCAATTCGGACATTGCTGATCTAAACAATTCGCATGGTAACGCCTATGCTGGCGCAAGCGTCGCCGGCTTGTTCCTCGACAAATTTGTCGGCGAAGGCATCGAGTGGGCGCATTTCGACACATTCGCTTGGCGCCCCTTCCCCAAGCCGGGCCGGGCCAAGGGCGGTGCGGCCTACGGACTGCGCGCGGCATTCCATATGCTTAAAAACCGCTACGGATCGGCTTGAAGCAGGCGCGCAAACCTTGCGACAAGACTTTCCAGCGTATAAGCGCGCCCATCAGCTTGAAGAACGAGCCGGAATTGGGGCAAGAAACAGATCGTGAGTGATGCAGCGCAATATCGGGTGCCGGACGGCGTTCTTGGCTTGAAAGGACCGATGGTCCGCCCACAGCCAGGCAGTTTGCCATTGCGCGGTGATCTGGCCCATATCGCCTTGGCCGACCGCTATCTTGTCGCGCATTATGTTGTTCCCCAAATGGCAATGATTGGCGGCAATCCTGCAGAGCTGAAATTGGCCGCCGATGCTGCATCGGAAACAATTGCGTCATTGCCGGCTGGGTCTACATTCGAATTGCTCGATTTTGCCGGTGATTGGTGCTGGGGCTGCGTTGGTCCTGACGGGCCAGCTGGCTACATTCCCAAGGAAGCGCTCGCGCCAACCAAGCCGTGACTTTGTCGGTTTTCATCGATGGCGCGGAAGGCACAACGGGCCTTGAGATCCGCGAACGGCTCGCGCCACGAGGCGAATTTTCGCTCATCGCCCTTCCTGATGACAAGCGCAAAGATGCGGTTGCACGGCGTGAGGCGCTGAACGATTGCGATGTTGCAATCCTGTGCCTGCCCGATGACGCTGCGCGCGAGGCAGTGTCCTTCATCGAGAACGACCGGACAAAGGTAATCGACGCGTCTACCGCGCACCGTGTAGCGGATGGCTGGACCTATGGGTTTCCCGAACTGGTCGGTGAAGATACCGTCCGGCAGGCAAAGCGGATTTCCAATCCGGGCTGCTATCCCACAGGTTTTCTGGCGATGGTCGCACCGCTTGTTTCATCAGGCCTATTGCCTGCCGATTGGCCTTACACTGTAAACGCTGTCTCCGGATATTCCGGTGGCGGGAAAGCCCTAATCCGCCGGTTTGAGGAAAACACGAATGTCGCATGGCGCGGATATGGCCTCGGCATGGGTCACAAACATCTTGGCGAAATGCAGCATTATGCCGGATTGACCCACCCGCCCCTGTTTGCGCCAGCGGTCGTAGATGCGCATCGCGGGATGGTGGTCGAAGTGCCCGTCCCCTTGTCAGCCATGGGTGCCAAGGTAGCAGCGAATGATTTGCACGGCGCATTGTCGGCATTCTACGCAGGCTCCAAGATCGTCGGCGTCGCGGATATGGATGATAGCCCCGGCGAATTGTTGATGCGTAAGAACGTCCAACCATGGGATGGCCTAACTATCCATATCTTTAAGAATGAGGGCGGCAGTCAAGTGCGCCTGATCGCAACTCTCGATAACCTTGGTAAGGGCGCTAGCGGAGCAGCCGTGCAATCGCTCAATTTGATATCAGGCTTAGCGGCGGCAACAGGCCTCAACCTCCCTGCCCAATAAATAGGCACCCCCTGCTTGCGGCAGAAGCACTAAAGCGGCGCTTCGCCCCATTTTCTCACGCAAATTGCAAGCCACCGGGAACGAGTCTCCGGTTGGTTTCGTTGGTTTAATAGAAGGAAGTCCAAGCCCCGATTTCAAATCTGCTTCTGGCACGATTCTTGGATAGTATCGGGTGTTAATTGGACCAACCAGCCGGCACCGTGTTACGGCGTCGGCCAGTTGCGTAGGGGCCCCGCAACATTTGGGCCCGTCAGGGAATGAGGCTCGCGTGAAGAAAATCGAGGCAATTATAAAGCCGTTCAAGCTCGACGAAGTGAAGGAAGCTCTGCATGAAATCGGGGTTTCCGGGATCACTGTGACCGAAGCCAAGGGTTTCGGACGGCAGAAAGGCCATACCGAACTCTATCGCGGGGCTGAATATGTTGTCGATTTCCTTCCCAAGGTTAAGCTCGAAGTCGTTGTGAGCGACGCGATTTCAGAACGTGTCGTCGAGGCAATCGCCGCTGCTGCCCAAACCGGGCGGATTGGCGACGGAAAGATCTTTATCTCTCCGATTGAAGGCGCACTGCGCATCCGGACCGGAGAGAAGGACGAGGACGCTATCTAGGCATTGTGCCTAAATCTTCAGGATTGGCCGCACGGGGCGGGCCAATCCGGACCATTTTTACTGCCCTCCGAACACCATCGCCAAAGGGAACAATATGGCTACCGCAAAAGAAATTCTCGAACAGATCAAGGAACATGAAGTCGAATGGGTCGATCTTCGATTTACCGATCCCAAGGGCAAGTGGCAGCACTTGACTATGGTCGCATCGGTTCTGGGTGAAGACGAATTGGAAGACGGACTGATGTTTGATGGGTCATCCATCGAAGGTTGGAAGGTCATCAACGAATCCGACATGATCCTGCGCCCCGACCTCGATCGGTTCTACATGGATCCGTTCAGCGCAACGCCAATGATGATTTTGTTCTGCGACATTGTAGAACCGTCCACCGGCGAGCTTTATGGCCGCGACCCACGCTCGACTGCGAAACGCGCCGAAGCTTTCGTTAAATCAGCAGGCTTGGGCGATACAATCTATGTCGGCGCAGAAGCTGAGTTCTTCATGTTTGACGATGTTCGGTTTGAAGATGGTTATGCTGGCTCGGGCTTCTCCATTGATGATATTGAACTCCCGACCAATTCGGGCCGCGAGTACGAAGCGGGCAACATGGCTCACCGTCCGCGTGCCAAAGGTGGTTACTTCCCAGTTGCGCCTGTTGACAGCGCAGTCGACATTCGTGGCGAGATGGTTGCCACTATGCTCGAAATGGGACTGCCTTGTGACAAGCATCACCACGAAGTTGCGGCATCTCAGCATGAGCTTGGCGTGACATTTGCGACTTTGCTGGAAACTGCTGATAACATCCAGATTTACAAATATGTCGTGCAACAAGTCGCCCATGCTTACGGCAAGACAGCGACCTTCATGCCCAAGCCGATCAAAGACGATAATGGCAGCGGTATGCACACCCACATGTCGATCTGGAATGACGGCAAGAACACATTTGCGGGCAATGGCTATGCTGGCCTGTCCGATACGTGCCTGTATTACATCGGCGGCGTTATCAAACATGCCAAGGCATTGAACGCTTTCACCAACCCGACCACCAACAGCTATAAGCGGCTGGTGCCCGGCTTCGAAGCGCCTGTGCTGCTGGCATATTCGGCGCGCAACCGCTCGGCATCATGCCGCATTCCATATGGTGCGGGCGAGAAGGCAAAGCGTGTTGAATTCCGCTTCCCTGATCCATTGGCGAACCCATATCTATCGTCAGCTGCGTTGATGATGGCGGGTATCGACGGAATTGTGAACAAGATTCACCCGGGCGAAGCGATGGACAAGAACCTGTATGATCTGCCACCGGCAGAATTGGCCGAAGTGCCCACGGTATGCGGTTCGCTTCGTGAAGCCTTGGAAGCGCTCGAGGCTGATCATGACTTCCTGCTCAAGGGCGATGTGTTCAGCAAGGACCAGATCCTCGCTTATACAGAGCTGAAATGGGAAGAAGTCAGCCGCTTGGAAACAACCCCAAGCCCGGTTGAATATGATATGTACTACAGCGCGTAACCGGCTCGTATAATACCAAGAAAAAACGGGCGTCCGGAGTTATCCGGGCGCCCGTTTTTAATCATTTTCAGATGAAATTCGCCTCTAGATCAGCGCGGATTTAACATGCCTCGCAGGCCGGCCGCAAGAAATGCTCCGAGCATCATCATCCCCATAACCAGCGCGATCATCAAGAACGCGTCGAATGGTGGAGCCATGCCGTTAATTGTTAGGCTGCCCCAAACCAGCACAGTGATAGTCACAAGCCCAAATCCGATTGTCGACGCTTCCCACGATACCTGACGCATCAGTTCGTCATAATGCTTCCAGCTGCTCCAAGTGACGACAAACCCAACGATGATCGTAAGCGCAACGGTCGTAAGTGCGATCAATGGAGGCACAAGACCATCTTTGCCACTGTTGGCGAGCACTATCAGCATGACACCGATCAAAACATTGACCAATGATGAGCTTAGTAAGCCTGAACGTTGTTCAACAAGCTCGCCTCTGTCCTCGACATTGAGCAACTGCGCTCCTGCTTTTGGCATTATCGTGCCAAGTCCGACTATAAGGCCAATCAAGAAGTAGACACCACCTACACCCGCAAGGATCAGATGGCTGTCACCCAATTGGGCTGCTTTGGTCCATTTGATGATTGCGGACACCATTAAGAAACCGATCACCCCGCCGATGGCAGCACTGACGAGCGCCTTGGTGGCAGGATTGCGGCGCGTTGGTGCTTCATTCTGCGTCATTCTTCTTCCCCTTTGGGTTCCCAATCATCAATGAAAATATCCGGCACATTCACGGCAAACAGCACTGCCATGCGCAGAGCGAGAGGCAGGCTTGGATCATACTTGTCCGTCTCGACCGCGTTGATTGTCTGCCGCGAAACGCCCAGCCGCTTAGCCAGTTCGCCTTGGCTCCAGCCACGACCTTCACGGTATTCCTTCACACGGTTGAGCAACGAATCATCCTTCCTGCCTGTAAAGAGCTCTTTACTGTAAAGAGTTCTTGTCAGTCAAGAGTTCTTTACAGGCAGGACGGTGGCTATCGCACGCACCGAAACGAAATCGTTTTCCTACTCGGCACTTTCCTGCCTAATTGCCTCGCCTCTACTTTCCAGATCGAGGTGACGCATGACCTACTCCACCAATCGTAAGCCCATTTTCCAAACCGTACGCCGTATTCTGGGCCGTGGTCTGCGCAATTCTGAAGTCAGTGCATTGGACCGTTCTGTTGATCGCAGCCTGGGCGTGCAAGCCGCTTGCCAATCCGATGTACCCACTCAAATTGGTCCGGCAGGCATCGCTCTGATCAAGCAATTCGAAGGCTGCGCACGATTACGGACGGACAGCCTGGTCGAAGCCTATCCCGATCCCGGGACAGGCGGTGACCCTTGGACGATTGGCTGGGGCGCGACCGGACAAGGCATCGCCCGTGGCACCGTTTGGACACGCGAGCAATGCGACCAACGACTGGATGGGGACCTTGTTATTTATGCCAATGATGTGCGCCGCGCTTTGGATGGGGCCGCCACAAGCCAAGCCCAATTCGATGCCTTGGTCAGCTTCCATTACAATACGGGTGCGATCGGTCGTGCCACGCTCACCAAGCGCCACAAGTCAGCGGATTATCTCGGCGCAATCACCGAATTTGCCCGTTGGAACCGCGCAGGAGGGCGCGCTTTAAAAGGGCTCAGCCGCAGACGCACAGCCGAAGCCAAGCTCTATGCGTCGGACATCCCACCAGATTGAGTGCGACTAATAATCACGGCTGACTTCGACAACTGCGCTTTCGCGGCCGATGGTGGAAACGCTGGCAAGCAACGATAACCAGCCGGTAATCCGGAACTCGGCCTCTGTCGCGCTATAGCCGCGACCATCGGTGATGATTTCGACGTAGAAACGGCGCCCGATATTCTTGCCTATCGCCACGCCCGTGCCCCTGCCCAACGCTGGATCGGCACTGACGATCCGTAAGCGGTCAAGCCCGATTGCCGTGCGGAGCTTGTTAATCGGGTCCAGCCCGGTTCCTCCGCGCAGGCTCGCCAGCGCCGAACCCAGTTGAAGCGCATCAGTGGCTGACAGATCGGTGATAGAGCCGCCAAACAACAACCGCGCCAGCACCTCTTCTTCAGGCAACGCAGGGGCCGACCCAAAGGTGATTTCGGGATTAAGCGCATTGCCTTGCACCTTGACCGTTACGTCCAAGCCTGAGCGCTCGGTTTCGGCGACAATGTCCAGCCTGGGATCAATCGGCGCATTCGCATCGAAATCAATCCTTCCGCGGGTGATTTCGAACCGCGTCCCGGCAAAACTGTAAAATCCGCGTACCAATCGCGCTGCGCCGCCAATGCGCGGGTCATCTGTGGTTCCACGTATAATGATGTCGGCAGCCCATTCGCTGTCCAGTCCCATCCCGCCGACATCGATCCGGCTGCGCGCCTTGGCATCGATTAGATATCTCCACGGCTTGTAGCGGATACGCGGCGGCGCAATATCAATTGGCAGATTGAACTCGGTTGTCTTAATCTGCGGCAATGTTGCGTCGGTCGCAGCGGAGCCGAGTGCCCAACTTGCCCGATCGATTGACACGCGCCCGGCAATCGTCCCGCCATTGCCATCTGAAATAATCCGCAACGGCCCCGTGATTGTCGCATCAAGTCCAGTCGCGTTAAGCAAACGAGCTTTGTTAGTGGCAACCCGGATGTCCAAGCTTGGTCCCTTCGGCCCCAGTCCCTCAAAATCGACATACCCGCTACCTGATACGGTGCCTCCATTATTGGTCTTGCCGGCAAAGCGCTTAAGCTGCAGCCGTGACCCGGAGAAAGTGCCAAAGGCGCTGACATTCTGGATATCAGTGCCCGAAACCGCACTGCGGACTCTCAAATCCTTGCTTTCAACCGATCCGCGCACGCTAGGGTTGGCAAAGCTTCCGGTAATGTTGGTTGCAACCGAAACCGGCCCGGTAATATCGAACGCTTCCACTCCGGCCAGCCGCCATAGTGACGCCGCCGGGCCGTTAAAACGCAATTGTGCGAGCAGGTTCCCGGTGCGGAGCCGCTCGACCAGATCGCTGGATTGCGATAGGCCGGACACCCGCGCCTGCAGCCTGCCTCTGCGTTCCCCGCCTTCCTGAATTACAGCGCGAAGACCAAGCTCACGCGTTTTCAAATCTGCCACCAAAGCCAAATTCATCGGACGAGAGCTGAGCACTAACCCCGAGCGGGTAAGGTTGTCGACCTTGATCCGCGCATTGGCGACCGGCATGGCTGAACCGACTTTTCGGTAGTCCAATCTGCCCGATATCACACCGCCCAAGCCCACATCCGTCACAGCCAGATCAACCAGAGATAAAGGCATCTGGTCAAGTGCAAGATCAATCGCGGTGGTCCCGCCGCCGAACTGGCCCGATATCAGCGAAGACCCATTGCCGTAAGAAAGCTGAGTCTGCGCGAGACTCCAGCTGCCATCATCCAATTGGGTCAACATTGCACGGCGCGGCATAGTAATCCGCTTTCCGCCAAATTCACCTCTGGCGATAATTCCGTAAGAGCCAGGCTTGATATCGGCGTTCATTTGCAACGCGAAGCGGCTGCCTCTGCGCCCGGCGATTGAGCCTGTGGCGGTGCCTACACCATTTTCCATTTCGGCGGCGGCGGCAAGACGTCCAATGAAGATGCTGCCATAGCTTAGTCCTTGGGCAGTTACATTGGCATCGACCGTGCTGAAACCCTCTTTCAGATAACCGCGCCCTTCAAGAGTCGCACGCGCTATCGATAGCGGCGTTGCACCTCCAAAGCTGGCTTGCCTTGCATCAACATCAAAGAAGAAGCCTTGTCCGCCATCACGGGTAGCAAGACCAATCCTGCCATCCAAACCCCCGCCGCTAAGAAGTAATCGTCCATCAGCGCCGCCATCGGCAAGCGTCAAATTGCCCGTTACAGCCGTCTTCCAAACGCGCAATTCTTCAATATCAATACGCGACGGACCGTCTTCGGGAGAGACCAAGGCGAGCTCACCGGCAAACTCACCGATCAGCGATTGACCCTGTGTGGCAATATCGAAACCCGCATCGCTGGGAGATATTGCGACCCTGACGTCTTTCAACCCCGCCGAGGGCAGCGGGTTTGCAAAGACCAGGGTTGCGGTAGGGCCATCGGCTCCAAGCGAAGCCTCGACAGTAAATGGCCCATATTGTGTGTGCGATCCGCGCCCAGCTAGGCTGGTGGTGCCCTGTTGAACCTTGCCATCCATTGTCAGAGAAAGATTTTCGGCTGCCAGTCTGACATTGCGAAAGTTCAGTGGTTTGTTGGTCCCGAGCGATACGCCGCCAACAAGCCTGATGTCCGGGCCGGCCAGATTTGCCAATGTCTCGTTGGTTACGCGCGGAATACGGGCGGAAAAGTTGGCCACTAGCGCCCAATTTCCGCTGTCGCGCAATTGGAAGTCGATCTTCGCATTTCCGTTGACGGTTCCGACATTCTCGAGCGCCAGTTGGGTGACATTTACCGGGCCGGTCAGCTGGTAAATGCCGCTGGCCACGTCGCCTCTAAGTGCCAGTCGGGCGGTTGTATCGGCAAATGCGATCTGCAAATCATCGGACAGCAATTTTGACCCGGCATAGATCAGCGAACCAGTGAATGTCCCACCTGCCAGTTTCGGGTCAATCCAGGCATTTCCAGTTTTTATTGATTGGACCGCAGCATCGAGCGGCAAATTCCAGCGTGTGCCATCGAAGGTGGCAGTGCCGTTCTGGATGAGACCCGCAACCAGAGTTTCACCAGAGCGCAGTTCTTCGACTGACAACGAATGTTCAATTTCAAGGTCACGGAAAGCGCCATCAAGCGTCGCGGTGAAGTTCGCGCCATTCAGTGTGAGGTTTTCTCCAAACAGTGCCGGATCGGTCAGACTGCCTGCAATGGAGAGCCCTTGGAAATTATTGTCGGCCAGGTCGATCACGCCTCGGCCCGTGCCAGTAAGCGCGCGAGTGACAATCGCAAATCTGCCGTCGAGCACACTGTCTACCAATGTGCCGAGCGCATCAATTGAAACGGTGTCGCCGATTGCCTGCGCCGGAAGGCCCGAAACCAGCGCCGCTGGATAGGCTTGGCCGAGCAGATGATATGTGCCCTGCCGGTTATTCAGCTTAAACGCAGCGAACCGCTCGCCGTCACGCGTGGCATAGATGTAGCCATCCCAGCGATCCCAACTGCCATCGCCGTCGATCTTGGCGGTGTACCCTGCATCAGCGCCAGTTAGCCCAGCCAGAACCCCGCCAGCCGGAGCCTGATAATCCAACTTAATATCGAACCGGTCGCCATCAGGCTCCGCATCGATCAGCAGCGCAAGAGTATCGAGTTCTCCCAGATTGCCATCGGCTTTAAGGAACACCCTGCCATCACGAATGTCAGCCTTGGCGAGTAAATCTATAACCGGCGCACTATCGCCAACAATACCCTCCGTTATTTTCAGACTATCAATTTCAAATCGGTCGATGCGGATGTCAAAATCGGGCAAGATCGGCGCATCCGGATCACCCGCGAGGAGTTCGGGAGTGCGCAACAATGTACCGCGTCGGAGCGTCAGATTGCGGACATCAAGGCCGCTGGTAATCCAGCTAAGCGGGCGCCAATCCAGCTCAACCTCGGGAATAGTGAGGAAAGCGCCCTTCGGGTCGAACACAGTGACATCGTGCAAAGTCGATTGACCGTAAATATCACCGTCAATCCGGCCGACCTCGAACCGTAGTCCCGACGCCGGAGCAACTTTTGCGATTTGGTCCGCGATAAAGCGTTGGCCGATCGGTGTGTTAAGCAGGATAACGCCCAGCAGCAATAACGCCAATATCGCCGCAACTGCGCCAAGTGACCATTTTACGATGCGCGCAGACCAGCCACGCGGTGCTTTACTCACAACCGCGACTTCTGCCTCGGCAATTGCTGAATCGTCAGCCATTAAAAGGCCTGACCAAGCGAGACATAGACCGCCACAGGATTATCATTGGGCCCAGGATTCAGCGGAACACCGACATCGACACGGATCGGGCCAAAGCCTGTGTCATATCTGACGCCCAACCCGACACCGACCTTAATCTCCTCAAAATCGGGCATGGTGCTACGACTGACGGTCCCAGCATCCACAAACGGCACGACCGAAACCGCCCCATCCATAAAACCGGTACGAATTCGCGCTTCTGCGGCCACTTCCAACAATGACCGTCCACCATTCGGGTCACCAAGCGCGTTGCTGGGCCCGATCGCCTGATAGCCATAGCCGCGCACAGACCCGCCACCCCCGGCATATAGCCTGCGCGATGGCGCTATATCGAGCACATCCGCACCGGCAATTACTCCGACACGGGCGCGTCCTGCAAATGTCACTTTCGAACCCACTGACTGATAGGTAGCGAGATCAAATTGGCTGCGGATATAGGTCGAGTTTTGACCATCATTCCGCGAAATTTCGGGCGAAACACGCGCCCCAATCCTGAAGCCACGGGTTGGATCGAGCAGGCTGTCAGATGTATCAAACAATATATTGAGTGGCACAGCTGCGACGAAATACTTCTCTCGTGGGGAGAGTACTCCCGTCAACTTCGTCTCGCGCTCGTCAGTGGCGATGATTTCCAATCCGCCGCCCCAGCTGAGGGGCTTCTGGAACAACAACGTCGAAGTCATTTCGTAATTGGCTACGAAGGCCACGGTCCGTGCGTCAAATGCATCGCTGTCGATAGTGCTGGCGTAAGTATCCAGCGTCAAAACTTTGTCGCGACCGCCGAAATTGTTTTTACGGAATGTCACGCCGGCTAATTGTTCCTGAGTGCCGAGTATACCGCGAATTTTAAGAGAACCCTCGGGCGGAAAAAGATTGCGGTGCTCCCAGCTGGCCTGCAGCCGGAACCCTGCCTCTGAACCATACCCAATCGCGCCCGCAATAGTCCGCAGCTTGGCCTTGATCAGATCGACATCCAGTTCGACCTTGCCCGGTTCGGCACCGTCGGGCGATTCAACCTCGCGCGGGGTTATCGTGACGGAGGAAACGAGCCCGGTAGCAGTAATCGCCCGTCGCAAATCCTGTTCGAGACTGCGTTGGTAGACATCGCCCGATTCAAACCGCGCAATCGAGCCAAGGTGCCTGCCTGACAGGAAGTCTGGCAAGGAGCTGGTCACTCCAGCAAACACATATTTGCCCGCTGGATCGACCGGCAATTTCAAATCAGCGTCAGAGGCTTGGTGATCAACCTCCAATTCCGGTTCACCGATTTTGGCGAAGGGATAGCCGGATTCGCCCAATGCGACATCCAGATCGATCTGCTCGCTGACAATTTTATCACTCGATACCGGATCGCCGGTCTGGATTCCGAATGCAGCGCGTAAGCTTTCGAAATCCGGGGCGGTGTTCAATTGACCCAAGTCGATATTGGCAAATTGATACCGCTGGCCAGGGATAATATCGAATCTGACCGAACCCTGATTATCGTCCGCTGAGCCATTTTCTGGCGGCTCACCAATGGTGCGGATGACTTGCGCATTATAGTAGCCATAGACGCGCAGCATTTCGGACAGGACTTCTTCATCTGCCCGAGCGCGCGCAGCCAATTGCGCGATGTTGTTGTCGCCTCCGGACAACCCCTCAATATTGGACAGAATCTTAAACCGATCGATGAATTCTTCGCGCAGCGGGAAGGCATTGTTCGCCATCGGGAATGCTAGAGTGAGTTCGTCATTGATACGCACCAAATCAGCCTCAGGCGTAATAACGAGCGGCGGCAAATTCTGATCAGCAAACCGGATATCAGCCTCTGGCTCCAATTGCTCGATTGGCGGCAGCGCCAGATCATTTGGCCAATCCACTGTCAATTCAGGAATTTCTGCCATTGGAGAATCAGAACCCAGAGGCTCGGCCGCTTCATCCTCGACATCGGCGCCTTCGGTATTACTCGCCCACTCTTCCGGATTTTCGATCGCAGAATCCGGAATCAAATCCTCCAACCGCGGAGGGGCAGCTGTGTCTTGCGCAAGTACCGGATGACTGAGCGATAGTAACGCCGCCACAATACCGCCGGCCAACGGCGCGTTGGCCATTCTAGCTGGCGCTGGCTTCCTGAAGATATTGGTCTTGATTGCCGTCTTTGGAAGTCGCAGAATTTGCGGCAAACAAATCGCGCTGCCGCCCAGAAGAGCTTGCAATAAGCGCGTCCTGTTCTTCTTTACTGAGGCGGACCCAACCGTCTCTGGTGAGGCGTTCGAGTGGACGATAGCGGACCTTATATTGCATCCGCTGAGATGCCTCGACCCAATATCCGAGATAGACATAGGGTAATCCCTGCTCGGCTGCGCGCCGGATATGATCGAGAATGATGAAATTCCCAAGTCCTGACCTTGCTTCGTGTTCCGGATCATAAAAACTATAAATCATCGACAGACCATCAGCCTGCCGGTCAGTTAAACACGCACCAACTAATCGACCTGGAAGCGACCCTTCCGATGGTTCCCTATATTCAATAACATAGCTGGTTACCGGAGTATGCTCAACCATATCTGCATAATCGACTTCATCCATTGAAGCCATGCCTCCACCGGGGTGGCGCACCCCCAGATAACGCTGGAGCAGTTCGAATTGTTCCTCGGTTGCCCACGGGCGGCATTCGGTGACCACCAGATCGCTGTTTCGGCGCATATTGCGTCGCTGGGTCGAGCTGGGTGCGAAGTCCATTGCCGCAACGCGGACGGATATGCAGGCCTGACAATCTGCGCAGCTGGGCCGATAGGCAACCGTCTGGCTACGCCGGAATCCGATCCGGCCAAGCGCCTCGTTCAATTGATCCGAATGCGCGCCCTTCAGCTCTGTGAACACCTTACGCTCGGTTTTGCCCGGTAAATAAGGGCAAGGCGCTGGCGCTGTCACAAAGAAACGAGGGAAGCGTACTGGGGCCGTCACGGCGGGGGCTGATCCTTTTTGTGAGGAATCGAATGATTGGCTAGAACTGCATCTTATGCAGAACCAAGCCGCCCGGTAAAAGGACCTTAACCATTAAACTTAGTTAATGATTGATTATTCTGCACAATTTTTACCGTGCAGGAAAAGCTGTGCCGGAATGAGTCAGTTCAACTCGACTTGGCTAACAACATAGCCGCTTTTTCGCAGCGCTGCGATCAAGGCATCAAGTTGTTCACGGTCTCGCGCCTCGCATTCGATGTCGGTTATCAGGCCCTTTGCCGGCAGGCTGGTGAAAATGCGCTGATGATAAATTTCGATGATATTGACGTTATGATCGTCGAACGCGCCCATGACCTTATACAGCGCACCGGGACGATCTTGTAACGTAATCCGCAGCCGCGCCAAACGGCCCGACCGCGCCAGATCGCGCAGCAACACATTGGCGAGCAGCCTCGTGTCGATATTGCCGCCGCACAGTACCAGCCCGATTTTCTTGCCTTTGAACCGGTCAGGATTCGAAAGCACAGCCGCAAGACCAGCCGCGCCAGCCCCCTCGACGACGGTTTTTTCAATTTGAAGTAACAGCGAAACCGACTTTTCCAGCCATTCCTCACTCACCAACAGAATGTCGTCGACCCGCTCTGCGATGATTTTGGATGTAAATTCGCCAGGGGCTTTGACCGAAATGCCTTCGGCTAATGAGTCTCCTCCGCAAGGCAGGTCTTCGCCTTTCACCCGAGCATACATAGACGGATAAAGTTCCGCCTGAACGCCTATGACCTCCATATCGGGACGTTGGGCCCTCGCGACGGTTGCCATCCCGCTCATCAACCCGCCCCCGCCAATCGGGGTTACGATGCAGTCGAGTTGCGGCGCGTCGGCGAACATTTCCAACGCGACCGTGCCTTGGCCGGCCGCGACATTGGGTTCGTCAAACGGATGGACGAAGGTCAGACCCATTTGCGTTTCCAGAGTGCGTGCGTGAGCGTAAGCATCATCGAAAGTCTCGCCATGCAGAACTACATTCCCGCCAACACTTTCGGTTTGCATCACCTTTACTGTCGGTGTTGTGCGCGGCATCACAATCGTTACCGGCACACCCAACCGCCGACCGTGATAAGATAGTCCTTGCGAGTGATTCCCGGCTGATGCGGCAATCACACCCTTATTGCGCTGTTCATCGGTGAGCAGCAGCAATGCATTCAGCGCGCCTCGCTCTTTATAGGCCGCCGTAAATTGCAGATTTTCAAATTTCAGCCAGATTTCCGCTCCTGTAATTTCCGACAGGGTAATGCTGTGCATCGTTGGCGTATGGACCACCGCACCCTTAATGCGTTCGGCGGCTGCCTCGATAGTTGCCAGAGTGAGGAGATCGGTTGCTTTTTCAGTCATGGGAACGCCGGTTAAGCCAAAAGCGATTATTGGGGAACCGCCTAAAATCTTTTGCCCCATATGCATTTTGCCCACATACAATTGCTTTCAGCGGCAAAGGCCTTAATCCGGCACCGATGAGCAACAAATCGACAATTGGTTTTATTGGGCTGGGCGTTATGGGCGGGCCGATGGCACGGCATCTGGCCGCGAACGGTCACCGCGTGGTGGGTTATAATCGCACGGCTTCCCGAGCTGAGAAATGGCAAGTGGAACAGTCGAAAGCAGGGCTGGACACCGCACTTGCAACCACGCCTGCGGAACTTGCTGCCCAATGCGATGTGGTGATCAGCTGCGTCGGTAATGATGATGATCTGGCAGAGGTGCTGCTTGGCACCGATGGCGCACTTTCCGCGATGGCCCCGGCCAGTTTGCTGATCGATCACACCACTGTCTCGGCCAAAATGGCCCGGACGCTCGCCAATGAAGCCGCCAGCCAGTCAATCGATGCGCTCGACGCACCGGTTTCCGGCGGACAAGCGGGTGCCGAAAATGGTAAGCTCGCGATCATGTGCGGGGGCACTCAGACAGCGTTCAGCCGCGCACAGCCAATCATGTCCGCCTATGGCGCACGTATGGTTCATGTCGGCGATGCAGGCGCTGGTCAAACGACCAAGATGGCCAATCAAATGTGCATAGCGGGTGTTCTCGGGGGTTTAAGCGAGGCCATCAGGTTAGTGCAGGCATCGGGAGTTGATCCCGACAAAGTGCTTGAGGCGATCTCGGGCGGCGCGGCGCAAAGCTGGCAAATGGAAAACCGCTGGGAAACGATGGTAGCGGGCGAATTTGACTTCGGCTTTGCGGTTGATTGGATGCGCAAGGATCTGGATTATGCGCTCGAAGAAGCGACACGGCTGGGCTTGGAAAGCCCGGTTACCCAAATGGTCGATGGCTTCTATAATGAAATTCAGAAGATGGGCGGCAGCCGGCAGGACACGAGCTCGCTAATCCGGCGCCTGCCTGCGGGCAGAAATGGTCCAACTGAAAATATCAAGGAAATTGACCAATGCTAAAATTGTTCACCGCTAGCCTTTTGGCCGCAAGTGCTTTGATTGCTGCGCCCGCACTGGCCGACACTCTGGTCGATAATGTCCAGGGCATTACGATTGGCGAGGACGGCGAAGTCGAGCGTTTCACTGGCCTTTGGATCGGCGATGACGGCAAAATCAAGGAAGTGCTGGACCGCACCGACAAGCGTCCGAAGCAAGTCGATTACATCGTCGATGGCGAGGGACAGGTGATGATTCCGGGTCTTATCGACGCGCATTTGCACGTGATGGGGCTTGGATTTGGTGCGCTCACGCTCGACTTGTCGGACACTTCTTCTCTCGAAGAAGCGCAAGCCAAGATTGCGCAATATGCCGCCGACAACCCAGAGCGTCGGTGGATTATTGGCCGCGGTTGGAATCAGGAAAAATGGGGCCTTGGCCGATTTCCAACCGCTGCGGAATTGGACTCAGTCGTGTCTGATCGCCCCGTATTCCTTGAGCGGGTAGACGGTCACGCCGGTTGGGCCAACAGCGCGGCGATGCGCGTTGCGGGTGTCGACGCCTCTACCCAAGCGCCTGCTGGCGGAAGAATCGAGCGGATGGAAGGAAGCGATATGCCATCGGGTATATTCGTCGATAATGCCGCCAGCTTGGTTCAACGCGCGGTGCCAGCCCCCCGCCCCGAGGATCGCGATCTCGCTTTGGCAAAGGCTCAGGAAATTCTCCTATCCTTTGGCATAACCGCTGCGGCAGACATGGGCACCAGCATCGAAGACTGGCAGTCATTCCGTCGCGCTGGTGATGGCGGCTGGTTGAAATTCCGGATCATGTCTTACGCTTTTGGCATAGAGGCGATGGAGTTAATCGGCGGCCCCGGCCCTAGCCCATGGTTATACGACGACAAATTACGGCTTAACGGTGTGAAGCTTTATGTCGATGGCGCGTTGGGATCTCGCGGTGCATGGCTGAAAGCACCCTATGCTGATGACCCCGGCAATACCGGCTTGCCGATGATCGGTAGTACGCAGCTCCGCAATTTGATGAGCCGCGCAACGCTTGACCGTTTCCAACTGGCAATTCACGCAATCGGCGATGCCGCCAATGCGGAAGTATTGTATTCGATCGGGGAATTGGCCCAAACTTATGACGGCGATCGGCGCTGGCGTATCGAGCACGCGCAAATCGTTGATACGGCAGATCTCGAAAAATTCAGCGAACACGGCATCATCGCTTCGATGCAACCCGTGCACCAAACATCCGACCGAACAATGGCAGAAGCGCGACTCGATCCAGCAAGGCTCGATGGCGCTTATGCGTGGAACACATTGATCGGTCTGGGGGCGAGAATGGCCTTTGGTTCCGATGCGCCAGTTGAATCGCCAGATCCGTTTGCCGGCTTGGCAGCGGCCATTTCCCGCACCGGGCCCGATGGGCAACCATTCGGCGGCTGGCGACCACAAGAGGCTGTCAATCGTTCTCAGGCGCTTGCAGCGTTCACAACCGGAGGCGCCTATGCCGGGTTTGCTGAGCAGAGATTCGGCAGATTGGCTAAAGGTCACAGGGCTGATTTCGTATTCATTGATCGCGATCCGATGTTGGCATCGCCGGCAGGTATCCGGCAAACCAAGGTCACCGAGACCTGGGTGGGCGGACAAAAGGTCTATTCCGCCCAATAGAAAGCAGCTCTGGGTTGCCTGACCTCGCTTTGCCCTGAATTTCGAACGGCTCGACTATAATATCCAACGTTCACGAAACTTTAACCCGATCCTAACGATAAAGAGATATCGGCATGTACGTTGGGATTGGGCTGCTAGCTCATGTCGATTCGACAGATTTTCGGCCTCTTGCCAGACCTTTGGCATGAAGCTGGTTAACTAGGATAAGTGTTACAATTCGGTAACATATGAGACACTCCGTTACGTTATTGGGCTTGCCTCCTGATAGCGAATCCCTTAAGGGCACGGAGAGTTTAGTTTTAATTAGAGAGCTCTGAGGAGACAATTAATGAAGTTCCGTACCCTATTCGCTGCGACTGCAGCAGTATCAATGGCCGCATCGCCAGCCCTCGCACAAAGTGTTCAAGCTGATCGCACTGCTGCTGTTGCAGCCAGTGAAAGCCAGCTTGGCGAAGATGCGGGCGGTGCTGGAATCATTCTCGCAATTCTCGCAGCTGCTGCGATTATCGCTGGTATCGTAATTGCCGGCGGCAACGAAGATGATACACCAACTAGCCCGTAACTTCGGACTAAGTTGACTAATTCAGAACGGGGCCTGCGGGCCCCGTTTTTTTGTCCTGAGTAGATGGAATTACAGCTGAGTCTATGAACTCAAGGCCCATCTTCATTTCAGTTTTGGGGTGAGCCGATAATTTCGCCCCCACTCGAATTCATTGTCTAGAAAACTCTAAACCCTTTCATTCAGCGGGTTTGGGGTCAGCTTCTGCTTTTTCCAAATCGGCGCCTTCAGTCTGTTCGGCTGCCTCGCGCCTGCTCTCGGTTAGGCGCATGATGAGTAGCGAGCCCTCGAACAAGAGCAGCAAGGGCAAAGCTAACAACAATTGCGATCCAGGGTCGGGCGGGGTGATGATGGCTGAAAGCGCAAACACCCCTACGATGATGTAACGCCGTGCGCCCGCCAGCGTTGCTCTGGATACAATTCCGGCACGATTGAGCAGCAACAGCAAAACAGGCAGCAGGAAGCTGATCCCGAAGGCGAGGATGAACTGCATAACGAGCGAGAGATATTCGCCCGCCGCGGGCAATGCCTCCAGCTCCAGACCGCCGGTTACACCCTCAAACCCGATGAACCACTTAAAGGCGGTTGGCATAACCACATAGTATGCCAACGAAGCGCCACTTATGAACAACACCGGTGTCGCGAGCAAAAACGGCAGGAAAGCCTTCTTTTCCTTGGCATATAGGCCCGGCGCAACAAACGCCCACAGCTGGTTCGCAATGATCGGAAACGTCATGCAGAAGCCAGCGAACAGCGCCACCTTCAGCTCAACGAAGAAAGCTTCATAAAGCTTCGTATAGATTAACTTTCCCTCACCCGGCGAAAAAGCCGCCTCCAGCGGGCGCACGAGAAAGCCGTAAACGTCATCGGCAAAATATAGACCGACACAAAATCCCAGAGCGAGCGCCACCACGCAGCGTACCAATCGTCCGCGCAATTCAACCAGATGATCGATCAGCGGAGCCTGCGTCTCATCGATATCATTTAAACCGAGTGCCATTGGCGCCTATCCCTCACCCGGCTTGCCAAGCGGCAGCATGGGTTCTTCGCTGGCTTTTTCGACCGATGTCCGCTTTCTCACGGGATCCGGATCGGGACTCGGCGTTTGCGGAGAAGTTGCCCCGCTCTTGCCCGCTGGCTCGCCCGGCTCAGCTGATCTGGCCTCGGCTGATCTGGCCTCGGCTGAAGCAGCTAGTGGGACATCGCCGCCCGCACCTTCAGCAATTTCGCTTTCGTGGAGCGGGCCCATTTCGCCTTCTGGAGTCTCCGCCATGATCTTGGCGTTCTGCTCTTTCCACTTCTTTTCCATTTCTTCCATCTCGGCCTCGCGCACGAGGTTGTCGAAACCGCTGCGGAATTGCGCGGAAGCACGGCGTATTTTGCCAACCCACTTCCCCGCCATTCTTAAGGCTTGCGGCATATCCTTTGGGCCTATGACAATGACCGCGACGATCACAATCAATAGCAATTCAAGGGCGCCGATGTCGAACATGGATTAGTGGGCCTTAGGTCGCTTACTTAGAGCTGTCGGTGCTTTGGACAGTGCTCTTGGCCTCCGGGGTTGCATCTTGTGCAGGGGCTTCGATTTGCTGCGAAGGCTCCGCATCAGCCTTCTCTTCTTCGGTCATGCCTTTCTTGAAGCTTTTGATTCCCTTGCCAAAATCACCCATCATTTCAGATATCTTCCCGCGTCCGAACAGGACGAGGATGAGAAGAGCGATGATGGCAAGCTGCCAAGGGCCAAACGACATTGTGACTGTTCCGATCTATTCAGGGGCAAACCTATATGGGTAATATAGGCACACTACCTCCCTTTTGCCAGCGCCACCAACAATTCGGCGGTGCTAATCATTGTCCTTGGAATTGCGCGCCGGCAGCACAGAGCCACGTTCGTCATTGCCAATATCGGGATCGAAATTGATA
Source organism: Pontixanthobacter gangjinensis (assembly GCF_009827545.1). Lineage (NCBI taxonomy): Bacteria > Pseudomonadati > Pseudomonadota > Alphaproteobacteria > Sphingomonadales > Erythrobacteraceae > Pontixanthobacter > Pontixanthobacter gangjinensis. Next base: position 1,234,611 of record NZ_WTYS01000001.1, on the reverse strand, counting down.
GTTCGCTCATCAGCCTCTCCAGCTGGATTATCAGAACCGTCACCTACCTCTTCGTAAGACGAGCCGGCTAGCGCCTCATAGGCATCATCAACTGGGTCAAGCAGGCCAGCCGCGCGCAATTCATCGATACCGGGCAAGTCGCGCCGCGATGACAAGCCGAAATGCTGGAGGAACCCGGGCGTTGTTGCGTAGATGACCGGGCGGCCGGGTACCTCGCGGCGCCCCGCGATCCGCACCCAGCCCGCCTCCATTAGCACGTCGAGCGTGCCCTTTGCAGTCTGCACCCCGCGAATGGACTCCACTTCAGCACGGCTTACAGGCTCGTGATAGGCGATGATGGCGAGCACCTCGGTCGCTGCGCGCGACAAACGCCGCACTTGTTCGCGTTCCCGGCGCAGCAGATGCGCAAGGTCAGCGGCGGTCTGGAAATGCCATTTCTTGCCGCGCTCCACCAAAGCAATCCCGCGCCCTTCATAATGAACGGCCAAATTCTGCATCGCAGCGCGCACATCGGGCACGGCGGCATCGCCCAAATGACCGGCCAGCGCCTCGATTGTCATCGGTTCTTCTGTGGCGAACAAAGTCGCTTCGACTGCGCGTTCGAGATCATCCGTCATGCTGGCACTCGCCTGAGTCGAAGAGGACCAAAAATGCTTTCCTGCGCCAATTCAGCTCTGCCTGTCCGAGCCAATTCCAGCGCCGCGACAAAGCTGGACGCCAGCGCTGAACGGCGCAGGCGAGGTTCCGCATGCGGTGGGAGGAATTCTTCCAACAGCATCCAGTCGAGCGTCACCCCGAGCATATTTGACACCCGGTCGAGCGCGCTTTCGAGAGTCATAACTGGGCGGTCCGCAACCATGTGGATTGCTGGCGCGGTGCGCGCTTTGACCTGACCATAACCCTGCAACAAAGCGTACATGTCGCATTGCCACTGAGTCTTGCGGTTAATCCGCAATCCCTCCGGCGAAGGGCGGAGAAATACATCACGGCCAATCCGGTCACGTGTCATCAAACGCGCCGCCGATTCTCGCATCGCGCCCAGCCGTTGCAGCCGCAATTGCAGCTTAAGCGCCAGCTCTTCGGGGCTGGGATCTTCCTGCTCTTCCTTGGGCAAGAGCATTGAAGATTTAAGGTAGGCCAGCCAAGCCGCCATCACGAGATAGTCTGCCGCCAGTTCCAGCTTCATCGAACCAGCCCGGTCGATATAATCCAGGTATTGGTCGACCAACGCCAAAATTGAAATCGACCGTAAATCTACTTTCTGCCGCCGCGCAAGATCGAGTAGCAAGTCGAGCGGACCCTCCCACCCATCGAGTTCGAGATAAAGCGAAGTATCGTCGGTCTGCGCAGTCGCGGGCGCGATCCAGTCAGCATCGGAGCCTGTCGCGGTGGTGCCAAACATCAGGCTGTCTCGGCTCATGCACGTGCTCCGGTGATTTCCAATAGCGCGTCCCGCTTGGCCAGCAATTGCGCCTTGTCTGCTTCGTCTAAAGCGCCATCAGCAACTTTCAGTGCCGTCTCTAGCCTCGCTAATCCGGCACCATTCATAGACGGTAGGCGCTCGGCTATTTGCTGCATATCGTCCATCTTGGCCCAGCAATTCAGCACCACATCACAGCCTGCCGCAATCGCCAGTTCAGACCGTTCGGGGACCGTGCCAGACAGTGCCTCCATATCAATATCATCAGTCAGCAGCAGTCCGCCGAAACCAATCATTTTGCGGATTATCTCGTTGATGATGAAGGGCGAAAGCGTGGCTGGGTGGTCTTCATCCCATGCGGTGAACAGCAAATGACCGGTCATCCCGATCGGAGTATCGGCCAATATGCGGAAGGGTTCGATGTCCCACTCCAGTTCCTCCGCGCTTACTGTTACGGTTGGCATTTCCTTATGCGTATCGGACAGCGATCGGCCATGACCCGGCATGTGCTTGATACAGCCAGCAACTCCAGCCTTCGCCAGCCCGTCGATAATTGCCCGTCCAAGTGCCGCGACCTGCTGTGGTTCTGATCCTAATGCACGGTCACCGATGACATCATGCGCGCCTTCTTGACGGACATCGAGCGGCGGATGATAATCCACCGAGATGCCCATTTCGGCCAGCTCCAACCCCATCGCATGGGCATTCGCTCGAGCCGCCTCTATCGCGCTGGCCGGAGCAATCTGGAACAGCCGGTCAAACGCTTCACCGGAAGGAAAGCCGGACCATAGCGGGGGACGTAGTCTGGCCACCCTGCCACCTTCCTGATCGATGGAGACCAGCAGCCGGTCGCGTCCGTGAATTGCGCGCAGCGAGTCGGTTAGCGCGCGCAATTGCTCGGGCGTTTCGCAATTGCGGCCAAACAAAATATAGCCGACCGGGTCAGCCTCACGAAAAAAAGCCCGCTCGTCGGCGGTAAGGGTGGCTCCGGATAGCCCGAAGATTGCGGGTGTCATAGTATCAAGAGTCGCAGTCTCACGCCCGATGCGCAAGCGCAATCACGCCTATCAATGTGGAAAATTTGCACTGAAGCTTAAGTCCAAGAGAGCATCGAAACCAGGGCCGTTGGAAGTTCAACGGCCCCGCTCGACACCTATTTTACCTGACAAGCAATCCCATCAGATTTCAGCGCTGTGCAAAGCCGGTTGGCTGCCGAAGCATCGCCAGCAACGGCCTGCAACCGGTAGACTATCCCGCCATCGACTTGTCCCTCGACGATTCGGTACTTGAAACCTTTAAGGGCTTCGGTTTGGCCCGACACGGTCGACCACGCCGCCTGTGCACCGGCTTTCGAGCTGTAAGCACCCACTTGCACGCCAACGCCCGATGTTGATCCCGCTTCAGCAGAACCGCCGTTCACAACATCAATGCTGGGCTTAGGAGTGCTATCCGGCGCCAAACGGCCTTCGGTAGTTTGCCCTTCACCAACAGTTGGCGCAACATTGCCGGTGCCTTCAAATTCCTTGCCACCTGCGTCCTCGGGACGTTCCTTGGTCGGGCCATCCGGTGCTGCGATTGTGCTGCCATCCGCGACCAAATCGGGATCGGGACGATCTTGCAAGAAATACCAGGCGCCGCCAAACAGCAGCGCAAGTGCGATAAAGCCAAGCAAGCTGAACCCGAGCAAGCGCGCCGTATCGGGACCTTCTTCCTCTTCATCGTAATCCGACTCAAGCCACGGAAGCGGCTCGTCGTTTTCGACCAAAGTCGGCTGCTCGAACTCGTCAAAATCCTCGCCTTCGACAAATTCTGTGCCTTCGATCGGCTCGTCAGAATATTCGTCTCCGTCGCGACCCTCTCCGTGGCCGTTCCCCTGATGGACGCTCATTCTTACATCTCCTCGACAGCTTCGACCCCAAGCAGGCCAAGCCCATTCCGGATAACTTGCCCGATTTGAGCCGCAAGGAAAAGCCTCGCCGCGCTCAAATCGGCTTCCTGTGCCACGATGAACCGTTTTTCTGGGCGGTCATTGCCCATATTCCAATAGGAATGGAATTCTCCGGCGAGATCATAGAGATAAAAGGCAATCCGGTGCGGCTCACGCGCTTGCGCTGCTGCCTCGACAATTCTGGGGAATTGCGCCGCCTGTTTGACCAGCGCCAATTCTTCTTGTCCAAGCAATGCAATATTGTCGCCAGAAGGCGCGAAGCCTTCAGCAGCACCCTTGCGGATTGTAGAGCTGATCCGCGCATGCGCATATTGCACATAAAAGACAGGATTATCTTTCGATGCCTCGACCACTTTGGCGAAGTCAAATTCCATCTGCGCCTCGGGCTTACGCGTCAGCATTGTGAAGCGAACGACATCCTTGCCCACTTCCTCAACCATTTCGGCCAAGGTGATGAAATTGCCAGAGCGTTTAGACATTTTAACCGGTTCGCCATCACGCATCAGCGCCACCATCTGCACCAGTTTGACATCAAACGGGATTTCCTTGCCCTCGCCTTCTGCCAGAGCGGCAACCGCCGCTTTGATACGCTTGACTGTGCCAGCATGATCCGCACCCCACACGTCAATCAGCGCGTCAGCCTTCTCGGCTTTTTGCATGTGATAGGCGAGATCGGCCCCGAAATAGGTCCATTTGCCGTCTGACTTCTTGATTGGGCGATCCTGATCATCGCCGAATTTGGTCGAGCGGAACAACGGCAATTCCACCGCTTCCCAATCTTCGGGCGGCGCCTTGCCTTTTGGCGCTTCGAGCACACCGTCATAAACTAGGTCGTGCTTACGTAGCCACGCCTCTGCGGCTTCAGGCTTACCAGCCGCTTGCAACGCGGCTTCTGACGAAAACAGGTCATGATGGATCCCGAGTAAGGCCAGATCCCCTTTAATCATGTCCATCATGGCGGTGACGGCTTGCGCACGGAAAATCGGCAGCCATTCTTCTTCGGGCTCGTCCGTGAACCGGTCACCCAGCTCCTTTGCCAATGCAGCACCGACGGGAATAAGGTAATCGCCGGGGTAAAGCCCCTCTGGAATTTCACCGATGTCTTCGCCCAAAGCTTCGCGATACCGAAGAAAAGCGGAACGGGCGAGGACATCGACTTGTCCGCCCGCATCGTTGACATAATATTCGCGGGTTACCGCGTGGCCGGCGAATTCGAGCAAAGCGGCGAGCGCATCACCCACCACCGCGCCGCGACAATGCCCCATATGCATCGGGCCGGTTGGATTCGCTGAAACATATTCAACATTAACCGAAGAACCGCCGCCCATGGATGATTTGCCGTAATCATTCCCGAGCGCCGCAATCGCCCCAAGTTCCTGCTGCCACGCGCTGTCAGACAAACGCATGTTGATGAAACCGGGGCCGGCGATTGATGCCTCGACAATGTCGGGATCTGAGCCAAGTTTTTCGGTAATTTTGGCTGCCAATTCGCGAGGATTAGTGGCAGCCTGTTTCGCCAGTACCATCGCGGCATTGGTCGCGAGATCGCCATGGCTTGGATCGCGGGGCGGCTCGACTGTGACATTGGATCGATTGACCCCGGTAGGCAGCGCACCTTCCATCTCCAGCGCGGAAAGAACAGCATCAACCTTAGCGGCGAAGGCAGAGTGCAAAGTTTGCGATGTAGCAGTGTGATCGGACATCACGCGCGCCTAGCCGAATTGGCCAAAATCGCAAGCTGGAGGTGGGCCTTTGCGGAAAATTCCGCCTCAAACCGCATCTCGCAACCAGCTTTATCCCACCAATTAACGCGTGGCGTTGTAACCCAATTGAGCTTCGGTAAGCTGGAACCCGACCAGCAGCTCAAAGGTCGCACGGTTCAGCGCGGCGCGAACTTGCGGATCGGCCAACGGGTCCAGCGCAGCGTCAGGATCGCCCGCTTTACGGCGGCGGGTAATTTTCTCGCGAATATCATCGGGCAATGTTGCAGCAGCTCGGTCGATATAAGAGCCTGCTTTGCCAGTGGCTTGAGCGCGCGCCTGACCGTCTGCGAAAGTCACGCTGACAGAGCCTACACGCTTGGCTTGAACCGCCGAACCGCCCTGCAAAACTGTCGAGAAATATGGCAGTTCAACCGTGCGTGCTCCGCGAGTGTCGGTCCGTGATGCAAGGACGTCGAAGGTTGCTTCGGTATATACTTTATCGCCGCTTTCGTTGCAGCTGCTGCGTAAATTTGTAATCGCCGCGACCACATCGATCTGGTCCGAGGTGACTGAGCCCGGCGTTCTGAATGTAGTGACGTCGCCCGTATAGTCGGGGATGCCTACAGCAGGGCAAGCTGTCCGGACCGCAGTGATGCCGACGCCCTGGCTGACCACAAGGTCGCCTTCTTTGGCGCAGCCCGCAAGCGAAGCAGCCAAAACTATTAGCGAAACGAACGGAAGACGGAGTTTCATGCAGCTTGATCCTTACAAATTCATATGCGGCGGGCCTTTCAGCCACAAAGCCTTTGGTCGCCTCTAGCGGCCCCTGCGGCAATGCGCTAGAGGGCCGAAAATGAACGCTCCCTTGCAATCCCCCCCAGTGGCTACTGACCCTAAGTCCAATAAGCCTGCATTGACGCTGCTAATTGCTGCGCCCCGCGGCTTTTGCGCCGGTGTCGACCGCGCGATTGAAATCGTCGAACGCGCACTCGATCGATATGGCGCTCCGGTCTATGTCCGCCACGAAATCGTCCACAATAAATTTGTCGTCGACAGCCTACGCGATAAGGGCGCGATTTTTGTCGAGGAACTGGACGAAGTGCCCGATGGCGCACCGGTTGTATTCAGCGCGCATGGCGTGCCTAAGGCGGTGCCGGCAGAAGCTGATCGCAGAGGGCTGGATTATCTCGACGCAACATGTCCTTTGGTCAGCAAAGTTCACCGTCAAGCGGAACGCCAGATAGCGGCTGACCGCCATATCGTTTTCGTGGGCCATAAAGGTCATCCCGAGGTCATAGGCACGATGGGTCAAGTGCCCGAAGGTGCGATGACATTGGTAGAAACAATTGCAGACGTAGAGGCGTTGGATTTTGCGCCTGACGCACCGCTTGCATTCCTCACCCAGACGACTTTGTCGGTTGATGATACTGCGGGAATCGTCATGGCTTTACGGTCCAAATTTCCGCAAATCATCGGCCCTAAGGCAGAAGATATTTGTTACGCGACTTCGAACAGGCAAGCCGCAGTGAAACAAATCGCTCCCGGCAGTGATCTGGTCTTGGTGATTGGCGCGGGCAACAGTTCAAATTCGCTGCGTTTGGTTGAAGTCTCGAAGAAATGCGGCACCGACGCCAAATTGATTCGCCGTGCAACAGATATCGATCCTGCCTGGCTCGACGGCGTTGGCACTTTGGGCCTTACCGCTGGTGCCTCAGCCCCCGAACAATTGGTCCGCGAGGTCGTTGATTTGATTAGCCAATGGCGTGAAGTTGAAGAGCACACTTTGGTCTCGACCGTTGAAAAGATGGTTTTCAAACTGCCGCGCCAACTTACCGAATAGGCAAGCAGCGCTTATGGCAGTTTACACCCATCTTAGCGCAGACGACATTTCAGCATTGATTGCATGGTATGATGTCGGAGACCTGATTTCCGCCAAGGGAATTGCAGAGGGTGTTTCCAATTCAAACTGGCTGATCGAGACGACAGGCTCATCGGGCGTGCCCTCACGCTTTATCCTGACGATTTACGAGGAACGGACAAAATTGTCTGACCTGCCATTTTTTCTCAGCCTGCTCGATCACTTATCATCCAAAAACGGCCCCGTCCCGCGCACCATCCACGATCGCGAGGGTCAAGCTTTTCGAATGGTCGAAGGCAAAGCAGCGGCATTGATTGAATTTTTGCCCGGTGTATCGATTGATATTCCGCATCACGATCAAGCCGTTTCAGTCGGCGCGGCGGTCGGGTGGATCCACGACGCAGCAAAGGACTTTGGTGGCGCTCGCGAAAACGATTTGGGTCCGGCAAAATGGCGCGAGCTTCTGGGCAAATGCGATCGCCAGAGTCTTGCGCGCATAGATGCAGCATTGCCCGATCTGCTGGCGCGAAAAATGGACGAGATCGAGGACGGATGGCCCACCGATTTACCCCGCTCGATTGTTCATGCGGATCTGTTTCCCGACAACGTCCTGATGCTGGGAACGCAAGTGACCGGCCTGATCGATTTCTATTTCGCTTGCACCGATTTTGCTGCCTATGACCTTGCCGTAACGCATGCCGCCTGGAGCTTTGGCCCAGATGGCAGCAATTTCAATCGAGCTATCGGCCAAGCAATAATCACCGGTTATGAGCAGGCGCGGCAATTGTCCCGCAGCGAACGCGATGCTTTGCCGATTTTGGCGCAGGGCGCTGCAATGCGGTTTATCGCCACGCGGGCCTATGATTGGATACACACCCCGGCAGACGCGCTGGTCACGCGCAAAGACCCAATGGATTTCGTTAGGCGGTTGGATTATTACGGCACAGCTGGCCAAACAGCCTTTCAACCGCGCTGATAAGCGGTGTAAGTGCAAACAATGAAACGCGTTGAAATTTACACCGATGGTGCCTGCAAAGGCAACCCCGGCCCCGGAGGCTGGGGCGCCTTGTTGCGCTTGGGCCAACATGAGAAGGAATTGTCCGGCTCCGATCCAGATACCACAAATAACCGGATGGAAATGACCGCCGCGATCAAGGCCTTGGAAGCGTTAACCGAACCATGCGAGGTCGATCTCTATTCGGACAGCAAATATGTGCTCGACGGAATGACCAAATGGATTGAAGGCTGGAAAAAGCGCGGCTGGAAAACCGCCAGTAGAAAGCCTGTTCGAAACGCTGATTTATGGCACGATTTAATCGCTGCCTCTGCCAAACACAAAATGCGCTGGCACTGGGTGAAGGGCCATAACGGGCATCCGGAAAATGACCGCGTAGACCAGCTTGCCAGCGATCAGGCGGAGTCGGTTGGTTAGATAGAGCGGAAAAGGGCGCAGCCTAAGACCGCGCCCTCCTCAAGCAAACCTGAATTGCTAGTTTAGCTGGTTGTCGTGTCGACAATCTCTGCGCCGGGGCCATTTTTCAGGACAGATTCAATCGCGTTTTTCGCGCTGGCTTTCGAGCTATAGCCTTCAGTCCACCAGATCGTTTCCGAATTGTAGATGAAATAGGACACAAATTCGCCCTTTTTGTTGTTACGGATTTCGAAACGATGGGCCATGCGGCAATCTCCTTTTGTTACACTTCCACGCACCCTAAGGATTGACGCATAAAAATCTAGCCAAACCGCGCTGGTGCATAATTTGTTACATTTATGTCCGTCATATGAGCAGGCATGTCGGTCCCTAGCAATTGCGCCGCTGCGATATCGGCCGCCGCAGGGGCAGTCTGAATGCCGAAGCCGCCCTGCCCGGCAAACCAGTAAAAATCGGCGCATCGCGGGTCAAATCCATAAACCGGCAGGCGATCAGGCGCGAAACTGCGCAGGCCAGCCCATTTCGTCTCAACCCCTGCAACTTCCCAATCCACCACATGCTCCAGTCGGTCGATAGCCTTCGCGATCGCCAGCTCCTCTGGCGCAGCATCGCAGGGCGGCGACGCTTCTTCGTCATGCGGACTGAGCCAAAGGCGTCCGTTTTCCGGCTTGAAGTAGAACTTGCCCGAAATATCGAGCACCAATGGCAAGTCCGGCGCTGGCGCCGGGTCCACCTTTAGCTGCACGACAGTGCGCCGCAACGGAGCAATCCCGACCGGCCGGATATTCGCGAGCACTGCCAATTCATCCGCCCAAGCCCCCGCCGCATTGACGACAATCCTAGCGGCGAATTCTCGGTCATCAAAATCGGTCAAAACCCAGTTTCTTGCATCTTTGCGTGCTGAAACAATCCGGGCATGCGTCGCTAAATCTGCGCCACTCCTTCTGGCCTCCGCCAGATAATGCCTATGGAGGCCAGCGACGTCGATGTCCGCGCAATTGGGCTGCCAAATCGCTTCGCACCAATTTTCCAGCAGACCGGGAAGCTTTTTGTTCAAAACATCGCTGTCGATCCTTTGGACATTCGCACCCGTATCCGCAAACCGATCCATAAACGCATCAATATCCGCTGAATCCTGCTCGCGCCCGATATACAGCGCCCCGCGTTGCTTCAAGAATCCGTTGTCGCGCAGGAATGAACCGGATGCCAAAGTAAGCGGGACGATATCCGGCCCGCCATAACACTCCTCCCAAAACGCCGCCGAACGTCCGGTTGCGTGATATCCTGGCTGGTCTTCGGCTTCGAGTAATAGCACCGACGCATGCGGCGCAAGCCGTGCCGCAATGCTTGCGCCCGCCATTCCCGCGCCGACGATCGCAAAATCGTAAAATTGCCTGCTCACACTCAAGTTCTCGTGCCTAACCGGCGATCCGGTTCAAAAACTCGTCAATGGCAGACATCGCGCGGTTTCGCACCTCATCAACTTCGCGCAAAATCTCGTGTTCTGCCTCGTTTCCGAAGGCAAGCAATTCGCCATTGGGCAAACGCTGTGCCGCACTTTCTATACAGTCCATGTCGACCAGCTTGTCATTCGCGGTGCCGATCAAGAGTACCGGCGTGGTCACTTTTTCCAAAACCCCATCTTGGTAAAGTGAGCGCATTGATGCGTAGGCCCGCTCAACCCATTTCCAACTGCCCGGTCCCATAATTAGCTCCGGCCTTTCATCCCGCCAGAACAGCTCGTCTTCATACCGGTCCTTATCGTGAGTGAGCAATTTCATCCGGCCGACGGGAACTTGACCCGGCTTTTCGCTCCATTTCCAAGCCTGCCGCGCCGGATCACCCAGTCGCAGCATCAATTTTGCCGCCGCATGTGTGACGCCGACTGGAAGAAAGCTGCCGGTAAATCCCAGCATCGGTGCAGACAGCGCCATCCCGTCAGGATCGACCTTACCTTCTGCAAGCGCGCGCAGCGCCAAATGCCCACCCATCGAATGCCCCATCAAAAAATGCGGCCCCGGCGTTGACGCTTTCCAATCAGCCCACAGCGCAGCGAGATCATCGACCCAGATTGAGAAATCTTCGATATGGCCGGTCACCTCATCACTGCCCAAACGGCCCGATCCGGCCTGTCCACGCCAATCCGCAGCGGTTACCCGCCACCCGGCCAAGTGCCATTCATGCAGGCTTTCCAAATATTTTTCATAAGCGTCACCGCGTCCCGGCAGGAACAAGATTGAACCCTTGGGCTGGTCACCCGTGCCCGGCCAGTCAATCCGACGAATTGCGTGCCCGTCAGGAGCGGACCAGATACCTTCGGTAGCCTCAGCAGGAATAATCCGGCGGTCAAATGCGCTTACTGAATCAACAGGGTTCACATCGCCTTTTTGTGCTTGGCTAATAGCTTCCTCCTGCGCTTGGTTACTATTTGGTAAGTCATCGGCTGTAGCACCGGAGTTTCTGAAGGACTCTTGGGGGCTATGATGCTGGGCGAATATTTCCAATACGGGCTGCTTGTTGCATTAGCAATCGCGCTGGTGACAGCTGCGTTTACCGATATGCGCCGTAGGCAGATCGACAATTGGCTTAACGCCGGGATCGTGCTTGCCGCGCCCTTGTGGTGGTGGGCCAGCGGACTGACCTTGTGGCCGGGTATCGCCCTGCAACTTGGCGTCGCATTGGCGGCATTTGTCGTCTTGGCCGGATTGTTCGCACTGCGTGCAATGGGCGGCGGTGACGTCAAACTGCTCACTGCTCTCGCCTTGTGGATCGAACCCACTTGGTTCCTAAAACTTCTTATCGTGATGGCACTTGTCGGCGGCGTCCTGACCATCGTCATGGGTTCGTGGCACATCATGCGCCGCAATCGTGAACGTTTGGCCATTCCCTATGGCGTGGCGATTTCTGCCGCTGGCCTGTGGGTTCTGGGCACCCATTATTTTCCCGCTGCCGGAGCGGCCGTTTCGGCTGGGTGAACGCGATTTTAACCATTTACGTCGTAACCATCATTTCAACGACACGTTTTTAACAAATGCCCGCACTTCTGCTGGGCGAAATAGGGGGCTAGATTAGCCATGGATAGGAAAAAGCTGGTTCTGCTGCTCGGAGCACTGATCATCGCGATCGGTACTGCATTGGCAGCACGGAGCATGTTTGCCGGGGCTTCTGCCCCTCAGGCTGAGGCGGCAGCGGCTGTACCTAAGGGACCAAAAGTCCTTGTGGCGCAACGCGGCCTTCCAGTGGGCACAATCATTACAGCTGATTCGATCAGCTACCAGATGTGGCCCGAGGAACTTGTCCAGGATGCCTATTTCATTGACGGCGAATCAGATGTCTCGCAATTGCTTGGCACGGTTGTTCGCCACCAGATCACTGCCGGCGAACCGGTAACCCAAGGCTCGCTAGTTAAGCCTGGCGATCGCGGGTTCCTTGCTGCGGCGCTTGGCCCTGGCATGCGCGCTGTGACGGTTCCGGTCTCCGCGAAAACCGGTGTTGGCGGCTTTGTCTTCCCGGGCGACCGCGTCGATTTGGTCCTTACGCAAACGGTTAAAGGCGAAGGCGAAGCGCTGAAGGCTTCGGAAACTATCCTGAGTAACCTGCGCGTCTTGGCCACCGACCAGTCAACCACGCAAGAGACAAACGAATCCGGCAACACGGTTGTTCGCGCATTCCGCACAGTCACTTTGGAAGTGACGCCGCGTATCGCCGAGAAGGTCGCTGTAGCTCAAACCATCGGTACGCTCAGCCTTTCACTGCGCTCTATCGCGGACAATCAGGGTGAGCTGGAAAAAGCAATCGCGTCAGGCAATGTGAAAGTTCCTGACAATGCCACGCCCGAAGAAGAAGAAGCTCTCCTGCGCGCGGCAATGGCAAAACCGATCGACAAGGTTGGTACATTCAGCACAGGCGGTGATGTCTCTCGCTTCCAACGCAGTTCGATGCCTGTTCAGGACAACGGCGGAAAAGCGGCTCCGGCTGCACCGGTTATGGGCGCCCCGGCAGCTGCTCCTCAGCCTGCACGACCCATTGGCCCCACCGTCCGCGTCACCCGCGGCAAGACCACCACCGAAGTTCCAGTTGGGAAGAACTGAGATGCAATCGACAGCAACACTTAACGCCCGCCGGCAATTCGGCATCAATTCGAGGGGCAAGACCATGAAACGTCGCCTAACAGCAACATTACTGATGGCCGGAATGGCAACGGCCCCGTTGGCCGGCTTGCCTGCCAGCACTGCCAATGCGCAGTCAGTGGTAAACCCATCAAGTGACATCGTATTGTCAATCGGCAGAGGCCAATTGGTCAATGTCCCCGGGTCAATGGCAGATGTTTTTATCGCTAATGACGAAGTGGCCGATGTGCAGATCAAATCGCAACGGCAGCTTTACCTGTTCGGCAAGGCTGGTGGCGAGACCACGATTTATGCCAGCAACGCTGCAGGTGATATCGTCTGGTCCGCCAATGTCCGCGTAGGATCCAACATTGGTAGCGTCGATCAGATGCTGACCTTGGCCATGCCTCAGGCGAAAATTAACGTATCGACCATGGGTACGAACACAGTTCTGCTTACCGGTACAGTCGCCGCACCCGAAGATGCTTCCGAGGCCGAACGGCTGGTTCAGGCATTCGTGGGTGAAGACGCCAACGTAATCAGCCGCCTGAAAATGGCGACACCGCTGCAAGTCAATCTGCGCGTCAGATTTGCCGAAGTCAGCCGTTCGCTGGTTCGCGAAATCGGTGCCAACCTCGTCAGCGGTGACCAAACCAATGGCTTCCAGTTCGGCGTAGGTCTCGGCCGGTCCGGTGCGGTCCCTCAGTACAATCCCGGCGGTCCGTTGGGAACTGGCGTAACCGACGGCGGTGATGGCACATCGATTGTTACTGCAACGGGTACCGGTGCCACTGTGGCAGCGTTTGGCAAACTGCTGGGTCTCGACCTTGGTGGCGCGTTAGACCTTGCTGAACGTGATGGTCTTGTCACCACCCTTGCCCAGCCAAACCTGACAGCCTTGTCGGGCGAAACGGCCAATTTCTTGGCTGGCGGCGAATTTCCGATCCCGACCAGTCAGGGCCTCGGTACGACTGCCATCGAATATCGTAAATTCGGTGTCAGCCTGTCTTACACACCAACAGTGCTCGCTAATGGCCGGATTTCTATCCGAGTGCTTCCCGAGGTGTCTGAATTGTCCAGCCAAGGTGCGGTGACTTTGAACGGGTTCCAAATCCCGGCTCTTACAATCCGCCGCGCTGAAACGACTGTTGAGCTTGGTTCTGGCCAAAGCTTTATGATTGCCGGATTGATGAGTAACAACGCGCAGCAATCCATCGACAAGGCCCCAGGCCTTGGCGATGTACCAATTCTTGGTAATCTGTTCCGTTCACGCTCGTTCCGTAAGGGCGAAACTGAGTTGGTTATCGTTGTGACGCCGTATCTGGTAAAACCGGTCAACGATCGCGACATCAGGTTGCCTACCGATGGGTATCGTGCAGCAAACGAGTTGGAAAGCCTGCTCGGCTTCCGCAGCGATGCTGGTCAAAGCGGCGCAACCCGCCCCGGCCCGACAACATCCAACCCGTCCGCACCGCCTCCCGGCATTTCGCGCATAGACCCGCAGGCCATCGTGCCATCGGATCGCCCTGCGCCGTCGAACCGTGCTGACAGCGATGACAAATCCCGCAATTCCGAACGCCGCGCAGATGCAAATGCTGTGCCCGGCTTCAGCCTCAAGTGAGAAAGGTGAAGATCATGCCTATTGCATCAACACGCAAACTAGCTGGCGTATTCGCCCTTTCGCTCGGGCTTACGCTCGGCGCCTGCGGCGGAATGCCAACCCATCGCGGGCTGGAAAGCCTCAATCAACCAGTTGTTGAACGGACCAATTACACGCTTGACGTGGCGGCTGGACCGGGCGGAATTTCTGTTCCCGAACAGCAACGCGTTTCAGGCTGGTTCGAAGCGATGGACCTTCGTTATGGTGACCGTGTTGCCATTGACGATCCGATGATGAGCGGCGCTGCGCGTGACGCGATTGGTGCGCTCGCTGGGCGTCATGGTATCCTGTTGCAAGAGGGCGCCCCGGTGACAGGCGGCTATGTCCAACCCGGCAATGTTCGTGTCGTTTTGACCCGTTCGACCGCGTCGGTTCCCAATTGCCCGAACTGGTCTGCCCAGTCGGATATGAATTACAACAATGCAACCAGCCCCGGATATGGCTGTTCCATCAATGGAAATCTGGCTGCGATGATCGCCAATCCGGAAGACCTTATCAAAGGTCAGGAAGGCACCGGAGAAACTGTGGTTTCGACGTCAACCAAGGCGATCAACAGCTACCGCGACCAAGCACCAACCGGTGAAGGCGGCCTGGTTCAACCAGCCACAGGCGGGGGAGAATAAGTCATGAACGCTCCATGGAAATCAGGTGCTTCAAGCAACCGCGATCCGTTCGCCGCCTTTATTTGTGATGAAACAGCATTGGACGCTCTGCGCCCGGTGGTCATCGAAATGGGCTGGCAGCCCGAGAAATGTGCAAAGGGCGGGCTGCGTAACGCTGTCCAATCCTTGTCTGTGGCCGCAAGCCCCAACATTTTGATGGTCGATTTGTCGGAAAGCGGAGATCCGCTGAATGATATCAACGCTTTGGCCGAGGTCTGCGAACCTGGTACAGTGGTGATTGCAGTAGGCCAAGTGAACGATGTTCGCCTGTATCGCGATTTGCTCGCAAGCGGCATTCACGATTATCTGCTGAAGCCACTTTCAGCCGGCCAATTGCGCGATTCGCTGAACCAAGCGCAAGCAGTCTTTGCGGCACCGCGGTCGAGCGATCCAGATACGGCAAAACGCCATGTATCAACCGCTGTCGTGGGTACACGCGGCGGAGTCGGGGCGTCCATGCTCGCAACATCGCTCGCATGGAATTTCAGCGACGATCACAAATTGCCTACCGCATTGCTCGATCTGGATGTCCATTTCGGCACTGGTGCACTTGCGCTGGATCTGGAACCCGGCCGCGGGCTGACCGATGCGATCGACAACCCCAGCCGGATTGACGGCCTGTTTATCGAACGCGCGATGATCCGAGCGAACGATAATCTGGCTATTCTTTCGGCAGAGGCGCCAATCAATGCCCCGTTAATGACAGATGGATCGGCATTTATTCAGCTGGAGGAAGAGTTCCGCCAAGCGTTTGAAATGACGATGATTGATCTGCCGCGAAACATGCTGATCAATTTCCCGCATCTGCTTGCCGATGTGAATGTTGTGGTGCTGACCACCGAAAT
The DNA here is from genome assembly GCF_009827545.1 of Pontixanthobacter gangjinensis. Taxonomy (NCBI): domain Bacteria; kingdom Pseudomonadati; phylum Pseudomonadota; class Alphaproteobacteria; order Sphingomonadales; family Erythrobacteraceae; genus Pontixanthobacter; species Pontixanthobacter gangjinensis. Next base: position 1,218,974 of record NZ_WTYS01000001.1, on the reverse strand, counting down.
GACGCTTGCTTCGGCTCGCGACACCATTCGGATACTCAGCTGGCTTAAAACCAATGCTGCTCATGCACAGCCGATCATTGTGGCAAATAAAGTCCAGGGCGGCGTTGCTGAAATCAGCAAGTCCGACTTCGAAGCGTCGATTGAGCGGAAAATCGATTTCTCGATCCCGTATGATGTCAAAGGGTCAGCGAATGCGGCCAAGCTTGGCCAAACCTTCCTCGAGGCCAATCGGTCGAGCAAGGCGGCTGGCGTCATCAAGCAAGTTGCGGAACGCATCTTGGGTGCCAGCGAAGAAGATCTTGAAAATGATGAGCCAGCGAAGAAATCGCTGCTCGGCAGTTTCGATCTGAAGTCACTGTTGGCCAAGAAAGATAAGAAGACTCCGGTTCCGGCCGAATAAGTCCACCGAGCGGCCGCGTCCCATTACGGGCGCGGCCAATCCGATTTACGCGTGCCAAACACGGCACCGAACAAAGAAAGGCAGGTAAATAGCATGAGCATTATTCAGCTCCTGCTGGTAGGCGCCGGGCTTATGGCCCTGATGGTTGTCGGCTATACGCTGCTGGCCGGGCCCTCTGCCGCCAAAGAAGGTCAACGCAGGCTTGAGGCTCTCAGGTTCCGCCATTCTGAAAGCGCCGACACCAAGATGGAGTCGCAGCTCAAGAAAGCGATCGCATCGCGCAAACCGAAACGGCACCAGATCGCCGGCTCTGGCTCGCGGCTTGATGCATTGGCTCTGCGGATCGACCGTTCGGGTAAAAAGTGGACGCTTGCGCAGTATTTCTATGGCTCGTTTGGCATCGCGCTAGGCATTGCCGTGATCATCTATCTGAAATCCGGCGCGGCGCTTTTGTCGCTTGGCATCGGCTTGGTCATTGGCGCTGGTTTGCCCCATCTTGCGGTAAACTTCCTGATCAAGAAGCGGACAGACAGCTTCAACTCGAAATTCCCGGACGCGATCGAACTCTTGGTGCGCGGCTTGCGCTCCGGCCTTCCGGTGACCGAAACTCTTGGCGTTGTTGGGCAAGAATTGCCCGGTCCTGTGGGAATGGAATTCAAAGGCATAGTCGAGCGGATCAAGATCGGCCGCACGATGGAAGAATCGCTACAGGAAACCGCCGACAGGTTGGGTATTCCTGAGTTCAACTTTTTCTGCATAACCTTGGCAATTCAACGCGAGACCGGCGGTAACTTGGCAGAAACGCTGTCAAACCTGTCCGACGTGCTTCGCAAACGTTCGCAAATGAAGCTGAAAATCCGCGCCATGAGTTCGGAATCGAAAGCTTCTGCCTATATCGTGGGCGCGCTGCCTTTTATCGTGTTCGGTATGATCTGGTGGATCAATCCCGAATATATCGGCGGCTTCTTCGAAGACGACCGCTTGATTGCAACGGGCCTTGGCGGCCTGCTGTGGATGTCGATCGGCGGCTTCATCATGGCCAAAATGGTCAGCTTCGAAATCTGAGTGAGGACGGATAGATATGCTTAATCAATCTCCCGGACCCACCCTGCTTGGGGTTGACGTTATTTTCGTCGGCACCATCCTGGCTGGCTGTGCCGCGCTCGCTGTCATCTTTGCGATCTATGCAGCTGTCACGATCAAGGATCCGATGGCCAAGCGGGTCAAAGCGCTAAATTCGCGCCGCGAAGAGCTGAAAGCCGGCATTGTTACGGCCACAGCGAAAAAACGCACCAGCTTAGTCCGCAAGACCGACCAAACAGAGAAGATGAGGGACACGCTGTCGGGGATGAAAGTCCTCCAGCAAAGCCAGATCGAGAGCATCCAGCAAAAGATGGCTCACGCTGGTTATCGTAACAAAGAAACTGCTGTTCTGATCATTGCGGCGCGATTGGTGGCTCCGATTATCTTGGGCGCAATCGGTTTCTTGGTTATCTATGTTATTGATTATTTCCCCGACTGGGGCAGCGCAAAGAGGGTTGGCGCTTTTGGAGCGATGCTGCTTGCCGGTTACAAAGGGCCGGAAATGATCCTCAAGAATAAGGCCGGCAAACGCACCGACGCAATTCGCAAAGGCTTGCCCGATGCGCTAGATTTGCTGGTGATTTGTGCTGAGGCCGGCCTGACAGTCGATGCAGCGTTCAACCGCGTTGCGAAGGAACTTGGCCGGGCTTACCCTGAATTGGGTGACGAGTTTGCCCTGACCGCAATTGAACTGTCATTCCTGACCGAACGCAAGCAAGCATTCGACAATCTTGCCTACCGGGTCGATCTGGAATCGGTTCGCGGTGTGGTTACAACCATGGTTCAAACCGAACGCTATGGTACGCCGCTGGCATCTGCCCTGCGCGTGCTCTCAGCCGAATTCCGGAACGAGCGGATGATGCGAGCGGAAGAAAAAGCAGCGCGTCTGCCTGCGATTATGACCATTCCGCTAATTATGTTCATTCTGCCTGTTCTGTTCATCGTGATCCTTGGCCCAGCGGCCTGTTCGATCAGCGATGCATTCGCCGCCAAACCCGGACGTTAGGGGTCAGGCTTCAAGCGAAAATACAGATTACAGAACACATGGAAACAGCCTCGAAGTCACACACTTCGGGGCTGTTTTACCTTTGACTTAACTGGCTTGTTCGCGAATTTGGTCAAGCAGCATACGGAACATTTCCTGCTGTTTGGCGCTGAGCGGTTCAAGCAGTTTTGCCTCAATTTCTCTGGCCATCGGCACAATCTGCGCATGCATGGCATGTCCGGCGCCGGTCAATTCAAGATGGTGCGAGCGGCCATCCTTGCTGTTGGGCAGACGCATCGCAAGATCTCGTTGCTCCAAAACTTTGCAAGCCCGGTTTACGGCCACCTTGTCCATCAGCGTCTTCGCGGTTAGTTCGCGCTGGGTTAGCGCTCCTGCATCGCCCAGCATAGCCATCACCCGCCATTCGGTAACTTTCAGCCCGAACGCATCATGATACGCGCGCGCAATACGATTGCTGACCGCATTGGATGCGATCGACAATTGATACGGCAAAAATTCGGCCAGACGGAATTGATCATTGCTCATGAAACTGGTTACTAATGCAACCACCTTACATGGCAAGCATACAGTTTCCTCGTATTGCTTTTAATCAAACCAGCCTATTCGTAAACGGGCTCAGTCCACCACGGATAAAAGTCCGGCATATCCTGCGAAACACGGTCGGGAAATTGCGGGGGCCGTTTTTCAAGGAAACTCGCAATGCCTTCCGCTGCATCTTTGCTGCGTGAAAGCTTGTAAATCGAACGGCTATCGATCCGGTGCGCGTCCATTGGGTGCGGTTCGGACGGCAAGCGCCACAGCATTGCACGAGTCATTGCGACTGAAACTGCCGAGGTGTTTTCGGCAATTTCCATCGCAAGCGCCCTCGCCGCATCAATCAGGTCACCCTGCGGATGGACCGACCGGATGAGCCCGCCGGCAAGCGCTTCTGACGCATCGAAAATACGCCCGGTCATGCACCATTCGAGCGCCTGCTGAGGCCCAACCAAACGCGGCAAGAACCAGCTTGAACATGCCTCCGGCACAATTCCGCGCTTGGCAAACACGAAACCATACCGGGCATTGTCCGACGCAAGCCGGAAATCCATCGGCAGTTGCATCGTTGCACCAACGCCCACCGCAACGCCATTGCAGGCCGAAATCAGCGGTTTGGTCGATTGAAAAAGCCGCAAAGTAAGGCGTCCTCCGCCATCGCGAACGACATCATCAGACAGGTCTGCAACTTCGGTTTGGCTGGAGAATGGGCGTGCACCATCATCAGGTGTTAAATCAGCACCGGCGCAAAATGCGCGATCACCGGACCCAGTGAAGATCACCGCACGGATTTCATCATCTGCATCGGTCACATCGAGCGCCGCGATGATCTCGGCCATCATGACCCGTGTATAAGCGTTCATCTTTTCAGGCCGGTTGAGAGTGATGGTCGCTATCGGACCATCCTTCTCGAATTTGATCTGCGTATAATCGCTCATTATTGCCTCCAATTGATGTTGCCAAACAAAATGGGCCCCGCTTTCGCGGAGCCCCGATTGTACCGGTTAACGCGGCGCCATACGAATGGCACCATCCAGGCGGACATCCTCGCCGTTGAAGTAATCGTTTTCGATCATCGCCATAGCGAGATGCGCATATTCCGGCGGCGCACCAAGACGTTTCGGGAACGGCACGGAGGCAGCTAACGCGTCTTTTACTTGCGGCGGTGCTGCATTCATCAGCGGTGTCTCGAAGATACCCGGCAAGATAGTGTTGATGCGGATGCCTTCGTTCATCAGGTCACGAGCGATTGGCAATGTCATGCCAATCACACCAGCCTTCGATGCCGAGTAAGCGACCTGACCAATCTGGCCATCTTCGCCTGCAACGGACGCAGTGTTCACGATTGCGCCGCGGTCACCATTTTCAGTCAATGGGTCGAGCGTCATCATTCCAGCCGCCGATTTCGCCACGCAGCGGAAGGTGCCGACCAGATTGATCTGGATCAGCCAGTTGAACGCGTCGAGCGGATAGTGCGAGATTTCGCCCGTGTTCCGGTCACGCTTGGCTGTTTTGATCGCGCTACCAGTGCCGGCGCAATTGACGAGGATGCGTTCTTGGCCGTGCGCCGCGCGTGCCTTTGCAAATCCAGCATCGACCGAGGCATCGTCAGTCACGTTCACTTCGCAGAAGATACCGCCAATATCGGCCGCAACGGCTTTGCCCTTTTCCTCCTGAAGATCAAAAATCGCGACTTTCGCGCCCTTTGCCGCTAGCGCCCGTGCGGTCGCTTCGCCAAGGCCCGATGCACCGCCGGTTACAACTGCGGGGGTATTAGCACCAATTTCCATATTCAATTCCTTCTGGTCAATTCGTCATCCCAGCGACGGCTGGGAACGTTTTCAGATATTCAAGGCTTTGCTACGCACAAATTACAGCGATTCAACAATCGTCACATTGGCAACGCCGCCACCTTCGCACATTGTCTGCAAACCGTATTTCTTGCCGCGCGCCTTTAGCGCATGAAGCAATGTCGCCATTAATTTGGTGCCCGATGCACCCAGCGGATGCCCCAAGGCGATAGCGCCGCCATTCACGTTAAGCTTCTCAGGATCGGCACCTGTATGCTTGAGCCAAGCCAGAGGAACCGGTGCAAATGCCTCGTTCACCTCATACAGATCAATATCGTTAATCGTCATGCCGGCACGTTGCAGTGCCCGGTCCGTTGCAAACAACGGTTCTTCAAGCATGATCACGGGATCACCCGCTGTCACGGTCAAATTATGGATACGGGCAAGCGGTGTTAGGCCGTGCTCTTTCAGGAATTCCTCTGAAACGACCAAAACGCCGCTTGAACCATCACAAATCTGACTGGAACTGGCCGCAGTAATCGTGCCGCCTTCGTTTATCAGCTTCACAGAACTGATACCCTCCAACGTGGCATCGAACCGGATGCCTTCATCAATTGTGTGCTGCTCTTCACCCTCGGGGGTGTCGATCGTGACCGGCACTATCTCGCCTACAAATGCGCCTGAATTGGTCGCTGCGATTGCACGCTGGTGGCTTTCAAACGCAAACCTGTCGAGGTCATCTTTTGAAAATCCGTGCTTTTTCACGATCATCTCTGCGCCCATGAATTGCGAGAACATGATGCCAGGATATTTCTCTTCTAGACCAGGCGATTTGTAGTGGCCCAGCCCTTCCTTCATGTGAAAGGTGGCGTTTGACCCCATCGGCACACGCGACATGCTTTCGATACCGGCAGCAATCACTGCATCTTGCGTACCCGACATAACGGCCTGCGCCGCGAACTGGATTGCTTGCTGCGATGAGCCGCATTGCCGGTCAATTGTGACTGCCGGGGTTGACTGCGGAAGGTGCTTGGAAGCGAGAACCGCGTTGCGGCCAATCTGCATCGCTTGTTGGCCCGCCTGACTGACACAGCCCATCACAACATCGTCAATCGCAGCCGGGTCGACACCGGTACGCTCCATCAGCGCGTCGAGCGACTTTGCCGCCAGATCAACTGGATGAACTCCTGCCAAACGGCCCCCACGGCGCCCCCCGGCGGTCCGCACCGCATCCACGATATAGGCTGTCGCCATGCCACTCTCCTCAGTTTTTATTTGCTACTCGCTATGCAAATGGGGTTACGGTTCACCCCGCCGCTGGTCAAGCACAGCTTTACCTTAACGTCAGCTTTGTCAGCAGTCTTGGCGAATATTATGGGGCAGACTTTGGGACGGGCTTTGAAACTGGCTTTGAAACGGGGCGGCTTGCAATCGACCCGTTCATCCTAGTAATGGCTGACGCACACCATCTGTTCCCTCTTCCTAATGATGTCAGGCCGATGTCCAAAAAACTTTTTGAAATTAATCAGGACCTCGATCGCGCTTCGCTGGCGAAGCAGTTTGCCGAGAACAAAAGGCTGCAAATTCGTGATGTTCTTACACGCGAGACGGCCGAAGAGATCCGTATGATACTGGGCCAGCAGACCCCGTGGGGTCTAGCGATGCAGGCCGGTGACAAACTCGACCCGGGGCCCCAGCAAGTGCTGCCACAAGAGCTTGCCTCCGATGCAGGCAAGCGACGGGCTCAAACGTTGGCCAATGAGGCCTATAAATCGGTGTCGCAAGGGGACTATGGATTTCACTACGCGCAATATTCGTTGGTCCAGGCCTACCTTGAAAAGTGGAATGAGGGCGGCCCACATGATCTGATACTAGAATATCTTAACACGCCGGAATTTCTTCAATTGGCCCGCGATGTTACGGGTATCGAGGAATTGATCAAAGCCGATGGACAAGCGACCTTATATGCCGCGCAGCATTTTCTGGCACTTCATAGCGACAGCCACGTCGCCGAAGGGTGGCGCGTAGCGTATGTTCTGAATTTCGCGCTCGATGATTGGAAGCCTGATTGGGGCGGCTATCTCAATTTCTACGACGAAGACGGTGACATAGTCCAAGGCTTCAAACCAAGGTTTAACGCACTCAACTTATTCGCAGTCCCGCAATCGCACGCGGTTTCGTTCGTGCCGCCTTTTGCGCCGGTTGGACGCTTTGCGATTACCGGCTGGCTGCGCGACCGGTGACAGGGGCTACGGCGCAGCAATGGCGCGAACGCTCCCGCTCCGCCGAGCTCAAAAGTGACGGGCAGGCCGCACGGCAAGCCATGCTGGACGGCTTGAACGAGCACCCTTCCGACGCGTCGCTATGGAACAGCGCAGGAAGCCTGTTCATGCGGCTGACCGATAGGGAGGCGGCGGAGGAGCATTTTGCCAAAGCTGCGGGACTGCAACCCGACAATATGGAATTTGCGGTGAACCGCGCAATCGCATTATCAGCGTTGAGCCGTCATGCAGAGGCGGTCACCCAACTTAAGCGATTTTCTGATAAGGGCCGGACATCAGTCCTTTATTGCTCGACACGCGGAACCGCCGAACGAGGCATCCGAAGCCTGACGCAAGCCGCCCTTTGGTATGACCGAGCGCTTGAACTTGAACCGGCTCGCGCGAAGGCCCTTCACGGCAGAGCGCGAGTAGCAATTGAACGAGGCGAAGACACCGCGCTTCAAAGGTTCGACAAGGCATTGTCGGTCAATCAAGGCGATGCGGATCTTTGGCTGGGAAAGGCGCAGGCGCTCGATGTAGCGGGCGATCATTCTGGGGCGCGCCAGATTGCCGAGGCGCTGGTCAATCAGGCCCCGCAATGGACCGAGGGCTTGCGGTTTCTCGCGCAGCTTAGACTTGGCCAAGGAGAGGAGGACTTTACCTCACATTATGGCGACGCAATGAAGCGTGTGCCGCAAGACCCGAATATTCCCGCCGAATGGTGTTCGGTATTGGGCGGTCTCGATTATAATACAGCAGCTGCAGATGTCGCTGAGCAAGCGCAAATATCATTCCCGGAAGTCGCGCATTTCAGACTATTGGAAGCCGTTAACGCTGGTGCTGCCGGCGACAATGACCGGGCCGAGGGGATCTTCGCACGGCTAGAGCAAAATGACAGCGAGCGGTGGCTACACGAGGCGCGGCATAGGATCCGCCGGGCAGAACTCGATCATGCAAGCACTCTACTCGATCAAGTGACTGCTCTGGACCCATGGAGCATTTCTGCATGGGCGCTTCGCGGCATAGTGTGGCGTCTGACCAAGGACAAGCGTTCCGCATGGCTCGATGGTCAGGACGAATTGGTCAGACTAATGCCGTTGCAAGACGCGGATACGATTTTGCCGAAGGTCATACCGCTTTTGCATCGCTTGCATGATAAGTCACCGCTGCCGCTTGGACAATCTTTGCGCGGCGGTTCACAGACGCGCGGCATTCTATTTGATCGAACCGAGCCGGAATTGGATGAGCTGCGCCGCGCTGTCCTAAAGACAGTCGAAGAATATCGCCGGCAATTGCCCCCTTCCCACCCAAAGCATCCGTTGCTCCGCCTTCGTGATCAAGCATGGAGGCTGGAGGGTTCCTGGTCGGTGCGATTATCGGGCGGTGGTGACTTCCATACCGCCCATATCCACCCACAGGGTATTGTGTCATCGGCCCTGTATCTAGAGCTACCAGCGGGTGTCACAGAAACTGCGGATCAGAGTGGCTGGCTCGAAGTTGGCAGGCCCGCAGCCGATTTGGGGCTGGACCTTGGTCCGCTTCAGACACTTGAGCCCAAACCCGGCCATATGGCGCTATTTCCGAGCACCCTATATCATGGCACACGCCCGTTCTCCGCCGGTCGCCGGATGACTGTCGCGTTTGATGTCTCAACAAAACAAGGCAATTAGCAATGAGCTCACCTCACGATAAAGCTTGGAGTGATTTTTGGGCGCAAAACACAAAATCAGGACAGGATGGCGGCTGCCTTCCGGCCAAGTATCAGGGCATAGATGATGCGCAAAAAGCTGCGTGGCATGAATTTGCAACCAAGCTGCCACGCAAAGCTGCGATGCTTGACGTCGCTAGCGGCGATGGTCGCGTGATGCGTTGGGTTTTGCAAAAACGCCCCGATGTGAAGCCTGTCGGCGTTGATATGGCACCGGTTCTGCCTGCAGCACCAAAAGGCGCCAAACTACGCGGCGGCGTTTCGATGGAAGCGCTGCCTTTCTCGGACGAAAAATTCGACGCCGTCACCAGTCAATTCGGCTTTGAGTATGGCGATTTGAAACAAGCTGCAGCTGAAGTTGCGCGCGTTTTAAAGCCCGATGGCCTGGTCGGTTTGATCACTCACAGAATAGATGGCCCGATTTTGGCCCATAATCTGGCGCGCCGCGAGCAGATAGGCTGGGCGATTAACGAGCAGGATTTGATCGAGGTCGCCAAAGGCAATTTGAAACTTCGCGCAACTGGGCTGCAGACCGTCTCAACGAAGGTCATGAACGCGCCAGCATTGGGCGCACGTCAGTTTGGACAAGGCTCTGCAGCATGGGAGATCGCCGAAGCGGTTAGGCAAACGCTTTCACTTGGTGCCCGTGATCATCCGGCGAATGTCGCGAGACTGCTCGATACTATTCTTGGCCACGCCCGCAACGAGATAGGCCGCATCAATTCACTGGAGGCTGCCTGTAAGCAAACTGCAGACGCGGAAGGCTTCCTATCAGCGGTGAATGCAGCTGGGCTGGAGCAACTGAGCGCCGAGCCAATGAACGACAGGGTTTCAGATCGGCCATTTGCCGATTTTAGAATGCTGAAGCCGATTTCCAGCTAACTTTGGCGCTACCAAGACCGTTCAGGTTCACTCTGCGGCAATCGAACTGGTTCACTTTCAAATCAAAAAAGAAAAAGGGCGACGCACCGAAGTGCGCCGCCCCCTTTTTCTGCTCTCGCAGCTTCTTCAGGACTAGAACTTAACGTTCACCGAAGCGAAGAAGTCACGGCCCAGCACGTTGTATGTGCTCGGGTATGTGTTTGCTTGCTCTTGGTTATCGCCAAGCAGCGTGCCGTTGTTGGTACTGGTGACGTTACCAGCAGCATCAAACGTTGGCGTTTGTGGCAATGTGTCAAAGACATTGTCTACACCTACTGCGAAAGTAACATTTTCGTTCACTTCGAACGAGAATGTCAGATCGAGTAGATCGTAGGCATTGAGCCGCTCTACGCCGTTGAAGTCAGCGAAGTTCGTACCATCATTGTCATCACGAACACCGCTGAGGTGACGCCAGCGAAGCGATGTGGTCAAAGGACCATCAACGAACGTGAAACGGCTGGTCCACTTGTACTTAGGTATTGGTTCACCACAGGTCGTACCAAATTGACCGGCACAAACGTTAACCTTGGTCGCATCCGATTGGACTGGAGTGAAGTTCGACTTGTCGGTCCATGTTCCCAGGAACGAAACGTTGAACTCTTGCTCACCGGTGTCTGTCAGAAGCGAGAACGGAAGCGTTGTTCCGTAGTTCACTTCAACATCGACGCCCGACACTTCTTGGTTGGCAATGTTAGCCCCCAAGATGAGTGGGTTCACTGCCGTAGTAATCGCACCACCAGGGGCACGTGCGATTCCGCCTTGGAAAGGCGAGCAGATTGGATCGTTGATATCCTGAACTTGGTTGAAGCAAAGATCCAACGCATTGTTCAGACCACCACCAAATACCGAGATCGAATCGTCGATCGAGATATTGAAGTAGTCGGCCGTAATCGTCAGGCCTGGAATGAACTGGGGCTGGAGAACCACACCAACAGTAAAGCTGTCGGATGTTTCTTCACCCAAACCGTCGAAACCACCGAAGGTTGCAGGAATCTGACCGTTAGGCTGAATGTTACCAGCACCAACTTCACCGACAGGAACACCACTAGCCACACATGTTGCTACAAGCGCAGCACCTGTACCCAGGTTACAAGGGTCAGTTGCTGGCGGGAAGCCGATTGCGCGGCCACCGAACAGCTCACCAACGTTTGGCGCACGTACAGCGCGCTGATATTGCGCACGGAACATGACGTCACGAACTGGAGCGAATTCGATACCACCAGCGTAAGTCCAGACACCACCGACAGCAGCCAGCGAGTAATCGGAATAACGGGCAGCGCCAGTCAGTTCCAAACGCTCGATGCCCGAGTCAGAGCCGAGGATCGGGATGTTAAGCTCAGCGAAGACTTCCTTCACATCGTACGAACCTTCGGTTGGCAGACCGGCGTTGAAGCCGATGACGTCGCCCGAGGACAGTGCGGTGTCAGGAATAAATTGCGAAGCAACTTTACGATATTCAGCACCGACAGCGAAACCGATGTCATCAGCACCCATGCCGAGGTTACCCAAGAAGCCAGAAATGGCACCCGAGGCGACTTGCATGCTTGAGATGTCGCTATTCTGAGCCGCAATCGCGATCTGGCTGAACATTGCTGGTGTCAGCGTGTTCAGACCAAAGATGTTGATTGGGTTAGCTGAACCGTCAAGACCAGCTTGGAATGCCGACCGTGAGATATTACCAGCCTGAATGTTCGAGTTACGTGTCCGTGAGAACATGTAATACGCATCGTAGTTCAAATTGTCGCTGATTGCGCCACGAACGCCGCCAAGCACACGGAATGCGCTACGCTCGTCGAGGCTGTTACGGCGGCTAGCTTCGATCGTACGACGTTGTACGAAGAAGTTAACAACGCCCGGATCATCCGTTGTGCCATCAGCAAGGTTTTGAGCGGTTTCAGCAGCATCGATCGATGTGAGCTGAGCAAGGTCGCTAGCGACCAGGAAACCACCTTGTGAGGCCAAGTCGATGTTGAAGTTGCCGGTTACAGGAGTAGCAGCAAGTTCTTGCGCAACGCGGTTGTTGACGAACGAAATCTCTGTGTAGAATTCGTGGCCGTCGCTGAATTCATAATCAGCATAACCGCCCATCAGATAACGCTCTTGTGGCAACTGAAGATAGTTGACTGGCGCATAGTTGTAGAGGTCGCCTGCACGACGACGGAAGTCGCCTGGTGTGCTATCGAATACTACGCCTGTGCCGAAGCCACGTGTACCGGCATTGCCGAATTCAGTGCCTGCTGGCAGGTTTGTGTTGCTGTTGGCGCCGCCGAGGTAGCGCAGAACGCCATTTGGCAATGTCGATGAACCGAACTGATATTGCTGATCGCCATCGGTTTCGCCGCCGAGCGCGAAGTTCGAGAACCCACGGTCGCCTTGGAACAGCGAATCGCGGTTATAATATTCAGCGTAGACAGTCGCGCTGCCGCGGCCGTCATCGAATGACGTACCGATTGCGCCGTGCACGTTGTAACGTGCCGCATCGCCGCGCTCAGTAATTGAGTACTGACCACCCATTTCAATGCCGTCGACGTTTTTGAGACGGAAGTTCACAACACCTGCAAGAGCGTCCGAACCGTAAACAGCTGATGCACCACCGGTCACAACATCGACAGAGTCGAGCAGGAATGATGGGATAGTGTTCAAATCGACGATTTGCGCGGTGTCATAGGACATCCAGCGGCGGCCGTTTACGAGAACGAGTGTGCGCTGCGAACCAAGACCACGAAGGTTAAGAGTCGCGGTGCCGTTACCTGGGTTGTTCGAGAACGAAGTCGTGCCCGGAACAACTTGCGGGAGCGTGTTGATCACGTTCTCTACGTTGACGGTGCCTGAAAGCTCGAATTCTTCAGCGCCAACAACTGCAACTGGTGCAGCAGTGTCAACGTTACGTTTCGCAATGCGCGAACCTGTAACAACGATGAACCCATCATCAGCGTCTGCTGCAGCATCTGCTGTAGCGCCTGCGTCTTGTGCCATTGCCGGAGTAGCAATCATGGCGCCTGCCATGATTGTTCCCGCCATTAGCGCGGCTTTGTTAAAACGGTTGGACATTCCAATCCCCTTAGTCAGGCGCCCCTGTGGCACCTATGTGATAAGATAAATTTTCCGGATATTAGACCGGAATTTGTGCGCTCTAGTGCATACGAAACCACAATCGCAACGTCAGTCTAACGCAATAGCGCCTCTAAACTTTACAGTGTGTCATTCGTGTTACAGTTGGCGTAGCAGGTAACATATGCCAACTCTTCCCTCTATTTTAGGCTAAACCTCGATCAAACCAAGGATTTCGTTCAAATGGCCAGCAGCCTGTTCCAAACAGCCCATCGATTGCCCGCACTTATTTTTTCAATAGGAGCGTCATTCACGCTTGCAGCGCCAGCATCTGCCCAGGATGAGCCGGGTCAAGCCAATCCGTCCACTGGATATGTTGAAGCTCTGAAAACTTGCCAAAGCATTGCAGATGATACCGAAAGGCTGAATTGCTATGACGCAGCCGTAGGCCGAGTCGTTACAGCAAGCGATCAGGGCGAAGTCCAGATCGTTGATGCAGAAGCCATTGAGCAAAACCGGCGCAGGCTATTCGGCTTCAGCCTTCCCAAAATCGGCTTGTTTGGCGGCGCTGGCGCCGAGGAGACAGATCAGCTGCTCGAATCGGTGATTACTGGAGTGAGGGCTTCCGGCCGGAACACACTATTTATCACTATCGCCGAAGGTGACGCTGTTTGGCGCATTACTGGCGCGTCCGCACTCACAATGCGCACGAAGGTTGGGGATCCCGTCGTATTTAAGGAAGCGGCCATGGGAAGCTACTTTATCCGCATCAATGGCCGCACCGGCGTAAAAGGGCGCCGCGTCGAGTAGAACGATAGTTGTGCTATTTCACGCGCCGAGCAACCGATTGTTACAATTTTAGACAGCATCTTAGAATAACAATGCAAAGACACTTCTTCGAGGAAATTTTTGCCCTGAGGCGCCGGAGAGAATTGTGTTGCAACTGCGCCACACGGCATTTCTAAACGGGGAATGAACGCCTGAATCCCGTTGCAGCCAGCACCCTAAGTGCGCAAGCCGAATTTAGAGCAAGCGCTGCATGCTGGGGTATGCGGCTTTTTGTTTGAAATAAAAAATTTGTCCAAACCCCGGTTTCTTCCGGTCGTCCAAGGGGGACTAAAATCTCATGAGAACTACTTTTGCAACTAACGGCAAGGGTCGCTTGCTGGCAGGTGCCGGTTTCGCTGCACTGTCAATGGCCGCTTTTGCTTCACCTGCTCTCGCGCAGGATGCTGATGCTGAATGTATCGACGCAGACGATAACGGCGTTTGCGACGCTGACGAAACGACTGAAGCCGCGCCTGCTGGCGGAATGATCGTTGTTTCCGGTTCGCGTATTGCTCGTCCAAATCTCGATTCGCCCGTCCCGGTCACCAGCGTTGACGCTGGCGAACTGCTCAACGATGGCGCTTTGTCGCTTGGTGACGCGCTGAACGATCTGCCTTCGCTTCGCTCGACCTTTTCTACCTCGAACTCGCAGCGTTTCATCGGCACAACCGGTCTGAACATCCTCGATCTTCGTGGCCTGGGTACAAGCCGCACTCTGACGCTGGTCAACAGCCGTCGTCACATCACCGCAAGCGCAGGTGATTTCCAGGTCGATGTTAACACGATCCCGTTCGAGCTGCTCGAGCGTGTGGACGTTGTGACCGGCGGTTCCTCGGCTGTTTACGGCTCTGACGCCATCGCCGGCGTTGTGAACTTCATTCTAAAGCGCGATTTCGACGGTTTCGAAGTTTCCGGCCAAGCCGGTACGTCCGAACGCGGCGACAACGGTCGTTATTCAATTAGCGCCGCCTTGGGTAAGAACTTTGCCGATGGCCGCGGTAACATCGCGGTTGTTGGTGAATACAGCCAAATTGCCCGCGTGTTGAACACACAGCGCCCTGAAATTTCTGGTGCATTCATTGGCTTCGAAGGCTTTGTGCGAACAGATGATCTTACTGACGAAGGCATCACAAACTCCGACGGTATTCCCGATTTGTCTCTGCAAAAGGGTCTGAAGCTTGACTTCATCTCCGACGGCGCGACCCTCAGCCCGTTCTGTATCTTCGGGGCGGCGGTTCAGCCACTTTCCTGCGATGCTGACGGTAACGGAATCCAATATCGCTTCGGTCCAGACGGCAGGTTGTTTGGTGAAGACAACCAAAACTTCCCGGGCACCAGCAATGTTGTTGGCGGAACCGGTTCTGACTTCGGTACGGTTGGTACGCTGATCCCGAATATCGAACGTTACAACTTCAATGTTCTTGCGCACTTCGATGTTAGCGAGGCTTTCCGGCCCTACGTTGAATTGAAGTATGCCCGCATTGAAGCGAAAGGCTCCGGCACACCTTCGTTCATCAACGGCATTTGTGGCGGACTTGGCGGCGCTGTTGGCCTCGGCGGTCGCAACCCATGCTATGATGCTGACAACACACCTGTATTCCTCAGCTTCGACAACCCGTTCCTGTCTCAGCAGGCACGCGAGCTTGCCGAAGCAATTCAGGACGAGCTACTTGTCGGCTTCGGTTTCCCCGCCAATTCAGGTGCGGCAACCGGATTTACCGTCAACCGCAACAACAATGACTTCGGTCCGCGTAATGATGAGCTGAAGCGTCAGACTTACCGCGCCGTAATCGGCGTTGAAGGCGACATCAGCTCGAACACCCGCTATGATCTCTCGTTCAACTATGGCCGCTTCACCAGCGATCTGCGTGCAACGAACAATCTGGTCTTCAGCCGTTTGCGCAATGCAGTGGACGCCCGCCTCGACGGTGCCGGCAACATCGTTTGCGGTATCAACATTGATGCCGACACAACCAACGATGATGCGGCTTGTGTGCCTATCAATCTGTTTGGTGAAGGCGCTCCCGATCCGGCAGCTGTTGCCTATATTAACAGCATCGCCGAATTGAACGACAAGGCCGAGCAATATAACGTTCTTGGCTATATCAACACTGACAGCTCTGGCCTGTTCGAACTTCCAGGCGGACCAATTCGTGCCGTTGCCGGTTTCGAATATCGCAAGGAAACTGCTTCGCAAGTTCCTGACGAACTGTCGGCATCAGGCGTAACATTCTTCAACGCATTTGACGGGTTCTTCCCGCCAGCGCTTGAAGTCATCGAAGCGTTTGGCGAACTTGAATTCCCGCTGTTGGCAAACTTGCCGTTCGCAGAAGAGCTGACAATTTCGGGTGCTGGCCGTGTTTCGGATTACAATTCGGGTGCTGGTCAAACCGGTACGGTCTATGCCTATAACGGCAATCTGATCTACTCACCCGTGCCTGATATCCGTTTCCGGGCAAACTACTCGCGTGCGGTTCGGGCACCAACGCTCAGCGATTTGTTCGCTGCGCAAACCCAGAACTTCGTGTTCCTGACTGACCCTTGCGATGATGACACCATCAACCAAGGTCCATCCAGCCGCCTGACCAACTGCCGTGCTGACGGTGTTCCTGTTGGTTATGACGCTGATGCGATCACAAGCAGCAGCGCCATCCTTCAAGGTGGTAACGAGCGTCTGGAAGCGGAAACATCGGACAGCTACACCATTGGTGTTGTGGTTGAACCAAGCTTCGTTCCAGGACTGACACTTTCGGTCGACTATTATGACATCACTGTTGAGAGCGTGATTGCCACCGTTGGTGCCAACTCGATCCTGGCGAACTGTTATGATGCCACCGATTTGAACAACAGCTTCTGCCGTCAGATCAATCCGCGTAACCCAGATGGTACCTTCAACACCTCAGCTGCGCTGATCACCGGTCCGGTGAACTTTGCCCGTCTGGAAGCTGAAGGCATCGATTTCGATCTTCGTTACTCGAAGACATTCGACAATGATGACCGTCTGTCGCTGCGTTTGATTGCCACACACGTTCTGAAGCGGACCAACTTCCTGGACGTTGATAATCCTGATGTTCCAAACGTTGTTCGCGGCGAATTGGGTGACCCTGAGTGGGCAGCCAACTTCAATGCATCCTATCGCCGGGGTGATGTCACTCTCGCATACAGCATGCGTTTCTTGGATAAGCAGTACATCAGCGGTTACGAGGCTAACAATCCGTTCACGGCAGCGTGCCCAACCAATGGCATCATTCCGCGGACCGAAGGTTTGCCAACATGTACTCCGGGTGATCTGATCACTGTTCCGGCAACCAACCCTGATGCGACTGCCGAAATCTTCTATGGCGAGCGTTTCTATCACGCGTTGCGGATGGACTGGAATGTGAACAACGAATTCCTGTTCTATGCAGGTGTCGATAACCTCACAAACGCACAGCCTCCACTGCAACTCACCGGTTCCGGTGGTGGTTCAGGCATCTATGACAATATCGGCCGTTACTTCTACGCCGGTTTCACTGCCGAGTTCTAGGACCAAGCAGTTGGCATAAGCCAAAAAGAAAGGGCCCCGGGAAACCGGGGCCCTTTTATTTTGGCTGTTTAATTTTGGCTGTTGTTAATACCGCTGAGCACAGCACCACGGCGGTTATTCCCATGTTAAATGGGCGTCACACAAGCGACGCGTAATCAGCCGATTTCCATCTTCAACTCGCCATCGCCCTCGTCAATGTGCACTTTGCTGCCATCGGGCACATCGCCTTGCAGGATCATATCGGCGAGCGGATCCTGCATATACCGTTGCACAGCGCGTTTAAGCGGCCTCGCGCCATAGACAGGGTCGTAGCCCACGCGGCCCAGCCAGCGCAGAGCCGCCTCGGTCAGATCGAGCGTGATCTTGCGGTCCTTGAGCAATTTCTGCACGCGGCCGACCTGAATTTCGACAATCGGTGCCATGTGCTCCATCGCCAGACGGTGGAACAGGATGATCTCGTCCAGCCGGTTGAGGAATTCGGGCCGGAAATGCCCGCGCACTGTATCCATCACTTGCGGTTCGACATCCTCGACCTTCTGGTCATCGGTCATATTGGCCAGATACTGGCTGCCGAGGTTAGACGTCAGGATAATCAGCGTGTTGGCGAAATCAACCACACGGCCCTGCCCGTCGGTCAACCGTCCATCATCTAGCACTTGCAGCAGCACGTTGAAGACGTCGCTATGTGCCTTCTCGACTTCGTCGAACAAAACAACCTGATATGGACGGCGTCGTACCGCTTCGGTCAACACCCCGCCTTCATCATAACCGACATAGCCTGGAGGCGCGCCGATCAAGCGCGATACAGCGTGCTTCTCCATGAATTCACTCATGTCGATCCGCACCATTGCGCTGTCATCGTCAAACAGGAACTCGGCAAGCGCTTTGGTCAATTCCGTTTTACCCACTCCGGTTGGGCCGAGAAACAGGAACGAGCCAAGTGGACGCCCCGGATCCTGCAAGCCAGCCCGCGCGCGGCGGACGGCTTTGGACACAGCGACAATTGCCTGTTCCTGCCCGATAACCCGCTTGCCGAGCACTTCCTCCATCTGGAGCAATTTCTCGCGCTCGCCCTCCATCATCCGGTCCATCGGAATGCCGGTGGCGCGCGCGACGACCGCGGCGATATCTTCTTCGGTCACTTCCTCGCGCAGCATTGCGTTTTCGGTGTGTGTGCCAGCTGCCTCAATGGCTTTTTCGAGCTCAGGAATCTTGCCGTAAGAAAGCTCACCCGCCTTGGCGAGGTCGCCCACCCGCTCCGCTTGCTCCAATTCGAGCCGCGCCTGATCCAACTGCTCCTTAAGCTTGCTTTCGGCGTGAATCTTGTCGCGCTCTCCCTGCCAACGCGTGGTCAACGAGGAGGATTGCTCCTCCAGATTGGCCAATTCCTCGCGCAAGGTATGGAGACGGTCTTTTGACGCTTGATCGGTTTCTTTCGACAGCGCTGATTCCTCGATTTTCAGCTGGATAATCCGCCGGTCGAGACTTTCGATTTCTTCCGGCTTGCTCTCAACTTCCATCCGGATCCGGCTCGCGGCCTCGTCCATAAGATCGATCGCTTTGTCAGGCAGAAACCGGTTTTGGATATAGCGGTTGGAAAGCGTCGCCGCCGCCACAATCGCGCCATCGGTTATCCGCACTCCGTGGTGCAATTCGTATTTTTCCTTCAATCCCCTCAAGATCGAGACCGTGTCCTCGACACTCGGCTCATCGATATAGACCGATTGGAACCGCCGTTGCAGCGCGGGGTCTTTCTCGACATATTTCTGATATTCATCGAGCGTGGTTGCGCCGATACAATGCAATTCGCCCCGCGACAAAGCTGGCTTAAGCAGATTGGACGCATCCATGCTCCCTTCCGAAGCGCCAGCCCCGATTAGCGTGTGCATCTCGTCGATAAACAAGATGATTTGCCCGTCAGCGCCTTTCACTTCGTCGAGCACAGCCTTTAGTCGTTCCTCGAACTCGCCGCGATATTTTGCGCCAGCAATCAGCGAACCCATGTCGAGCGACATCAGCGTGCGCCCCTTCAGGCTGTCGGGCACATCGCCATTGGCGATACGCAGCGCCAACCCTTCGGCAATTGCGGTTTTGCCTGTGCCGGGTTCACCAATAAGCGCGGGGTTATTTTTTGTGCGCCGGGCGAGAATCTGGATCGTGCGGCGGATTTCTTCATCACGGCCAATAACCGGGTCGAGCTTACCGTCGCGCGCCGCCTGCGTCAGATCGCGGGCATATTTCTTCATCGCATCATATGCATCTTCGGCGCTGGCGGTGTTGGCCGCACGTCCGCCGCGCAAATCGTTGATTGCGGTGTTGAGCGCCTTCGGATCGACATTTGCTTCTTTCAGCGCTTGGCCAGCCGTCGTGGTATTGGCGAGTGACAAGGCGACGAGCAGGCGCTCGACCGTGACATAGCTGTCGCCGGCTTTCTCAGCCACTTGTTCGGCCTGATCGAGGATGCGGACCGCATCATTATCAAGCCCCGGCGTTTGCTGCGCGCCGCCGCCCGATACGGCTGGAATTTTTGCCAGTGCATCATCAACGAAATCCTGCGCGACTTGCACATTTCCGCCAGACCGTCCGATCAGGCCTGCTGCCATCCCCTCGTCATCCTCGAGCAATGCCTTCAGCAGATGAGTGGGCGAAATGCGCTGGTGACTGTTACGGATGGCAACCGTCTGGGCTGATTGGAGAAAGCCCTTTGCGCGGTCAGTGAATTTTTCCAGGTTCATCGCATAATCCTATCTGTCGTTCCGCATAACATAGTGTTGTAATTCAGCCACACAAGGCATCGGTCGATTGAGGTGTATTAGCATCCTATAGCAGGTGGGTTGGCAAAGCCATCGGGTCAAGACCTTCCTGAATTTTCTCGGCGTTCTGGAGTTTAAACCAGTTTTATGGTGCTGACATTGATCTAGCGCAAGCCGCGCAACTATGCGCTTCACCACAGTGCAAATAGACGCTACGCCCTATTCAAGAGAGAGGCTTTTGCATGATGAAATGGTTGGCGCGCGCCGGTTGGTTGTTGCTTGGCGTAACATTGGTCGTTCTGATCGGGCTGATGGTGTGGGAGCCGTTCAGCGCAAAAGCAGGCGCCGGGCCCGATAGTGATAATGTCTATACTGCAGAGATTGTCCGCAGCGAATTCGGCGTGCCGCATATCTACGGGGAGACCGATGCCGATGTTGCTTACGGCATAGCGATTGCCCATGCCGAAGATGACTTCTTCACTCTGCAAGACGTGGTTGCAATGGCGCGAGGGCGATATGGCGCAATCGCTGGAGAAGAAGGTGCCCAGATCGATTTCGCCTATCACCTGGTTGATGCACGCGGCGTTGCCGAACGCCAATATGCTGGCCTACCAGCCGATACGCGCGCTTTGTTCGATGCCTATGCGTCTGGCCTTAACGATTATGCCGAGCAGCACCCTGGCGAATTGAAGCTAGCCAGCCTGTTTCCCGTCAATGGTGAAGACATTGCGACCGGCTTCACCCTGCGCCAGCCGTTTTTCTTCGGACTCGGCAATATCATCGGCCCATTGGTCGCTGGCGAGGAATTGCGCCCTGAATTCGGCCCATCCATCCCAGGTTATGAACCATCAGGCGAACCCATCATGGCTCCATCCGAGCCGGAACAAACCGCGCTGTCTATGCCCATTGCAATCGGTGAGGAAGGCGCGATGTCAGGTTCTAACGCATGGGCCATCGCACCCGCCAAATCGGGTGATGGCGTGACACGGCTTGTTTCCAACAGCCACCAGCCATGGCGTGGAGGGGTGGCCTGGTACGAAATGGTGGTGGAAAGCAACGAAGGCTGGCATTTTGCCGGAGCAAATTTCCCCGGCAGCCCGTTCCCGTTCCTCGGCCATAATGAGCATCTTGGCTGGACCAACACGGTCAACCGCCCAGATATGACTGATGTCTACAAGCTGGAAATGGATGAAACCGAAACTCGCTATAAACTGGACGGCGAATGGAAAGAGCTCGAAACAAAAGACGAGATCCTGCCAGTGAAGGTCGGGCCGCTGGTCTTGCCAGTACCGCAAACATTTTATCGCAGCGAACACGGCCCCGTTATCAAGAATGACAAGGGGTTCTTTGCCCTGCGCTATGGCGGCATGGGCAATATCGGGCAGCTCGATGCCTATTACCGACTGAACAAAGCGACTACTTTCGCCGAGTGGGAAAGCATCATTGCGCGGATGGATATCCCCTCCACCAACTTCATCTACGGCGATAAGGAAGGCAATATCGCCTATGTCTATAACGCAGCGATCCCAAACCGGCAGGCTGGCCCCGATTGGCGCAGCATTCTGCCCGGCAACGACAGCAAATTGATCTGGCAGGGGACCGTTGATTACGACGCCATTCCCAAAGTCATCAACCCGTCGAGCGGCTGGGTCTATAATGCCAACAACATGCCTTATTCTGCCGCAGGCCCAGCGGATGATATTGATCCTGCGAGCATCCCGCCGGAAATGGGAGTGGAACTGAAAGAGACCAATCGGTCACGCCGCACCGAGCAATTAATGGCGAAATATCCGATTATCGACCGCGAAACGCTGGAGCGGATTAAATATGACACCGGATACGTCCGCGAAGGCTATGTTGCCGATATGTTGGACAGCATTGGCGCGCTTGATTTGACAGGCGAACCCGAATTGCAGCGCGCTCAGAAATTGCTTGCCTCTTGGGATTTGACTTCCGATTCAATCGGCGAGGCGGACTCGCTCGCCCTATTGCTGATCCGCCCTTGGATGAGCGCGGAATATCAGAACAACCCCGCACCCGGTGCAAAGGAAGAGCTGGAAAGCGCAGTCAATCATTTGAAAGAGCATTTCGGTCAGATTACTCCGCCCATGTCAGATTTACTTCGCTTGCGTCAGGGCCCCGGCGACTATGCTGTTGACCTCCCACTCGATGGTGGCAGCGACACGCTCCGCGCTTCGACGTTATGGGACGTCGACGATGATGGACGCCTGTCGGTTCGTCACGGGGACAGCTTCCTGATGTTTGTTGAATGGGAGCCGGGCAAGCGTGTGCGCTCGCAATCAATCCAACCATTTGGCGCGGCCACCACCCGGCCTGGCAGTAGGCACTACACCGATCAGGCCCAGCTGTTTGCCGACCATAAATTGAAGCCCGTTCATTTCTGGCGCGTTGATGCGCTTGAAAATGCCACTCGTCGAAAAACTGTTTCGAGCCGCTGATCTCAGCATCAGTAGCTGGCAAGAAATTACTGTTTAGATCACAAAAATTCAGGGGACTGAAAAATGCGTCTTAATTCCATCAGCCGCTTTGCTTCGGCAAGCCTGCTCGCTGTCGCACTTGCTGCGTGTTCGGCGACCGGCAAAGAACTGACCACCGCATCAATGGATGCAGCCGATGCAATGGCCGACGCAGCTGATCCCGCCATTGCCGCTGCCGACGCCAACAACCACAGTCCCGCCCCTGTTTCCGAACTGATAGATGCGGTTTCGATACCCTATGACCAGTTCACACTCGACAATGGTCTGACTGTGCTTGTGCATACCGACCGGAAGGCCCCGCTGGTCGCGCTGTCAGTTTGGTACAATGTTGGATCGAAGCATGAGCCGGAAGGCAAGACAGGCTTTGCCCATTTGTTTGAACATCTGATGTTCAACGGTTCGGAAAACGCTCCCGGTGATTTCTTCGAGCCACTGCAGCAAATCGGTGCGACCGATCTCAACGGCACCACATGGTTTGACCGGACCAATTATTTCGAAAGCGTCCCTACCGCTGCGCTCGACCGCGCGCTGATGCTGGAAAGCGACCGGATGGGCTATCTCCTCGGCGCAGTGACGCAGGAGAAGCTCGATAACCAGATCGGCGTTGTCCAGAACGAAAAACGGCAAGGCGACAATCAGCCATTCGGCCTGACTGAATATGAACAGCTTGAGAACCTTTACCCCTCGGGCCACCCTTATCACCACTCCACCATTGGTTCGATGGACGACCTATCCTCCGCCACGTTGGAGGATGTGAAGCAGTGGTTCCGCGACAATTACGGCCCGAATAACGCGGTGCTCGTATTGGCCGGCGATGTCGACATTGCGACTGCGAAAGCCAAGGTCAACAAGTGGTTCGGCGCGATCAAACGCGGTCCAGAAACTCCCAAAGTTGATGCTCCGGTGCCGACTTTGGACGCGCCGCTTTCCAAAACCATTCAGGACCGCGTCGCGACAACCCGGCTTTACCGTATGTGGGCCGTTCCCGGGCTCGACAACCCTGACTACCTGCCCCTCTCAATGGGTGCGACCGTGTTGGGTGGCCTCGCCAGCTCGCGGCTCGACAATGTTCTGGTCCGTGAAAAACAGTTGGCGGTGAGCGTAGTCGCCCGCGCTGAAATTTTCGCGCAAGCTGGCCAATTTGTTGTCTATGCCAACGCGCGTCCTGGTGTTGACCAAGACGTTCTCGCTGCTGCGCTTGATGAAGAGATCGCAAAGTTCGTCGCCGAAGGCCCGACCGACGCTGAAATCCAGCGTGCCACCACGGTCTACGCCGCCGGTCAAATCCGCGGTCTTGAACAAATTGGCGGATTCAGCGGCAAAGCCCCGACCTTGGCCGAGGGCCTGCTGTATGAAGGCAGCCCTGACGCTTACAAAACAACCTTGCGCCGTGCAGCCAGCCTTACGCCTGACGAAGTCCGCACCGTAACCGCCAAATGGCTGTCGCGTCCGGTATTCGAATTGATCGTCGAACCCGGCGACCGAACCGAAGGCGGCGAAGATCGTGGCGGTTACGTGGTGGCTCCCGAAGGTGCAGGCATGCAGCCAGCGTTCTACATCAACCCGGTAAGTATGCAGGGTTCTGCGTCGGCGCCCCTCCCCGCAGCTGGCGAGGCCGACCGGTCGAAGCTGCCCGATGTTGGCGAATTGAAGCCGCTAGACTTCCCCGAAATCGAACGGGCAACGCTCGATAACGGAATGGAAGTCTATTTTGCCAAGCGTGACGCCGTGCCGGTTGTTAGCGTCCGTGTGACGTTCGATGCCGGTTATTCCGCCGATCCTAAGGACCGCCTCGGCCTGCAGTCGTTGATGCTGCAAGCGATGGATGAAGGCACCGCCAATTTCGATAGCGCCGCCTTCGCAATCGAGCGCGAGAAACTTGGTGCGTCAATTTTCTCCAGCGCTGATGCCGATACAACATCCTTCGGCCTCGACGCAGTAACGCCCAACTTCCTCGGGTCGCTCAATTTGCTGGCTGATTACATCCGCAATCCGGCGTTCAGCCCGACTGATCTGGAGCGTGTCCGCGCACAGCAATTGACCCGGATTACTAACGAGCTGAATAATCCGGCAGCAATCGGGCAACGCGCCCTCGCCCCCATTTTGTTCGGCGATCACCCCTACGGCATTCCGCCTACCGGCACTGGCGATCCAGCTGTCGTAGCCACCGTTACCCGCGATGAAATGACCGATTTTCACCGGATGTGGCTGCGCCCTGATAAGGCGCGGGTGTTCGTGGTGGGGGACACTTCGCTAGTCGAAACCGTGCGGCTGCTCAATGCCAGCTTCGGCGATTGGACCGCCCCCAATGTGCAAGCGCCAATAAAGACCTATGACGCGGCAATACCAAGCCAGACTCCCCGCGTTGTGCTGATAAACCGGCCCAACTCACCACAATCGGTGATCCTCGCTGGCCGCGTGCTCGATCAGAAAGGCACTGACGATCTGACCATATTGCGGTCCGCCAATGAAGTGTTTGGCGGCAGTTTCCTAAGCCGGATCAACATGAATCTGCGCGAGACGAAGGGCTGGTCATACGGGGTTCGTAGTATCCTGCAGTCACCGATCGACCGCATCAGCTTCGTCCTATACGCGCCGGTTCAGGCTGATCGAACGGGTGATTCCATCGTCGAATTGCGCAAGGATCTGGCGTCCTACACCAGCGGCAACGGCGTCACTTCAGAAGAGCTCACACGGTTGATCAACGGCAATGTCCGCGAACTTCCGGGCCAGTTTGAAACCAGCCGCGATGTGCTTGGCGGCATCGTCAATATCATCACGCTGGATCGCCCCGACAATTATTACGAAACGCTGGCGGCGAAATATTCGGCGCTTACCGCAGATGAGCTTGATGCAGCGGCCAAAATGTCCCTGCGCGGGGAAGATCTGGTGTTCGTGATTGTTGGTGATGCCGAAGTGGTCCGGCCGCAGCTTGACCAGCTTGGCCTGCCGATCGAGGTGCGCGAGCTTGAAACCGAATAATCTCGGAACAAACTACCCAACTTAACTATTTACATCGTTGTAAGCAGCTGAAAGAAAGCTGCGTGTTTAAAAATGGAGAATTTAAATGTCAGTAGCCGGAACATATGATTGCGTAACCAAAAGCCCGATGGGCGACCAGAAGAGCGTTGTGACCATCGTTCCAAGTGATGACGGCACCACCTTCACTGGCACCAATCAAGGCGCAATGGGCGGCATGGAACTAGAAAACGGCGTGATTGACGGCAACAAGCTGACATGGACAATGAATATGACCGTTCCCATGCCAATGAAGCTTGAAGGCGAAGCGACTGTCGACGGCGACCAGCTGGTCGGTGAAGTCAACGCAGGCGCATTCGGCAAAATGGCAATGACCGGCCAGCGCCAAGCGTAAAGTTAGCGAATTGCGCCTAGCCGTTCTTACCGGCCTGTTACTGGTCGTTTCGACCGGAGCGACGGCACAAGACGTACAGCCAACAGAGGCCCAAACGTGCGAACTGCATGTTTGGGCCTCTGACGGTTTAAGCAAGACCCGGCAGCGAGCCAGTGATAACCTTTCTACTGGCTATATGGGTGCCCTAGGGAGCTCTCCTGTTGGCCGGATTGAGCGCAACACTGCCGAAGTAAATACCCAAAATGCAAAACCCGGGGGTCCACTTCCCACATTGCGGCAGTTGGAAATTCTGTCAGAAGCCGATCTGCCAGCTTTGTTCGGGTTTGATGCGTATAAGGTGGTCACTCACGAGAAGCCTCTTCCGAGCGGGCTCATTCGTAGCGTAAAGACCCGCTATACCCGCGGCGCCCCCGAATGTTATGCCGAGCTGGTGGTGACTGATGTGGTGTATTCACGCGAATATGCTCGCGGTCAAAACCTCAAGAGCTTTTTCCGACTTCGTGTTTTTGACAAAGGTGGCGAGCGCCCTGTTCGCGTATTGGGGACATGGACCCAAACCAACCTGAAACATGACCAGGAAAAGACAGATGTAGAGCAGGTCACTTACGAATTAGACATGGAAGCCGCTTTCAAACAAAATTTGAGCGATTTTGCCGCTCTGATACAAGACATCCCATCAAATAACCGATAATATACATATATTCGGATTAATGATCGGCTCGCAGCAGAGATAAATCGCGAGCAGGACTGTTTTCTGCGACTACAACGGACGACTAATTTTGAGAGCACTAACATCCTCTGTCTTGGTTATCTCCTTGGTTTTATCCGGCGGAGTCTCGGCACAGAATTCGGCTGAAATAACTGAAACTAAACCGACAAACATAGAAATGTCCGCTCCGGAAGCTGATCCTGCCCCGGCCGCCGCAACAGCTGAACCAATATGCGAACTGCACGCGTGGCCCACACAAGGCATCCGGTCGATCTATTCCGGCTGGTTCCATGGCGGCATTGTCGATGGAGCAGTAAAGGGCCGAGACGGATACAAGGAGCTTCCCGAACGTGTCCTGCCTCCTGAGGTCCAAGTATCAGAAATGCGGAAGATGGATCTTGCAGGAATCCTGAACCTGCCCGGCTATTCTGTGACCGTCCATGCGAACCCGTTGCCTAGCCGGGTTGCGCGCTCCACCAAAGGTCGCATCCTGCGCAGGGCAACTCCCTGCTATGCCGAGCTGGTCGTAGACGACGTATTTTTTCAGGAAGATCTGATCGATGGACGCTTCCTGAAAGCCATACTTCGTTTCAGACGGTTTGATGCTGGTGCCGAGCCGATAGATAAATTCGGCAGTTATATCCAAAGACGAGTGAAGCTTTTTCCTCCCAAAGAACCTGGGCAGGTCAAAGCCGCCTTTGACGAATTCACGACAGAATTTAGCGGAGCAATCGCTGAGTTTGGCAGAGCATTAAGCAATCGAAAAACCGATTAAAAACAAACTACAACACGAACATTAAGGGGAGCAATATGCGTAAGGAATTTTATCTAGGAACAGCTGTCGCGGCAGCGATTTTGTGCGCGCCATCTCAGGCACAAGATCCCGATGCGATCGAAGCGACTGCAGAAATACAGGAAGCAAGCACTGTTGAGGAAGTTGTGAAAGCAACCGATGCTCAAGCGGCGACCGAGGCTGCTGAAGTGGTCGAGTATGAAGCGAACACTGAAGGCCTTTTGCCGAAAGTTGCAGCGGATGGCTGTGAATTGCACATGTGGCCTGCCGAACGGATGAATTCGGTCACGACAGGCTTGCTTGGCGGGGGCCTGCTTGATGCTGCCCTGAACTCCGGCACCGATGCAAACAACAAGACTCTGATGGCAAGCGCACTCGATAGCCCGAGCCAACTTGATGCCCTGCAAGAACTTGACCTGCGCACTTTGCTTGGGCTGACACCGGGAACGACTATAGTCCGGCACGAAGAACCCTTGGAGCGCAAGACTATGAACCGGATCAAGGATCGGCGCGCCGACAGCGATTCCAGCTGCTACAGCGAACTGATTGTGGCTGACGTGCTGTACACCAAAGCTATGATCTACGGCCGGTCTTTAAAGACATTGTTCATGGTCCGTAACTTTGGAGACGATGGCAAGATCGACAAGCAATACAAAGCCTGGGGCGGTAACGGTCTCAAGAAATTTCCTCCTAAGGAAGGCGAAGATGCGCTTGAGGGTCTTGATGAGCTAAATTCCGTTTTCCAACTCAATTTCGAGGAATACGCCAACAACGCGAAAAAGCGCCTGAGCAGTTAATCGGCAGTATATACCAAAAACACAAAAGGCCGCTGGATCGCTCCAGCGGCCTTTTTTTGAAGCCACGGTGTATTGGCTAGCCTAGCTTCGCCTTCAGCAGCTCATTCACCACCGCCGGATTGGCTTTGCCTTGCATCGCTTTCATGGTTTGACCCACGAAGAAGCCGAACAGCTTGTCTTTGCCGCCTCTATATTGTTCGACCTTGTCCTGATTGGCGACGAGGATTTTGTCGATTTCCGCCTCGATAGCGCCGCTATCGGACTGTTGCTTCAGCCCTTCGGTGTCGGCGATCTCGGCCGGCTCGCGGCCGGTTTTGAGGACAATTTCGTAGATTTCCTTGGCCTGACTTCCAGAAATCTCGCCTGCGCCTTGCATGCCCAGGATGGCAGCCTGCGCTTCGGCTGTCGCATATTCAAGGTTGGCTTCATCGCCGAGGCTTTTGACCACGCCGGGCGCGGTCGACATCGACCAATTGGCGACCGTAGTGGCGATTTCGGCTTCGGGCTTGCCGAGATGCTTCGCTGTAATCGCCAGCAAAGTTTCGAAACGCGCGAAGGTTTCGACTTCCACGGTTAAGACAGCCGCGTTGTAATCGCTCAGGCCCAGTTCCTCGACATAGCGGGTCCGCTTGGCATCGGGCAGTTCGGGCAGGCTGGCGCGGCATTCTTCAAGGAAATCTTCCTCAAGATTAAGCGGCAGCAAATCGGGATCGGGGAAGTAGCGGTAATCATGCGCGTCTTCTTTGCTGCGCATGGACCGCGTTTCATTCTTGTCCGGATCGTAGAGGCGCGTTTCCTGCACCACCGTGCCGCCATCTTCGATCAGATCGACCTGACGGCGCACTTCGCTTTCGATCACCGCCATGACGAAGCGGACCGAATTGACGTTCTTCGTTTCAGTCCGTGTGCCCAGTTCGGTATCACCGACCTTGCGCACCGATACGTTGACATCGGCGCGCATGGAGCCTTGCTCCATATTGCCGTCGCACGACCCGACATAGCGCAGGATCGAGCGCAGCTTGCGCACATAAGCACCGGCCTCTGCAGGCGAAGTCATATCGGGCTTGGAGACAATCTCCATCAGCGCGACACCGCAACGGTTCAGATCAACATAGGACATGGTCGGGTGCTGGTCATGCATCAGCTTGCCCGCATCCTGCTCGATATGAATGCGTTCGATCCCGATGATCTTGTCTTCGGGAATACCGGCCTTTTCGTCCTTCTCGATCAGCAACTGCCCCTCGCCCACGATGGGGTGATAGAGCTGAGAAATCTGATAGCCCTGCGGCAAATCGGCGTAGAAGTAGTTCTTCCGGTCGAAGCGCGAATATTTGTTGATCTGCGCCTCGATCGCCATGCCGGTCCGCACGGCCTGACGGACGCATTCGCCATTCAGCACTGGCAACATGCCGGGCATCGCCGCATCGACCAGCGACACCTGCGTATTCGGCTCCGCGCCAAAAGTCGTATCCGCGCCGCTGAACAGCTTGGAGTTGGAAGTGACCTGCGCATGAACCTCAAGGCCGATCACGACCTCCCATTCGCCCGTTGCGCCTTGGATGCGGTAGTTACTCATCTTTAATCAGCTTTCCAGTTTTACTATCAAAGCGCGCTTCACCCATTCTATTGCGCCGCGCAAAAGTCTCTGCCCATGACAGAATGCCGAACACCGCTGCAACGAACGCAAAATATAGAATTGTGCCGACAATTACGACTCCAATGAAGTCAGCCCATCCATTTTCCCAAGGAGCCATCTTGTACGTATTGTAAGCAATTGAGATAATTCCAAGAGCAATTACGCAAGCTTTGGCGGTTTTACGCATCTTACCACCACTTCTCCGGCTTGGCCGTAAACCCGGCGCGCTCTTCAATCGCCAAGCCAGCGTTCATCACGCCCTGCTCGTCAAACGCCTTGCCGACGATCTGCAAGCCAAGCGGCAACCCTTCCGAGTTCACGCCGCACGGCACGCTCATTGCGGGCAATCCAGCGAGGCTAGCGGGCACGGCGAACACATCGTTGAGATACATCGCCAGCGGATCGGCGGATTTTTCACCGAGGCCGAAGCTGGCGGTCGGGGTCGTGGGCGCGAGGATCACGTCGCATTCTTTCCAAGCGTTGTCGAAATCGCGCGCGACCAACGCACGTACCTTCTGAGCCTGCGTGTAATAGGCATCGTAGAAGCCCGCGCTGAGCACATAAGTGCCAATTAGCACGCGGCGCTTAACCTCATCCCCGAACCCTTCGGCGCGGGTCGCAGCGTACATATCCTGCAAGCCGGCACCTTCCGGCAGATCGCGCAAACCATACCGCACACCGTCATAGCGCGCGAGGTTGCTCGATGCCTCTGCCGGGGCGATGATGTAATAGGCGGGCAACGCATATTTGGTGTGCGGCAGGCTGACATCGACGATCTCGGCGCCTGCATCTTTCAGCCACGCAATCCCGTCATCCCAGCTTTTCAGGATTTCAGGATCGGTGCCTTCCATCCGGTATTCTTTGGGAATGCCGACTTTCTTGCCCTTCATGTCCGAATTTAGCGCCGATTCCCAATCGGGCACGGGCATGTCGAGGCTGGTCGAATCCTTCGGATCGAAACCCGCCATCGCGCCAAGCATGATCGCGCAATCGCGCACGTCATGCGCCATCGGGCCAGCCTGATCTAGGCTGGAGGCGAACGCCACCACGCCCCACCGGCTGCACCGTCCGTAGGTCGGCTTAACGCCGGTTATGCCCGCAAATGCAGCAGGCTGACGGATTGAGCCGCCTGTATCGGTCCCCGTAGCCGCAGGTGCGAGCCGAGCGGATACGGCTGTTGAACTGCCGCCAGACGAACCACCGGGGCTCATCGGAGTGTTGGAACCACCCGCGCGCCGCCACGGCGATGTGACATTGCCAAAATAGGATGTCTCGTTGGAGGAACCCATCGCGAATTGATCAAGGTTCAGCTTGCCCAGCATCCCAGCGCCAGCAGCCCACAGATTGGACGACACGGTGCTTTCATATTGCGGCGTAAACCCTTCCAGAATGTGGCTCGCGGCGGTGGTTTGCACGCCCTTGGTACAGAACAAATCCTTCATCCCGATCGGGACGCCAGCCATGCTGCCCAGCTCTTTGCCAGCTGCGCGGTCGGCGTCGACCGCGTCAGCGGCTTCGAGAGCCTTTTCAGGAGTGGTGACAATGAATGCGTTCAATTCTTTCGCGGCAGCGACATTGGCGTTGAACGCCTCTGCCACTTCGCGCGCGGTGAAATCACCATTTGCGACACCGTTACGGATCGCCGCAACACCAAGATCAGTCAAATTGGTCATCACTCAATCACCTTCGGCACACCGAAGAAGCCGTGTTCAGCCGCTGGTGCATTGGCCAGAATATCATCGCGCCGGTCACCGCCGGTTTTGGGGTCGGCATTCACCACATCATCGCGCAGGCGCAGAACATTGGGAATGACCGCAGTCATCGGCTCTACGCCCGACGTATCAACTTCGCTCAACTGGTCGACCCAGCCGAGGATATTGTTGAGTTCAGGGACCATGCGTTCGAGCGCATCATCCCCCATTTTGATACGGGCCAAAGAAGCAATCTTGGCCACATCTGCTTTGTTCACTGACATGAGTTCGCGTTAGCCGTGCGTGCGCATGGCTTCAAGCATATCGTGTGCACTGCACAAATTTTTCGAGACTCTAGCGACGCCCCTATTCGAAAGGCTCGCCGAGCGGCTTGCCATCGACATAAATCCGTTTGCCAGTCCATTCGCGAATTTCGACTTTGGACCTGGCGGTAACTTGGGGTGGGGGAAGGTTTGGATAATCGGGATCTTCCATGGCCTCCATATCGGAACCCGTGATCTCGGTTGCCGCCAAAGGCTCGGTCGGATCGATGAAAAGATGATTTATCCGGCCGCCCTCTATCAACGCGATCTTGTGCGTATTGCCCGTCACGCTTTGCTCAATTGCGATGCACGGCTTCTCGCAGCTCCATTGCTGGCTCGCAATTCTCAGTTCAACGCGTTCGCGCAACGCAGGATCTTCAATATCAATCCGCAAATTGGCAAGGCGGCGCTTGCGTTCATCGCTTGCTTCAGCCGCATCCACTCTACGATATCTGCGATATTCTTCCGCCAGAGCAATCTTGGCGCCCTTCGCCCGTTCGGCATCGTCCGACTTGGCTAGCTTTGCCAAGGCCGCGCGTCCCGCATCACCAAAGTCCCAGCGCAGCGCCGAATAATCGAAATCTTCCGCTGATACCGCGCCGCTTTCCAGCCGAGCCAATTGGTTGCTGACCGAAATCGCGCCGAAGTTGAAAATCGGCAGCGCCAGAAGAAGCGCCAACACAGAGACACCGACCGCGAGATGCAAATTCGACTGACGCAGATAATCGCGCCACCCGGCTTTGCGCCCGCGGATGGCCGACACCAGGTATGCGAGCCCGAAAGCTGTCGCGACCGCAATCGCGATTAACGCCCATATCCGTTCGGGGCTCAGGCCGTGTTGCGCAATCCGCGTGCCCATCGATACTGCCGCAAATGCAGTCAGAGGGAAGATACCGAGCACCAGCACCAGCGCGGCCCAGCGCTGGATACGCGATGGAGACATATCGGCATCATCATCGCGCAGCACCGCATTGGCGAGCAAAAATGCACCGACCGCACAGCCGAGCAAGATCGGCGTTGCGCTGCGCGTTGCCTCCCACAGGACATTGGGGCCGGAGACGAGCATGGAAAGAAGAAAGAGCACCAGCGCAATGGCCAGCGGGACGGCCAGCAGAGACAGCACCAACAGAACAACCGATTGCATCGTCGCGAGGATTTTGATCTGGTTGCGGAGCACGCCCAGCGCCGCACCAAAGGCCGCACCAGAAAACATCCAGCCAAACCAGCCTTCGCTCATCAAGTCGCTAAGAACGTCAATCTTGAGCAATTCGAACAGGCTGGCGAGCAGCGCGAGGACCAACCAGCTAAGTCCGGTAAATGCGAGCGCACCCGCGCCACTGATCGCATCGGTCCAGACGAAATAATGCGTGTCCGAATAGGGGGTGGCGAAGCGTTTGAGGTGGAAGCCCGCCTGGAACAGGGGCAGAGACAACGTCACCGCTAGCAAGCCGGCAGCAAGCCAGAAAGCTTCATCGCCATAACGATCGCCAGCGCTGGTCACGCGCCACGCAATCCCCGCCATAACCACGCCGCAAATCAGTGCGTAAATGGCGGGTGGAATCCGGTAATCGCGATCAATAGTGAAGGCCGCAATGCCCGACCCGAAGAAGAAAAATGCGGTCAGCGCCATTCGCCACGGCACATCTTCTCCGCCATCACTGGCAAAATGCACGGCCAACCCGGCAAGACCGAGCAGCGCCGTCAGCACCCAAGGGCGCAGCGGCCAATCATCGGGCATTGCAGGTTTATTGGCTGGTGAAGTGTCGGAGGAATTCATATCTATTTCCCTTTCGCGTCACCAGCCTGAAGTGCTGATATTAGTTGCCAGGCTGTCCAGTTGGAGGACCTGCTGGAGGGCCAGCCCCCGCAGGGCCACCTTCAGCGCCGCCTTGCGATTCCATCATTTGTTGCAGAGCTTGCAAGCGGCGTTCCGCATCTTCGCGGGTCATGAAGTCGACAACTTCAACCTCAAACACCAGATCGGCACCGGCCGGAATTGGCGAACCGGGCTGCGGATCATCGCCATAGGCTTTGTCCGATGGAATTTCGAGAATGTAGCTGCCGCCCTTCTTGGTCTTCAGCAGCCCTTCGAGGAAGCCATCGATTAGCTGGCCTTCTTCGAGCGGCATCGGCGTACCATCGGGAAACAGACCTTCGGGGAATTGCGACGGGCGCGATTCGTCAAACACGGTGCCATCGGCCAGTTTGCCGACATATTTAACGAATATCACATCGCCCAATTCGGGACTCGGGCCGGAACCTTCGGTCACGGTTTCGACCGAAACACCCGCCGGAATTGCTGCCCAGGCAATGCCTGCACCAGCAAGTATCGCGACAACAATGCCAAGCCAAAGTTTCGTCAGCGAACCCTTGGCAATCGGATGAATTGGCACTTTGGTGATTTCGGTCATTGTGGTGTCCTGATGTCGGGCCGCAATGCTTGGCCCAATTCTACATGGTTTCAGCTTGGTCGCACCCAAAACAAAAGGGCGCAGATCTCTCCGCGCCCTGATGGCTTATACAAAGGCCTAGTTCAAGCCGGAGTTTACCGTGTCAGGCGATTAGCCGTCACGTTCTTCGCGCTTGCGATCCATCTTGCGAGCGCGGCGAACTGCAGCAGCCTTTTCACGGGCGCGCTTTTCGCTTGGCTTTTCAAAGTGCCGACGCAGCTTCATTTCGCGATACACGCCTTCACGCTGCAGCTTCTTCTTGAGCGCGCGGAGAGCTTGGTCGACATTGTTATCGCGAACCATGATTTGCATAAATTCAAAAACCTCAGTGCAAAAGGACTTGGCCCGCAGTAACGCGGTCATGCCCCGTAAAAATCAACGAAAAGGGGCCGAATCCGCAAGGGACCGGCTCGAACGCAGAGGCAATTAGCGAATCGCGGGTCTTTTGGCAAGAGCGAAGCGGCTTTCAACTTGCCGCCAGCGCGTCTAAGGGACCGGGTATGTCCTCACTCACTCCTCTGGCCGCCACAATCAACGTTGCGTTGGGCGGCGCTGTTGGCGCTGCCTTACGGTATCAGGCAGGCCGCGCTATGACCGGATGGCTTGGCCCGCAAACAGTCACTGCTTTTCCGTGGGCGACGCTGGCAGTTAATGTCGTCGGCAGCTTGGCTATGGGATTGCTAGCGGGGTTTCTTGCGAAGCATAGCGGCGCGGGTAGTGATCATTGGCGATTACTTGTAGGCGTCGGCTTGCTCGGCGGGTTCACTACTTTTTCATCCTTCAGCCTCGAAATGATGCTGTTGATAGAGCGCGGCCAATCGGGTCTTGCTCTTACTTACGCGCTGGTTTCGGTTCTTGCCGGTTTGGTCGGCTTATATCTTGGATTGATTATCATGAGGCTGGCAGCATGAGCGGCGACCGTTCAAAATCCGAAAAATCGCAAGGGAGCGAACCGAAAGAGGGTTCGACAAACAATCCTTGGGATGAGGCCAAGCCGTCGGACAACGTCCGCCAATTCACCATCGGTCCCGATGATGATGACATTCGCATGGACCGTTGGTTCAAGCGCAATCTGCCGCAAATCGGCTTTGCGATGGTCAGTCGCTGGGCGCGAACGGGGCAGATCCGAATTGATGGCGGACGGGTCAAACCCGAAGACCGCCTGAAAGCGGGCCAGGTTCTGCGCGTTCCGCCAGGTGGGGAGACCGCCGCACGCGGTCCTCGCAAGCGTGAGGATTTGTCCGACGAGGATATCGAACGCGCCGAGCGGATGCTGATTACACAGGATAAGGCTGCGATTGTGCTCAACAAGCCGCCCGGCCTAGCCACGCAAGGCGGCACCGGCACGCGCGACCATGTTGACCGCCTGCTTGATGCATTCGCCGATGAAAAATCCCCGCGCCCGCGCCTTGTGCACCGGCTTGATAAAGATACCAGCGGTGTATTGCTGACTGCCCGCACACCTGGCAGCGCAGCGTTTTTCTCCAAGCGTTTCTCGGGCCGGTCGGCCAAGAAAGTCTATTGGGCGCTGATTGTCGGCGTGCCCGAAGTGCATGACGGCATCATCGAAGCCGCCATCGCCAAGCAACCGGGCACTGGTGGCGAGAAAATGCACGTCGACGAGAAAGACGGGCAAAGCGCGAAGACGAAATACCGGGTTGTCGACCGCGCCGGCAACCGCGCCGCGTGGGTGGAACTGCAACCCTTCACCGGCCGCACGCACCAGCTTCGTGTCCATATGGCCGCGATTGGCCACCCTATCGTTGGCGACGGCAAATATGGCGGTCAGGATGCTTTCCTGACCGGCAGTATCAGCCGCAAAATGCATCTTCACGCACGCCGCCTGATTATCGACCACCCCGATGGCGCGCCGCTCGACGTAACTGCTGAATTGCCCGAACATTTCGCCAGCAGTATGGAACAGCTTGGCTTTGACGAGAATGACAGCGATGCCGCACCCGAACAGGATCGCGGGCCGATGGACAAAGTCACCAAGAAGCGTGTCGCCAAGCAATATTCCAAGCAAATCCGCAAGGACCAGCGCGGCGAGCGAAAAGGCCGCGCAGGCGAAGGCCCCAAGAAGAAGCTCGGCAAAAAATCGCCCAAGAAATTCGCCAACGGCCCGGCCGGCAAACCCACACGCGGTAAACCTGCTGGCGGCAAGCCTACAGGTGCCAATAAAACAGCTGGTCGAGGCAGAGGCAGAAGCTGATGCACCCCAATTCCGCATATCGAAGCGGCGACCGCGCATTGCAGGAAACCCTGATCGACCAAGTGGGCATCGGCATGGTCTTTGCCCAAACAAGCGATGGTCCGCGGGTCGCGCACACACCGCTGCTTTCGACAGGTGACGGGGCCGTGCAATTTCACTTGTCTCGCGGTAATGCGCTGGCCAAACATCTGATTGGGCAGACCGCTTTGTTGGTGGTCAACGGCCCCGATGCCTATGTGTCTGCCCG
The DNA here is from genome assembly GCF_009827545.1 of Pontixanthobacter gangjinensis. Taxonomy (NCBI): domain Bacteria; kingdom Pseudomonadati; phylum Pseudomonadota; class Alphaproteobacteria; order Sphingomonadales; family Erythrobacteraceae; genus Pontixanthobacter; species Pontixanthobacter gangjinensis. The sequence continues at coordinate 1,182,384 of NZ_WTYS01000001.1, read as the reverse complement.
GTGGTACGAAGACCGCAACACAGTCCCGACCTGGAATTTCATTGCGCTCGAGCTCGAAGGTCCGGTTCGCGGGATGGAGGCCGAAGGCACGCTAGCAATGCTCGAAAACCTATCGCGGAGGCATGAAGGACGAGCCGAGGGCGGTAAGCCATGGTCGATGGCCGAGCTGACCGACGAGCGTAAACGCAAGCTGGTTGCAGGCATTGTAGGTTTCGAAATGGAAGTTTTCGCATGGCGCGATACGATAAAATTGTCGCAGGATGATAGCGCCGGTGACCGCGCACGGATTGCAGAGGGCCTGCAAGCAAACGGTTCGCACGCAATTGCCGAATTGATGCGGACCCTTGTGAGCGATGAGGAAACCAAGTGAGCGGCAAACTCGCCATATTTGATTGCGACGGGACATTGGTCGATGGCCAAGCCAGCATCTGCGAGGCGATGGAAATCGCCTTTGATGCGGCTGATTTGCCCGCGCCCGATCGTCATTCGGTGCGCCGCATTGTCGGGCTGAGCCTGCCTCAAGCGCTAAGCGAGCTGGCACCATCCGCCAGCGGCAACCAGCGCGCCGCCGCAGTCGATGCGTATAAGAGCGCCTTTCGCTCAAGCCGGTTGGAAGGCCGCCTCCAGGAACCCCTGTTTGACGGCATCCCCGAATTGCTTGACCGGCTGCGCGATGCAGGATGGCTGCTTGCGGTTGCCACAGGAAAATCGGATCGCGGGCTATTTTCCTGTCTGATGACACATGGCTTGAACGACCATTTCGTTTCGCTCCAAACCGCTGACCGTCACCCATCCAAACCGCACCCTGCGATGCTCGAAGCGGCGATTGCCGATGCCGCCTTGATCGATGACGCGGTAAATACAGATAGCGCGGTGATGATTGGCGATACCACATTCGACATCACCATGGCGCGCAGCGCCAGAGTACGATCAATCGGGGTCGATTGGGGGTATCATACGCCGCAAGAACTGCTGGCAGAAGGCGCGGAAGCCATCGCCAGAAACCCCCGTGAATTGGGGGCGATGCTGCTGTGACAAAAGCACCCGATAACGGCCCCAGCGAAGAAGAAGCCTTGGCGCGAAACCGCTTTTTCATGCTTAGCATGGTCCGGCTCGTCGGCGCTATTGCAGTCATGACCGGACTGCTAATCGCCAACGGTACCGCTGGTGCGCCAGTATGGATCGGCTATATTTTGCTGGCCGCCGGAATGGCCGGATTCTTCATTTTTCCTTTGCTGCTCGCCAAGCGCTGGCGGACACCTGATTGATTCTCCCGATATGAAGCGTTTTTACAAAGATACCGGGATTGCCGAGGCAGAAGGGGGCTTCCAAGTCCAATTGGATGGGCGGCCGGTAAAAACCGCACTTGGATCAGCGCAAATTGCGCCAACCCGCTCGCTCGCTGAAACGCTGGCGGCTGAATGGGACGCACAAGGCGATAAGATCGATCCGGCATTATTCCGCTTTCGCGATCATGTGGATTACACCATCGATATGGTCCGCCCGGACCGCGCAGACCCGATTGCCAAATTGCTGAAATATGCGGAAACCGACACGCTGTGTTATCGTGCGGATCCCGGCGGCCACTTTTTCGCGCGGCAGCAAGAGGTTTGGGACCCGCTGCTGAACGAATTTGAAGCCCGCGAAGGTGTGATGATGCAGCGCGTGAGCGGCATCATTCATCGGCCCCAATCGCCCGAAATCGCTACGCAATTATCGAATCGCCTAAGCGCGCTCGATGAATTCGCGCTCACTTCGCTGCTGACCATGACGTCGCTGACCGCATCCTTGTGCATCGGTATGTCGGCACTGGAAGCCGGCGCCGATGCCGAAGCGTTGTGGGGCGCGGCCAATCTGGAAGAAGACTGGCAGATCGAGCAATGGGGCGCAGATTACGAAGCGCAGGCTGTCCGCAATCGCCGGACCGCCGATTTCATGACCGCTTGGGAATTTTACACACTGACCCGGTAGCCCCTAGCCAATCCAGTCCGCAACTTGACTGGCGACATCATTGGCCCCGCGATTGAGCGCATCACCAACGGGTCCGGTCTCTGCCACAACACCTGATTGGACGCTTTCAAACCGGCGGGTTTCAATCGCGCCATCTGCGCCGGCTCGCACCGCATCAAACCTGACAATGACCGAAGAGGTTGCCGCATCATAGCCAAATTCGCGCAAGGTGCCGCGCAATTGCGACTTGGCAATCAGGCCGGGATCTTCGCCGTCGATCACCAGCCGATTGGATTTGGCACGGATCGTTTCGGCCAACAGCCGCTGGAACAAGCGCGCGGGTCTTTCGACCCAAACCGCATCTTTCAGATAGGCGATTTCAGTCGCATCAACCTGAACCGGAACCCGGGTGACATTCAGTCTTTGGGGAACTTCGGGTTCCAGAATCTTAATCGCGCTGTCCGCAGTACCGGTGGAAGTCATACCCGCCGCAACGCTGCTGGTCGATGTTAGCGTCAGCAAACTCGGCGGCGGTTCGGAACCGAGACTGATGCAGCCCGACAGGCCGAGCACCGCAGCGCCTGCGACGATTGTCTTCATCCATGCCTTCATCGGCTGTTTCCTTTTGGCAGCTTGGCTCTTCGCGTCTGGGGCCTTATTCATATTCATGGCTCATAATCCGGCAGTGGCGGCGATCCGAGCAGCGAAGCTGCGCCCTCATTTTCCAGCCGTTCGGTTATGCTACGCAGCGCCTGACTGGTCGCGCGCAGATCTTGTAAAGTCGCCTCCGCCGCTGGCAGTGTTTGGGTCGCCAATTGACGTGCGGCGGGCCTTGTATCTTCCAGCGTTGCGCTCAGTGACTTTGCCGCACTGTCCGCAGATGTCAGGGTCTTGCGAAGTTCCTGAGCAAGCGCCGCGCCCTCTTGGTTCATCAAATTGTCGGTTGACTGCGTAACTTGTTCGAACGCAGCCAATGCCTTGGTCGCCTCATCCAAAGTGCCTTGCAAGCTGGCCAAGGTCGTCTTCAATTGCGGCCCAGTGTCCGCCAATTGATCGGTCATACGATTGGTATTGGCCAAAATGCCGGCAATCTCGCCTTGGTTCTTATCCGACAGCAACAATGTCAGCCGTTCGGTCAACGTCGCAATCCGTTCAAGCAAAACAGGCGCACTGTTGAGCAACTCACCCAAACCGCCCGGCTTGGGCGGGATTACGGGTGCCCCCTCGGGACATGCGGTGGTTTCACAAGTAATCGCCGGCGCTCCTTGCCGCGCACCATCTAGCAAAATCGTCGACACCCCGGTGAATGAGCCTTGGATAGTTGCAGCGGTGCCGACCAAAATGGCCACATCCTTCTTCACCCGAATGCGGACACGGACAAATTCCGGGTCTTTCTCCGACAAGGTAATCTGCGAAACCTGCCCCACCGGAACACCTGCGAAAGAAACCTGCGAGCCATTGGCCAGGCCAGACACCGACTGTTTGAAGAAGATGTCATATTCCTTCTGCTCGCCCTGACCCAGTTGCGCGATCCAGATGATAAATGCCGCCAGCGCGCCGAGCAGCGCGAGTGTGACGATACCGACCCAAAGATGATTTGCCCGCGTTTCCATATCTGTCCTCTATGCCCGTTTCGGGGGGCGGTTGTCCATTGATCGCGAAGAACTTGTCGCTGCCTTACGCTTGTCCCGTTTTTGGCTAGCCTGCGCGGCGCGGCCCCGTGGGCCGTTGAAATATTCCTGAATCCACGGATGTTCAGTCTCGAGCAATTCCGGGATGGTGCCCACGGCAATCACTTGCTTATCGGCAAGTACGGCCACGCGGTCGCAAATTTCGTACAGCGTATCAAGATCATGGGTGATCAGGAATACGGTCAGGCCCAGCGTTTCCTTCAGCTCTCGCGTCAATTGATCAAACCGTGCCGCGCCGATGGGATCGAGGCCAGCGGTCGGCTCGTCTAGAAACAGCAATTCGGGATCGAGCGCCAGCGCCCGGGCAAGGCCTGCGCGCTTTTTCATCCCGCCTGACAATTCGGAAGGGTATTTGTCCGCAGCGTCTTCCGGCAGGCCCGACAACATCACCTTGTAGCGCGCAATATCGGTTAGAAGTTCCTTGCTGATTTCGGGATAGAATTGCTTGAGCGGAACTTGAACATTTTCGCCCACTGTCAGGGTGGAAAACAGCGCCCCGCCCTGGAACAACACGCCCCAGCGGCTGCGCACACCGATCTCTTCATCCGGCTCCGCTTCGGTGATCGACTTTCCGAATACCCGTATGTCACCGTCATTTGGTCGCTGCAGCCCGATTATTGAGCGCATTAACACCGACTTGCCGGTGCCCGATCCGCCTACCACACCTAGGATTTCTCCCTGCCGGACTTCGAGCGAAAGATTATCATGCACCGTTTGCGTGCCGAACCGATTGACCAGTCCTTCGACCACAATTGGAAATTCATCGACGAAGCGTCCTTTCAATTCTTCGGGTAGTGCGTCGTCAGCCATCAGCCCCAACCCATTTCGGTAAAGAACACCGCGAAGAATGCATCAAGCACGATAACCATGAAGATGGCCGAGACCACCGCCTGCGTTGTGCGGCGCCCGACTTGCTCGGAATTGCCCTTCACCTGCATACCATTATAGCAACCCGCCATGCCAATAATCAGTCCAAAGAACGGTGCCTTAATCAGGCCGACCCAAAGGTCATACGTTGGCACCACTTCCTTGATCCGCGACAGGAATGTCAGAAACGGTATGTCGAGCGCCAAATCCGCGACCACCGCGCCGCCCACTATCGCTACGGCTGCGGCATAAAATCCGAGCAACGGCATCATCAGCACCGAGGCGAGAATACGCGGGATCACCAGCGCTTCGATAGGGGAAATCCCGATCGTGCGCATCGCATCGACCTCTTCGGTCAGCTTCATCGTGCCGATTTGCGCCGCAAAGGCCGAACCGGACCGGCCCGCAATCATGATCGCGGTCATCAACACGCCAAGCTCTCGTAAAGTAATCCGCCCGACCAGATTGACGGTCAGAGTTTCTGCGCCGAATTGCTGCAATTGCACCGCGCCTTGCTGTGCGATTACGATCCCGATCAGAAAACTCATCAGTCCGACAATCGGCAGGGCGCTGACGCCGACCAATTCCAACTGACGAACCAGCGCCTTTCCGCGGAAACGGCTTGGATGCCGGATCAGGCTGCCCGAAGCCATCAGGATTTGACCGAAAAAGCCGATCACCCCCAGCACGCCGAAGAAGAACTGGATCGTTAATCCGCCGACATGCACCGGAATGCGGGTCCAGAATGGCAATCGCTCTGCCGCGATATTCGCATCGTTGCCAGCTGATTCGACCGCATCGAGCAAACGTTGCGCGCGTTCACTCGCGCCGGTGATTTCCGCATTATGCCGGGCCGCAAAATTGCACGCGACCCATGCACCAACTGTGTCAATCGCATCCACACCGGATAAATCCACCCGGTCGATGTCACCGCCGATCTTGCGCAGCTCGCGATCAATTTCGCCAATAGTTGAAACAAGATAGGGGCCGAATAGCGTCAGGCTGGTACCGCCTTCGCCATGCTCTTCGAGAGTGAATTCCGCCCTGCCGCTCATATTTGTAACCTATGCGAGGAAAACTCGCGCATCACAAGACGTTGCGTCGCCTGACATGCGCTGGCAAAGGCTGCACAAACAATTTTGTGATATATTGAGCACCATGACAACCGAACTCTCCACGACATTCGACCCAGCCGCGATTGAACAGCGGTGGTATTCCCATTGGGAGGAAAACGGCCTGTTCCGGCCAGAACGCCCCGATGCGCAGCCCTATACCATCGTGAACCCGCCGCCGAATGTTACCGGCAACCTCCACATCGGCCACGCGCTCGACAACACGTTGCAGGATATTGTGATCCGGTATGAACGGCTGCGCGGCAAAGATGCCCTGTGGGTCGTCGGCATGGACCATGCTGGCATCGCCACCCAGATGGTGGTCGAACGCCAGATGGAGGAACGTCAGGACAAACGTACCAATTACAGCCGAGAGGACTTCGTCAAAAAGGTCTGGGAATGGAAAGAGGAAAGCGGCGGAACGATCACCACCCAGCTGCGCCGCCTTGGCTGTTCGATGGATTGGAGCCGAGAGCAGTTCACTATGGACCCGCATTTCAGCGATGCGGTGCTGAAAGTCTTCGTCGATCTGTATAATGACGGACTGATTTACCGCGACAAGCGGCTGGTCAATTGGGACCCCAAGCTGAAAACGGCGATTTCCGATCTGGAGGTCGAGACACAGGATGTGAAAGGCCAGTTCTGGCACTTCAAATATCCACTCGCAGACGGTGTGAAACTGGCAGATGGCCGCGATTATATCGAGGTTGCGACAACGCGGCCCGAAACGATGCTCGCCGATATGGCGGTTGCTGTGCACCCGGATGATGAGCGCTATGCCAGCGTAGTCGGCAAGGAAGTCGTCCTGCCGATCACTGGTCGCCGCGTAAAAATCGTGGCTGACGAACATGCCGATCCTGAATTGGGTTCGGGCGCGGTGAAGATCACACCGGGTCACGATTTCAACGATTTCGATGTTGGCAAACGCGCAGGCTTTGCTCCGGCAGACATGTTCAATATGCTCGATGGTGAGGCGAATGTTTGCCAGACTGCCGATGGCTTGGTGCCTGACGAATTCCTTGGTCTGCACCGTTTCAAGCGCGACGGCGTTGATGGCGCGCGCGAATTGGTTGTGCAGCGCCTGAAGGAACTTGGCTTCCTGATCCCGCACATCACCAAAACCAAAAAGGGCGAGGAAATCGAATTGGATTCCGAACCGCGCACCATCGCGACCCCGTTCGGCGATCGCGGCGGCGTGGTGATCGAACCATGGCTGACCGATCAATGGTATGTCGATGCGAAAAAACTGGCTGTCGCACCGATGGAAGCCGTTCGAAACGGCGATATCGAGATCATCCCGCAAAGCTGGGAAAAAACCTTCTTCCACTGGATGGAGAACATCCAGCCCTGGTGTGTCTCACGCCAGCTGTGGTGGGGGCACCGGATTCCGGCATGGTTCGACGATAACGGCAAGGTCTATGTCGCTATGACCGAAGATGAGGCTCAGGCCCAAGCTGGGGAAGGCGTGAAACTCAAACGCGACGAAGACGTCCTCGACACATGGTTCTCCTCCGGCTTGTGGCCCTTCGCCACGCTTGGCTGGCCCGATGAAAACGCGCCGCTGTACCAGAAGCATTACCCCAATGATTTGCTAATCTCCGGCTTCGACATCCTGTTCTTCTGGGATGCGCGGATGGCGATGCAGGGGATGCATCTGACGGGCCAAGCGCCGTGGAAAAAGCTCTATCTGCACGGTCTCGTGCGCGCGGCGGATGGTTCCAAAATGTCCAAGTCCAAGGGCAATGTGGTCGATCCGCTTGGCCTGATTGACCAATATGGCGCGGATGCGCTGCGCTTCTTTATGGCGTCAATGGAAAGCCAGGGCCGCGACATCAAAATGGATGATGAGCGGGTCAAAGGATACCGCAATTTCGCGACCAAATTGTGGAATGCGACGCGTTTTTGCCAAACCAACGGCATTACTGCATCGGCCACGCTGGAGGCTCCGGCAGCCACCAGCGCGGTCAATCGCTGGATCATCGGCGAAGTTGCAGAAACGCTGGCCAAGCTGGATGTGGCGATGGCCGATCTGCGCTTCGACGCTGCCGCAAACATCATCTATCACTTCGCATGGGACACATTCTGCGATTGGTATATCGAACTGATCAAAGGGAACTTTGACGACGAGACCAAGGCCGTTGCCGGATGGGTGCTCGACCAGATCCTGGTGATGCTCCACCCGTTCATGCCGTTCATCACCGAGGAACTGTGGAACGCGCAGGGTGACCGGGCCAACTACCCGCTAATCACCGCCAAATGGCCTGAATTCAGCGCGGGCGTTGATGCTGAGGCGAAGACCGAGGTCGAATGGACGCTCGGATTTATCAAAGAGATTCGTTCAACGAAGGCTGCGCTTGGCGCGGCTGCTAAGCCAATGCGAATATTTGTTTCTACGGTTACAAATGAGCTGTTTCAACGCCTCGAGAAGAACCTGCTGCAAATTAAGCGACTGACTCGTGCTTCCGAAATTTTGGTGCGAACTCCCGATGCTGGAATGCAAGAACTTGAAGAAATTGGAGCTGCGTTGGGCGGAGATGCCTCAACTCTGATAGCCGTAGAGAACGAAGGTGAAGTGCAACTAGTCACTAAGGGCTTAATAGGGCGCTTGGATTTCTTCGGCGAAGTGGACCTTGAGGACGCTCGCAAGCGGTTCAATAATGCTCTCGAAACCTCGGCAAAAGAAGCGAATGCACTCGAAGGCCGTCTTGGGAATGCGAACTTTGTCGAACGCGCCAAGCCGGAAGCGGTCGAAAAAGCAAAAGCCGATCATGCGCATCACAGCGCGGAAGTCGAACGGTTGAAAGCGGCGCTGGAACGGTTGGGGTAGGCTTGCCGCTATACAGTGCCGATTTTCCTACTTCGCCATTCTGTGCCACAAGCGTCACACCATGAACCAATGCGCCCACCAAAACAGCACAATCGCGGACCCGAGCAAAAGTGTAACCCGCTTTCCAACACGCAAATCGATTAAGATCAGCGCTTTACCGGAGGTGTGTTAGGTGACAGGTGTAACCCTAAACCCTATTTTTGACCTATGCCGCTAGTCCTCGCCACCACCACTCCGGGCGAACCGGAAATCTTCGCCTCGGTCCAGGGCGAAGGCCCAAGCGCCGGTGCGCCCTGCACCTTCATCCGGCTGTCGCGGTGCAACCTTGCCTGCGTTTGGTGCGATACGGCCTATACGTGGCACTTTGATGGCGATGACCGGACTCACCGCGATGACAAAACTTTCGAGCGTAAGGCCAATCAAATCACACTGGAAATTGCCGATGTCGCAGCACGGATAGAAGCGCTGGGCCAATCACGGCTGATTATCACGGGCGGCGAACCCTTGTTACAAGCGGGGCCGCTCGCCGGATTGCTCGAATTGCTGCCTGATATGACCGTAGAGGTGGAAACCAACGGCACGACCACCGCCCCTGCGCGGCTCGATATCCGGGTTGATCAGTATAATGTCAGCCCGAAACTGGCGCATAGCGGCAATGCTGCCGAACTGGCGCTGATCCCGGAGCGGCTCCGAAGCTATTCAGGCGATGCCCGCGCTTTCTTTAAATTTGTGGTCGCGACACCTGAAGATGTGGCGGAAGTCGCTGAATTGGTTCGGGCTCACGCGCTACCCAAAAAACGGGTGTTTTTGATGCCCGAGGGGACACAAAGCGCGGTGTTAAGAGAGCGCGAGCAATGGTTGACGCAATGCTGTCTCGATCATGGTTTTCGCATGACCGACCGGCTTCATATCCACTTGTTCGGGGACACGCGCGGTACGTGATCCCGCTGTGCTAAGCCCTTAAACGCCCTGCGCACGCCAGCGTTGAACGGTACGGTGGACCGCGTCTTCCTCACCGCCACTGCCGTTCCACAATTCGACAAAGCTTGGATCTTCCGAAGCGGGCCGCTTGATTTCTTCAAGGTTATCAAACGCAACACGGATCGGAATGGCGACACCTTCGCCGCAAATAATACACTCGCGGTTACGAAGCGCCGGAATGGAATCAAGGAAACCACGCGCGCCTTCGGGCATCGCAGCCTTCACGAAGGCTTGGTCGCGGTCGTTGTTCAAACGCATGGAGATAATCGTGCCGCATTGCGACAAGACGCCCTCGGCAAGATCGGAAGGGCGCTGGGTAATCAGGCCCAGAGAAATTCCGTATTTCCGGCCCTCCTTGGCAATCCGGCCTAGGATATTGCCAACCGAAGACCCATCCGCATTCGCCTCGTTCGGCACATAACGGTGCGCTTCTTCGCAAACGAGCAGGATGGGGCGGGTTTTTTCGTCGCGCCCCCAAATTGCAAAGTCGAACACAAGCCGGCTGAGAACAGCAACCACGGTCGACGTAATATCCGAAGGAACACCCGAAACGTCGATAATCGAAATCGGTTTGCCATTGCCCGGCATACGGAAAACCTTGGAAATAAAGTCAGCCATCGTATCGCCAACCAACATGCCGGAGAACATGAATTGATAGCGCGGATCGCTCTTCAACTCTTCCAGCTTGTTCTTGATCCGCATGAACGGCGCGGTGTTGGTCGCTTTGTCCAATTTGCCCATCTGGTCCTGAATGGCGTTGCCGAGATCGGACAGCAAATAAGGCACCGGCGAATCGACAGTAATCTTGCCCATAGTATCAGCGAGCCGGTTCTTCTTGCGCGCCTCCAGCAGACAGCGGGCGAGAATGTCGGCGTCAATCTGCCGCTCATTCCCGTGCGAGGTCAGCAAAACTTCACAATGCTCCTCAAAATTCAGCAGCCAATATGGCATCTGCAAATTGGTAACATCAAAGATCTGACCGTTCGTCTTAAACGCAGCAGAATATTCGCCGTGCGGGTCAATCATCACGATATGTCCGTCTGGCGCGGCTTCGCAGATACGGTGCAAGATAAGCGCTGCACTGGTGGATTTACCGGTACCGGTCGATCCGAGCAGCGCGAAATGCTTGCCCAGCATCGCATCAATATAGATTCCGGCACGAATATCCTTTGTCGGATAAACGGTGCCGATTTGAATGTTGGAGCGGCCATCGCTGGCGTAAATTTGTTTGAGGTCCGACGTGGTTGCCGGGTAAATCAGGGCACCGGGAACTGGATAACGCGTCACCCCGCGGCGGAAGCCGTGAATTTTTCCGGTCAGCTTTTCTTCCTGACCTTCACCAAGGAAATCGATATTGGCAATGATGCTGCCGCCTGCCCGGCGATCCTGCCGCTGATTGCGAACATTCGCAAGAAGCCACGCATTACCGATGCGGATTTTGATTTGGCTGCCAACTTGGCCGGCCAGGGCGATCGACGGATCATCATCCGCCATGCACTCGTTAAGCCGCTCAAGATCGAGCGCAATCTGAGAACCCGAACCTGCAATTTCGAGAACCACACCGATGGGCTGGTTCGCATTGTCACTCTTCGCCGGTTTCGGCGCCACTGGCTGTGCCTGCGGCTGTTCGAAGTTCTGGTTACCCATATCACCCATGTTCGCGCCCAATTCTTTGTTTTGGCTAGACTTGGGCTTAGACGCGAATTGGTTAAGATCAGGTCAACCTTGGTGCTGGCGGCGCGACTAAATCAACGCAAACAGCCTGCCCGCCATCCAGCCCATGAAAATGGACAGGAAGACCGCAGCCAGCCCATAGATGAACGCGTTCTCTTTCGAATAGACTTCAACAGCGCGTTCAAAGCCCACTTTGCGAACTTCCACCTCAGCGATTGCAGACGCGATCACCCGCCCTCGCGTAATAGCGAAAGTTTCTGCAGTATAGGTGCCTGTCTGAACGGTCGAAGGGAGTGAGATTCGGGCCTGATAAAGCACTTGCTCGCTGATTTGGACACCGCTCATATCCTCTTTGTAGAGCCCCTGCCTCTCGCGCAAATCAACTAAACCCTCAGTAAACCGGATTTGTTCTTCCGGATCTATGGTCCCGCCGGGCGAGAGTTGAATGAACTTCAACCCCAATTCGTAAATTGCGGCGGTTCGTTCATCCACGATTTCCAGTACGGGCCTGGATGATGCGACCGCGAAAAACGATGGAGCGGAACGGAAGGCGTTGCTTTGCGCGTTGATCCAGACTGGCCCCAAACGCTCTTTTTCACGCAGCCGAATTGCCCCGGTCGGGCCTTTGAGGACCACCACGATATCGTAATCTTCACCGGCGCGGAAACCCGATGGGTCAAGAATGGCACCAAACAGCAGAAGTTCCGTGCCTGTGAAACCTTGCCTGACCTGAATTTCATGTTGCGAAACTTCGGGCACCAAAATGGGATCGCGCTGTCCGGTCAGTGCAAAGAAACACAGGATCAGGATCGCAAGCCGGGTCATAATTGTGTCACCGAGAAGATTTCATCTGGCTGATACAAAAGGCCTAACAACATCCGGATCGCTACCATCAACACAACCACTGCAAGTGCGAGACGCAGCCATTCCGGCTTTACCTTTTGCGCAATCTGCGAACCGACCTGTGCGCCGGTCACCGAACCGATAAGCAAGAACGCTGCGAGCAATATATCGACGGCTTGGGTCGTCAAAGCATGGATCATGGTCGTCGCGATGGTTACAAACAGAATATTGAACAGCGAGGTGCCAACAACCACACTCGCGCTCATGCCCAAAATATACAGCATTGCGGGAATCAGGATGAATCCTCCGCCAACACCCATCAGCATTGTCAAAATCCCCACAATCAAACCTAAAATAAGAGGCGCGAGCGGCGAAATATACAGGCCTGAACGATAGAACCTCCAGCGCAGTGGTAATGCTGTTACGAGTGGATGATGGCGCCTTTTGGGGGCCTTTTTGGCAGCCGCTTCCTTATCCGGCGGATTAATCGTCTCCCATGCTTCCTTTGCCATCAGAGAGCCGATTGTGCCAAGCATCAAGACGTAGAGGATATTAATGACCACATCGATTTGGCCAATCGATTCAAAGAAACGGAACAGGACAGCGCCTAGGCCGGCACCGAAAATGCCGCCAACCACGGTCACACCGCCAAGTTTGTAATCGACGCCTTTTCGCTTTGAATGTGCGAATACGCCTGAGACGCTGGCCCCGGTAACTTGGGTCGAGGCTGATGCAGCAGCAACCGTTGGCGGGACGCCGTAAAAAATCAGCAACGGTGTGGTCAGGAACCCGCCGCCGACGCCGAAGAGCCCCGAGAGAATGCCGGTAAGACCGCCAAGCGCAACAATTACCAGCCCATTGACTGACATATTTGCGATGGGGAGATAAACGTCCATACTTGCGCCCTACCGCACGGACGTGATGGTTTAAAGCTGGATTGGGTTAGAAACCCGTCGAAAGTGTAATTGCGACACTTGAAGGAGGGCTGGCATTACCGGCAATGCGGTGCCGGTAATCAACCGAAAGGCGCGCCGTGCCTTTTGCAATCGGCAACACTAAGCTTGCACTCGGACCGACATCAAGCCGCGATGCGCCCTTTTGCGCCCCGCCCCAGGCGCCGGCTCCTGCACGAACTCTTCCCAAATCAAATGACACGAATTCCCGTTCAATTTTAGCCTGACCATCCGCAAATGGCGTAGCAAAATCGCCCCCGACATAGCCGCCTTGCGCGTAGACCTCCCCTTGCAATCCCAAGGGCAATTTTATTGGCGGAAACTCGGTTACCACAAGCGCGGCAGGACGCAGTTCAAACTCGTCGCCAATCCGGCTAACCCGCATTTCGCCTTGTACTGAGATCGGTAATTGGTTGATTGGCTGCAACGAGAGGCCTGCGGCAATATCGCCGCCCTCGTCACCTGACAGCGCCTTTGTTATTCTCAGATATGCCTTGGAAACAGATTGATCGCGGGATGCAAGCCGGTACCGTAGAATGCCGCCTGCCTGGCTGCTACCATACGCTGCCGGCATCGGCCCAATATTGCCCCGAGCTGTACCTCCGCCTGATCGATAAAACGCCCAACTGTCGAAGGACCACCGCGCTTGTTTTTTCTGTCGGGCCTCCTGCTGGCGCTCACCTTTGGTGCCTGATGGATTTGGGCCGCGACGGATGATCTGCGCATATCTTTCCGGCGCTGGCAAGCGCGCCAACGCCGCCATCCAAAGAACCTGATGTGAAGCGGCGTTACTTGATCGTTTTATCAGTGGAGTCCTCTTCCAAAGGCCTTCCTGTTGCAGAAACTGTTGCTTGCGAACGGGCGCGAACGCAAACTCCTCGGATCGAGCGTCAAGCGCATCAATTCGGTGGATGCCACTTTTTCGAGGCAACAGCACCATGGCGCGGCGTTTCGTATCTGGCGATTTGAGGGTGATCGTTTGATCACCAACGCCAGCAAAGCTTGGCAAATACTCGGGCATATCCACCGGAATAATTGCCGTGAATGGAGATTGCCACAGGACTGACCGCAATCCGACCCACAGTACAATAATAAGCGCCAAGGCGATCACAGGCTGTCCAGCACGCCGCTTGATCGCGATTGTCATATCGTATTGTCGCGTAGCGGCATCATGACCGGATGTTCAAAATGGTCTGTCTTATCCCATTTTAGTGCATGGCCCTTAAGGCTGAGCCAATAGGCTACCAAAGCGCGCCGCCCGGCCATAATCGCGATGATATTGGCAATTGGTACCCTTAGAATAGCACGCAGCCCTTCACCGACTCCATATTCTCGAGCGGTGAATGCAAATCGCCAAGTCACCCGCCAGGCAAAACTCACAAAATTGAGTGCCAAGACGATTTGAAGGATTGGAGATACGTCTAGCGGCTCGCCAAAACCCGCCGATGACAATGCCCACCCAGCCGCAGACAGGATCAACAAAACATAAGCTGCCGCGAGCACAATCGCAGTAAAAGGCCCGCGCCGATCCCTCAATCGCATCCAGAATTCAGCAGGCCTGCCTGACCAACCCAGGCGGTCCCACCCTTGAAACGCTATGCCGTGCACCCAGCGGGTCTTTTGCCTGACTGCCTGATCCAACCGGGCTGGAAAACAGGCGCGAGTGGCAACCAGCCGGCCATCTTGGTAACGTTGTCGAACAAATTTCGCTCTTCCGCCCATATCGGCTACACCAAGGCCCAACTCATAATCCTCGGTAAGACAATCGGCCGCAAATGGACCGCGATCAGCTGTGGTGCTTGCAAGCTTGGTTAGTATAGGTCGGGAGATTGCGCATCCGACACCTGCCAAGGGCATACCGGCGCCAATTGCGTCGCGCACCATCATGGCTTTGCCATGCGCTTCTGCAAATTCTTCGCAATAATGCCCAGCAATCCAAACCGAGTGCGGCTGCGGCATTGGCAGAACCGGAATTTGCGCCAATTCAGCTCCGCGAATAGTTCGGTCAAGCAGCGTGAGCGCTGCTGCATCAACCATATCCTCCGCATCGTGCAGAACGATCATATGAGCGGACTGCATCAATCGGCGCTCGTCTGTTTGCAGGGCTTGGTAAAGGCGGTTCAGGCAATCCGCCTTAGTGCTCGGCCCATCGCAATCATGCACCACCAAGCGCAGCCGAGGATCACCCGATGTCGCCTCTAATACCGCACTCATCGTCGCCGGATCATTACGGTAACAACCAATATACATGCGAAGAGCGGAATGCGGCCAGACATTCAACGCATGCGAGATCGTTGCACCAATTACAGCTGATTCCTGCCATGTAGGAATGAAAACTGCAGCCAGTCCTGTCAGCTCGTGGTGATCAGCCTCAATGCCAAGTGTTTCGGTGCGGATTCGGCCTGCAAGGCGAAACCACAGATAGGCACAATCAATGCCTAACTCATCCAACGCACCGATTAGAAAGAAAACGCCTGCAAATAGCAGAAGCTCGTGCTGCACCAGCACAAACCATTGCCACGCGGTAAAATCTGTCACGAATTCTCGACCCCTGAAGTGAGGTCCCCATCACAAAATGGTCTATCTGACGCAGGCTACCCTTGCAACGGAGAAAGAATTGCGAAAAGGGACACTCACCATGGCCGAAAACAGATTACCTATCCGTTCAGTCTTTGCACCAGTGCGCGCATTATTTGTCAGCGACGCCTCTGCAGGCGTCCTCCTGATTCTAGTGGCAGCGGCGGCTATGCTCGCCGCAAATTCGCCATTAGCGAGCGAATATCACGCGCTGTTTTATGATAAATTCTCTTGGTATCCCCATGCTAAGTTGAGCAATTTTCACTATTTGATCAACGATGGGTTGATGGCGATATTCTTTTTCGTCGTCGGGCTTGAGGTTAAACGCGAGGTAATCTGCGGCCAATTGGCAACACCCGCGCAGAGGCGCCTACCAATCCTAGCCGCAGTGGCAGGAATGCTGGTTCCGGCAGCAGTCTATATGCTTGTCATCGGCGGAGACCCGGCGTTGACCCGAGGCTGGGCCATCCCTGCCGCCACCGATATTGCCTTTGCCATGGGCGTCCTTGGTTTGCTTGGCAGCCGTGTTCCAGCTTCCTTGCGACTATTTTTGCTTACCGTGGCAATCGTCGACGATATCGGTGCGGTGATGGTAATTGCGATCTTCTATTCGGAGATCGGCCCGCAAGAAATGCAATGGCTAATCGCTTCAATAGTGGTGGTCGGCATTATGATGGCGATGAACAGGCTGCATGTTAGCCGGATATTGCCCTATATTCTTGTCGCGATTGTGCTGTGGTATTGCGTGCTCAATTCAGGCGTTCACGCGACGATAGCGGGTGTGGTCGCCGCGCTAACCATCCCCATGCACCGCAAAGATGGTAACAGCCTGCTGGAAAAGATTGAACACAGCCTTGCACCGTGGAGCGCCTATGCGATTGTGCCGATATTCGGCTTCGCCAATGCAGGCGTGAATTTGAGCGGTATCGGAATGAGCAAGATGATCGATCCACTACCACTAGCTGTTGCTGCGGGACTGGTTATCGGAAAACAAGTGGGTATTTTCACCTGCATTGTCGCCGCTGCCAAGACCGGCTTTGCCAAACCTCCTAAAGGCGCCAGCTGGGCTGAAATCTGGGGCATCTCGGTGCTCTGCGGTATCGGCTTTACAATGTCGCTGTTCATTGGCGAACTAGCCTTCCAAGGCCCGGGCGCAACTGCGACATTGCTTCGTGACGAAGCGAAGATCGGCATTCTTGCTGGCTCAATCATATCGGCGGTACTCGGTTACATCGTGTTGCGATTAACTACCGAGCACCCTGATGATCGCAGCGCAGAGCCCGATCCTGCCTAACAGACGAAGCCCTTCAGCGTCACCAAGTGCCGGTATTCTCCATACTCGCCCATGGTTCTTGTTGCGGCAGATTTCCGTCCTGAAGCAGCTCAACGGAAATACCGTCAGGTGATTTGACAAAAGCCATATGCCCGTCGCGCGGCGGGCGGTTGATTACCACGCCCGCATCCATCAAGCGCTGACAAGTCTCGTAAATATTATCGACCCTATAAGCGAGATGGCCGAAATTGCGTCCGCCGCCATAAACTTCCGGCGCGGAGCCGTCTTCGGGAGGCCAATTGTAGGTCAGTTCAATTTCAGCAATGTCCTTTTGCCCCGGCGCTGCAAGAAATATCAGAGTGAACCGGCCGGCTTCAACCTCGAACCTACGGACTTCCTGCAGCCCGATTAGGCCGAAGAACTTGACCGTAGCATCGGGGTCGGACACGCGGATCATACTGTGCAGAAATTTGGTCATCGGTGTGATTACTCCAAGCGTCTTACGGCCAATCAGGGACTTCGCTGTGGCGGAAATTTTCAGTCACCTCAATACCATCCATCACCGATACGGCCAACCGGCACATACCGACCTGCTCCGGACGCATAAAGGGCCCGTGCTTCCCCCCAGAAACACAGGCCCTCTGCTCGGCAGCCCCAAAAGGCGCACAAAGTGGATTACATACTGTAACCGAGTGTGAAGAAGAATCCAGTGTCGGTGAAATCTTCGATCGACGGGCCTTCGGTATCAACGTAGTTTACGCCAAGGCTTAGGCTGTCCGTTACGGCATAGGATAGTCCCACACCCCAATCGAATGAATTGCCGCCAAAATCGGTTGCAAAAGCACCGTCAGTATAACCGAGATGCACCGAAGCAGTCAGCGGTGTCTCGGCAATACCCATCTCGAAATCAGTATAAAGATACAGATTGTCCTGACTACCGAGAGAATCTTGCTCCCATGCATATGCTACGCCAACAGTCGTGCTGACTGGACCCAAATCGTATGAGATCGACGCGTAAGGCTCGAAATAATCAGTCGCAATGCCCGGAACATCACCCGTTGGATAGATGTAATAAAGCAAGCCAACGTCAAACGAAACGCCATCAGATACTTCACCGCTCCAACCGCCGTAAATATCAAGCTCAAGTTCACCAAAGGCAGTGCCGCCCGAGATGGATGAGCCCCATGTGCCGACATAGAAACCGCTTGAGTGGGCAACATCAACGCCGCCTTGCAGCGCGATATCACCATCAGAGAATGATACGCCGCGGAATCGGTAATCGGACACCATCGCAACGTTGCCCGAAATTTCGAGATCGCTGGACGGTTCTTCATCACCAGCCATGCTTTCCCTGCCGAGATCGATGCCAGGCGTCGCGCGAGCAATTGCCAGCGTTTCAGCATCAAGCTTCGCAGTCTCCAAATCGGACATTTCTGCTTGGGTTGGAGTAGTTTGGGCAATTGCAGGACCTGCGACAGGCGCAAGAGTGGTAGCGGCCAGTTCCTCAAGAACTGGCGCAGTCGCAAATTCAGTTTCTGTTGATGTTGTAGTATCAGATGCCATCGCCGGAGTGGCAATAAGCGCAGTGGTAACAAATAATGTTGCGGCGGTAAGGCCGCGCTTGGACGTGAGCATAACAAACTTCCTTGGTTTGTGGGTTGCTTCGTCCCGCCTGCATATTCGCCGGCCACCTCGTTTTGATGTGTGGTCTCGTGCAAATATGAAACAATGTTGCCTTTCAATGCTGCATTGCACAAGGGGAATTACTGCGATGCCCCCAACTTCGTCGAAAGTGTGGGGTTTTTGCATCAGCTGCACCACGGTTCAGCACTATGTCAGCGATTGCAGACCATGGTTGCGGCCACTATGTCGCCTGTAATCTTATAGGAAATACTCAAGCCCGATGTTCGAACCGTTCCGCAAAATCTTCAGCAGCAAACCAGCGCGAAAAAGTGCGAGCGTGCCGGATGGCGAGCGCGCTTACGTAATCGGGGACGTGCACGGCTGCTTGGATCTGCTCGACGCATTGGTTCGGGCTATTGAGGAAGACGATAAAGCGGCGGCCAAGGCTGACACGACAGTTATTTTCTTGGGTGACCTGATTGATCGCGGCCCGCAAAGTGCCGGTGTGATCAAGCTAGCTAGGTTATGGCAAGAATATCGAACCATCCGTTTCCTGCTCGGCAATCACGAGGAGATGTTCCTCGATTCATTCAAAGATACCGACATCCTGCGACATTTCCTCAAACATGGCGGGCGCGAAACCATTTTGAGTTACGGCGTAAGCAATCAGGATTTTAACAAGGCCTCTACCAAAGAACTTCAGGCCATGATGAAAGACCTTGTGCCCAAAAATGACCGGAAGTTCCTCAAGGGCTTCGAAGATATGGTCGAAATGGGTGATTATATGTTCGTCCATGCTGGGATAAATCCGAAGAAGGCGATGGAAGAGCAAAAGGCCCGCGAATTGCGGTGGATTCGCGAGCCATTCCTGAACCACAAAGAACACCATTCGCATATCGTGGTTCATGGTCACACGATCACCGAAGACATCGAAGAGAAAAAGAACCGGATTGGCATCGACACAGGTGCTTATCGCCACGGAGTGTTGACCGCATTGGTGCTGGAAGGCGATACACGCCGGTATATTCAGGCCGTCACCAAGAAAAAAGGCGGTATCAAGATCGTAAAGAGGGACGAAGCATCATGAAAATCGCAATGGTTGGCTCGGGATATGTCGGGTTGGTATCTGGCGCATGCTTTGCCGATTTCGGTCATGATGTTGTCTGCATTGATAAAGACCAGTCAAAGATTGACGCACTTCATCAGGGCATCATGCCGATCTACGAGCCTGGCCTCGCAGAATTGGTCGGTACCAATGTCAAAGCTGGCCGCCTTTCTTTTACGACCGATCTGGCCAAGGGCATTGAAGGTGCTCAGGCAATCTTTATCGCTGTGGGCACCCCCAGCCGCCGCGGTGACGGCCATGCGGATCTGACCTTTGTTTATGCTGTGGCCGAAGAAGTTGGCGCGAGCCTATCCAACGACGCGGTTATAGTTACCAAATCAACCGTTCCGGTTGGCACAGGTGACGAGGTCGAGCGCATTTTGGAAGCCAGCGGAACAGCACATAAGTTTGCAGTCGTCTCCAACCCGGAATTCTTGCGCGAAGGCGCAGCCATCGGCGACTTCAAGCGGCCTGACCGGATCGTAATCGGGTCGGAAAGTGAATTTGGCCGTGAGGTAATGCGCGAAGTTTACCGTCCGCTATTCCTTAATGAATCGCCAATTTTGTTCACCAGTCGCCGCAGCGCCGAGCTGATTAAATACGCCGCCAACGCCTTCTTGGCGACAAAGATTACTTTCATTAATGAGATGGCCGATTTGTGCGAAAAAGTCGGTGCAAACGTGCAAGATGTCAGCCGCGGCATCGGCAGCGACAACCGTATTGGACCAAAATTTCTTCACGCAGGGCCTGGCTATGGCGGATCATGCTTTCCGAAAGATACGCTTGCATTGCTCAAAACGGCTGAAGATTATGAAAGCCCTGTTCGCATCGTAGAAGCTGTGGTCAAAACCAACGAAACCCGCAAACGCGCCATGGGCCGCAAGGTCGTGGACGCGCTGGCCAAACATTATGGCGGAGGACCAGATGCAGTACGAGGCAAGAAAGTTGCGCTACTTGGCCTGACCTTCAAACCAAATACCGATGACATGCGGGACAGCCCCGCGATCGCGATCGCGCAAACTCTGCATGACGCAGGCGTGGTAGTTGCTGCTTATGATCCCGAGGGTATGGATATAGCCGCTCCGCTGATGCCTGAAGTGACCATGACTGACGACCCTTATCAAGCAATCGAAGGAGCGGACGCAATCGCGATTGTGACCGAATGGGACGTCTTCCGTGCTTTGGATTTCTCCCGCGTCAAAGACTTGGCCAACGCCCCGATTCTGGTCGATTTGCGTAATATTTACGACCCCGAGGATGTTCGCGCAGCAGGCTTTGAATATTCGAGCATCGGCAGGGCCTGACCGTTCTCTTAGGCCGCCAAATTACCAGCCAAGCCAGCGTTGCCGATTGCTTGCAAACCTTAATTGAGCTGCCGCTGCCGAAACAATCAGAACGGCCGAGAACCCTGTCGCTACTGCGATTTCTGAATGCAGCTGTCCGCCTTTGAAATAGATCGCTAACAGCGCCCACAGAAAGGTAATTGCGTACCAAGGATTGCCCTTGCTTCGCCCCACCGCGAGCGATGCAATAAGGCCGCCAACCATTAGTATGGCAGCCGCGATCAAAGGATATTCCTCGGCGCCACCAACGCCGTGATATTTGAGCGAGGCAGAAATATTTACGATGCTCGCAGCGGTGAGCCAAGCTGCAAGCGAGCTGAATGTCAGCGCCGCAATCCAACGCTCCCCTGTAGCGAGTGGCTCCGCATAGGCCACCAACTCGCGCAAAATGACCAGCAAGCAAGCTAGTGAAGAAAGGATAATGAGCGCCGAAACGATGGTCAGATTGTTGAACTGCGTATAAGTCGCCCACAAACCATTTCCTGCAGTCGCACCGGCCGCATACCAACCAATCCGGTCAACCAACACATTGCGGCGCTGGGCAGGCAACGCTTGCCAAATGGCAAATATGGCGCACCCCAAGAACAACAAGCCCCAAATCGAAAATGCCCAACCTGATGGCACGACCAAAGTTCTGATCGCATCAGAACGGGTCCCAATCTGCTCACCAAAACCCATGCTGGGCAGAAAAGTCGACCCAATCTGGAAAACGACAGCCAATATGATGGCTAAGCGTTGGGCAAGGGTTCGATCGGTTGTCATTATATTG
Organism: Pontixanthobacter gangjinensis; assembly: GCF_009827545.1. Taxonomy (NCBI): domain Bacteria; kingdom Pseudomonadati; phylum Pseudomonadota; class Alphaproteobacteria; order Sphingomonadales; family Erythrobacteraceae; genus Pontixanthobacter; species Pontixanthobacter gangjinensis. The sequence goes on along the minus strand of NZ_WTYS01000001.1, from coordinate 1,160,796 downwards.
CTCATACAGCAGCAATGGTGCGCAAGGATTAGAGTTCCCAATTGCCTCCGCGAGAAACCTGTTGGTCAGAAAATAAACCCCGCTATCCGACATAATGCGAATAGCGGGGATCACAGTCCGATCAAGAAACGGACGTCATTCGCGTTGCGACGATTTATTCGCCGCCAATGTCTTCTAGCGATTCACCGGGTGTCAGCAGAAAGCGCCAGATTGCAGCACCAATTGCTGCGCCCACCAAAGGCGCAACCCAGAACAACCACAGCTGTCCCACAGCGCCAGTCTCTGCGAAGAAAGCCACGCCGCTAGAGCGTGCAGGATTAACCGACGTGTTGGTTACCGGAATAGAGATCAAGTGAATCAACGTCAGGCAAAGCCCAATGGAAATTGGCGCAAAACCGCCTGGAACCGCCTTCGAAGTCGATCCAAGGATCACAATCAGGAAGCCCGCCGTCAGAATAATTTCAATCAACAAGGCCGAGATTATCGAATATTTGCCCGGCGAAAGATCGCCATAACCGTTCGAGGCGAAACCGCCGGGAGTCCAGCCGGTTTGGCCAGATGCAATCGCGTAAAGTGCCCACCCGGCTATCGCGGCGCCGATCAGCTGCGCAAGCCAATAGGGCAGCAATTCTTTCCAATCGAACCGATTGGCAACCGCTAGGCCAAGCGAAACCGCTGGGTTGAAATGGCCGCCCGAGATTCCCCCAACAGCATAAGCCATGGTCAGCACCGTCAGGCCGAATGCCATCGAAACGCCGACAAAACCAATTCCAAGTTCCGGAAAACCGGCGGCAAGAACGGCCGAGCCGCACCCACCAAACACCAACCAGAATGTGCCGAATGCTTCGGCTGCTAATTTACGGGTCATCAATCCCTCCCCTTAAAAATTACCGCACCGCACTTTTCCAGAATTTTCCCAAGTTCAAATCTGGCGTCAAAACTGTGCCAAAGCAGCGTACAACAATTTGGCGAGCTCCGGAGTAAATTGGGGTAAAATGTAAAGTTCCAGACGTAAATCAGTCGGAAACCCCTATTATGGCTCGACGATTTCGAACGATGGTGTGAGCGTGTCTAAAGCCCCGAACATCACGCCGAGCGCACCAATATTTCCGTCAGCCTGAGCGGTTCCGGCCCCGATCAGACCAGGCAAAGTTACCTCTTGCGCCAGCAAGCGGTTCATATCAGACCGGTTGATCGTCAACTTCACCGCAGGATTGGCGCTTGGCCCGTTCCGCGGGAACATCACGCTGCGCCGCATATCAACGGTTACAGCCTCTCCCGTATCGGCAAATTCGAATACAATCATCGCTTCTGCGCCTTGCATTTTGGCCGGATTGTACCGAGCCGCCAGCGCGTCAAACAAATCGATTGTCGGGATTGCGGCAAGGACTTGGGCCGAAACCGAATTAACGCCTCCCTCTGCGGGCGGATTGCGCAAGTCCTCCGCAGCAGCGAGGTAGATATTACGCCATGTGCCGCCCTCGGATTGGAAGCCCAACTGCTCATAGGTCGCCGCGAGCCATTGCTTCGCCGGATCATTGGCAGGTTCTGCGAAAACCAAGGTTTGAAGCAGTCGCGCGGCCCAGCGATATTCACCTTTGTCAAAGGCATCTCGGCCCTGTGCCAAAGTGGCCTCACCACCGCCAAGTGCACCAACCCACTTTGTGGCTTCTTCCACTTTGGGCAAAGCGTCATAATCAGCTGGAACCGCGTTCCACCAACCGAAATATCGCTGATAGACGGCTTTCGCATTGTGCTCGTAGGTCCCGTAATATCCTCGCACTCCGAAATCGCTGGCAGCAAAATCTGGCTCGCCAATCTCCTCGGCAATCTCATCCATGGTCAAACCTTGGTTTGCCATCCGCAGGGTTTGGTCGTGAATGAACCGATAATTGTCACGCTGGTTGCGCAATTTTTGGCGCACCGCATCCTTGCCCCATGTCGGCCAATGGTGCGAAGCAAGCATAATGTTGCTCTTATCGCCGAACTCGGTCAAAAATTCGTCGATTTTCCGGCTCCATTCCAGCGTGTCGCGGACAATCGCACCACGCGGCGTCAGAACATTATGTTGCGTGCGTGTCACCACTTCAGCTCCGTGAAAGGCGCGGAATTTGGGTAGGTAAAACACGAATTCAGCTGGCGCCTCTGTTTGTCCTGCATCAATGAAATCAAAGGTAATGCCGTCAATATCGATTGATTGCGCTTCTTGCGACAATTCCCGCGTGGGCGGCAGCAGGCCGATTGCGCCAGTCGATAATTTTGGCCCGAGCCCCACGCCGATGCCGCCAGCCGCGCCAGACGGAACCCTTGCAGCGAACTGATATTGCGCGCGCCGGCTCATGGCGTTGCCAGCCAAGACGCTTTCGCCGACCGTTTCCTTCATGAAACCAAATGGCGCGTAAATCTCGACTTCACCCGAGCGCAATTCCTCAGCAGAAGTAACGCCAGACACTCCGCCGAAATGGTCGCCGTGGCTGTGAGTGAACAACACCGCAACAACCGGCCGCTCGCCCAAAGTCCTGTTTGCCAGATCAAGCGATGCCCTTGCTGGTGCAGCCGACAGCAGCGGATCAATGACTATCCATCCGGTGTCTCCTGCAATCAACGTCATCACCGACAAATCATAACCACGCACCTGATAAAGACCCGGAGCAACCTCAAACAAGCCGTGGATCGCGGCCAATTGGCTTTGCCGCCACAGCGACGGGTTTGCGGTCGCGGGAGCATCACCGGCAAGGAAGTCAAACTCGTCAACTTTCCACGCAAGCGAACCGTCCTCGTTGAGTATGTCGCCATCGAGCTGAGCCAATAGTCCGCGCCGTGCGTCGATAAAGTCTTGCTGGTCATCCAGCGGCAGCTCGCCCGCAACCGACTTGTTCCGATCCGCAGTCTGTTCCGTAGCGGTGCCCGGTTCTGGCGGGGCATTGCCGATCATCATGGTGGCGAACGGCAAGGCAAATAGTAATGTGGCGGACTTCATGGTCGATCCCCTCGTTTTTATATTTTGGGGTATTTGAACCGCTCGCTGCTATTGCTGCAAGGGGTTTTCTCACAATCGGGAATTAACCAGAAGTGCCAGGGGGCCTGTAAGCCGGGTTCTGTCTCGCAGGTGGTTTCCCCGAAGGGACCCGATCTGCGAGGGCAGCCATTCCTCTAGGCTACGGATTGCTCCGCAGCTCAAGCAGCCAACCCGGGCGGTCGATACGAAACGCATCTGCTTCAGGCCAAAGCCTTTGGCGCGCCGCCCCTATTTGGCCTTGCTCCGGGTGGGGTTTACCATGCCGCCGCTGTTACCAGCCGCGCGGTGCGCTCTTACCGCACCCTTTCACCCTTACTTCGCCGAAACGAAGCGGTCTGCTCTCTGTGGCACTATCCCTACAGTTTCCTGCGGCGGGCGTTACCCGCCACCCTTGTTTCGTGGAGCCCGGACTTTCCTCGGTACTATTGCTAGCAACGCAGCTGCCCGGCCCCCTGGCAAGTGGCTATCTAGCGGTTCCCCGGTCCCTGTCGAGCAAAAGCTGGAACAGTATCGCGCGGATCTCTCCGTCAATCTCGCCATTGATCTTGCGCGGCCGCCAACGGCGCTGGAATGCGGTAACGGCGGCACGGCCATCGGTGATGTCATACCCGTAGCGCTCGAGCGCGAGATAGAACGCGCCGTCATTGTCATAGACATCGCCCAATGCAATTTTCGGAACGGCCAGCGCCAGCCCACAATCTGACAGTCTATCCCAAGGGAAAAGCTCACCCGGATCAGTCTTGCGCGCCGGAGCCACATCCGAATGCGCGACCACATTGGCGCGGGGGATGTCATACTGCTTCGCGATCCGGTGGAGCAACGGGATCAACGACTCGATCTGCGCATCGGCAAATGGCCTGTAACCAAGCGCATGACCGGGGTGATCCAGCTCAATCCCGATGCTTGCCGAATTGACGTCCTTGATCCCGCGCCAGAATGAAGCCCCCGCATGCCAAGCGCGCATCTCCTCGGGCACCAGCAAGGTAACCTCGCCTTCTTCGCTAATCAGATAATGCGCACTAACACCGGCAACCGGATCGCACAGGCGTTCCAGCGCGGTTTCTACCGGCTTCATCTCTGTATAATGAAGAACGGCCATCGTGATCGGCAATTTGCGATCATTGCAATTCGGCGAAAGCCGTGTGTGATGGACCAGTTCGTCTTTCATTGCCTAGCCGATCAACCCCTCCGGCTGGGGCAGAACTGCGCCCAGCACGAGCGCATCATCGGTCAGTTGATATTGCAAGCCACCGCCCGATTTGTCAGCCAGCAGCGAAATCATATGTGCTGGTGCGGTGCGGCTAGACAGGTCGCCAACCGGCAGGCTCCCTTCGAGGGCCTGACCAATGGTTTCATCAAATGCGATTTTTGGCCCCGAGGCGCGCACGACAATTTCTGTATTCCCTCCGCGCAATTCTGCGCCAATATCCAGCGTACCGCCGCGCACCAGCGCATCCAAAGCGATATGAGCAAGGTTGAGCAGTACTTTGACCGCGGATTTGGGCAGCTTCACCGCATCCATCGCCCAGCTCATCTCGACGCGCTTATTGCCTGCAACCAAAGCCTCGATCGCTGCCTTTGGCTCGGAAACCTCGACCATTTCGCCAAATCCGCCAGCCGCGCCAAAAGCGAGGCGGAAGAATTTCAGCTTGTCAGTGCTTGCCTTGGCGCTTTGCTCAAGCAATTCAAGACATTGCTGCCGCATTGCCGGATCGGTTTCGTCAGCCAGCAATTCCAGCCCGTTGCTCATTGCACCAACCGGGCTGAGCAGATCATGGCAAAGCCGCGAGCACAGCAACGCGGCGAGATCGGCGGAAGAGGATTGGTTCATTTTGGAGGGGCATTTCCTGTATGAGAGTAACATATGGAGCACTGTCTTAAACGAAAATGACCCCGCTGCCACCTGTGGTTAACGGGTGCGTGAAAAATGAGCGAAAAAGAGAGGGGCTGGAGCGAACCATGCAGCCAGATTAATTGTCCAGGACCGTGTAGGAAAGAGCCGCGAATCCACTGTCCTTATCCTCCCAGAACATGACCCCCGAAACGCCGACAATCGCCCAGATGCGGCCGTCACCCGCGGCCATGGCCTGGTCAGTTTCCGACGGAGCCGGATCACCAGATGGATGCGAATGGAAAAACCCCAGAACCTCTGGCCCGCCTCTGCGTTCGGAGCGATACGCATCTATCAGGGTCTCGGGATCAATTTCGAAGTGGGTTTCGGGCGTTGGATGGACGTTCTCTGATTCGATTAGCCGGGTAATTACCCCGCCTTCACCCACCAGAATGCCGCAACATTCCTGCGGGGCAGACTTGCCCGCCAAATCACACATCGCGCCATGCACGGATTGCGGAACTGGCAAATCACCTTGCGAATTTAATATGAAACGCTGCGCAATCATCGGGGGCCCTTCCGTTCGCAACGCAACTAAAAGAACGCACGCCCTTCGACAACCATAAGCCATCTGGCTAAGGAGGCCTGTGATCGAACCTGAAACAGACCCGAACCTTATTACCGGAACCCTCGCCACGGCGGGCCGTATCGACAAATCTCTGGCAGAGGCATCAGGCCTTTCGCGGGAACGCATAAAGGCGCTGATGGCAGAAGGGGCGGTGACGGTTGGCAAAACTGTCACAACGAACCCGTCGGCCAAAATGCAGCCCGGCGCGCATTTCACCATCAATGTGCCGCCTGCGACAGTAGCGGAAGCGCAACCGCAGGACATCCCCCTCGATATCGCGTTCGAGGATGAGCATCTGATTGTCGTCAACAAGCCTGCGGGCATGGTCGTCCATCCCGCAGCGGGAAATCATGAAAACACTTTGGTCAACGCGCTGCTCCATCACTGCAGGGGGCAATTGTCAGGAATCGGCGGAGTTGCGCGTCCCGGCATCGTCCACCGGATTGATAAGGATACTTCTGGTTTGTTGGTGGTAGCAAAATCTACTGCCGCACATGAGGGGCTGGCGAAGCAATTCGCCGACCATACAATTTCCCGGCGATATATCGCAGTCTGCAACGGCCACCCCGCCCCGACCAGCGGGACCATCGAAGGGGTGATCGGAAGATCATCGGGCAACCGCAAGAAAATGGCGGTCTTGGAGGAGGATTCCTCACGCGGGAAACACGCAATCACGCACTATACGACCAAAAGAGTATTGAGCAATTCCAGTGTAATAGAGTGCAGGCTGGAAACTGGTAGAACCCATCAGGTGCGCGTTCATTTTGCATCAATCGGTCATGCGCTATTAGGGGATCCATTATACGGACGCACGACCGCACCACTCAGACCGATTCTTCAGCGATTGAGGTTTGTCAGACAGGCGCTCCACGCAGCTTCGCTTGGATTTGACCATCCGGTCACTGGCGAAAAAGTGGAGTTTCACGCTGAGTTGCCCGACGATATGCGGGAACTAATCGACCAAACCGCTCGTTGAGATCGATGAAATGCACACAGTAAGTGCTGCAAAAAACGGAAACTGCGTCTATATGTAACCAAGCGGCCCGAAATTACGGATGCCCATTAGGGGTTTGTGAAAAAGAGGTTGGCTCAAGAAAGGTTAGGGAAAAAGTGAGTAACGTAACAGCAAAAGTACCGGCGCTGGGCGGCGAGCAAAGCCTCAATCGCTATCTGTCGGAAATCAAGAAGTTCCCCGTTTTGACCGCAGAGCAAGAATACATGCTCGCCAAAGCCTATGCGGAACACGAAGACCCCGAAGCAGCAGCGCAACTGGTAACCAGCCACCTTCGCCTCGTCGCGAAGATTGCGATGGGTTATCGCGGTTATGGCTTGCCCGTTTCCGATCTGATTTCGGAAGGCAACGTTGGCCTGATGCAAGGCGTCAAGAAATTCGAACCGGAACGCGGCTTCCGCCTTGCCACCTATGCAATGTGGTGGATCAAGGCGAGCATGCAGGAATTCATCCTGCGCAGTTGGAGCCTCGTGAAAATGGGCACCACCGCTGCCCAGAAAAAGTTGTTCTTCAACCTTCGCCGGATGAAGAAAGAGCTGGAAGCGTATGAAGACAGCGACCTGCATCCTGATGACGTAACCAAAATTGCGACTACGCTTGGCGTTGCCGAGCAAGAAGTCATCAACATGAACCGCCGGATGATGATGGGCGGTGATGGTTCGCTCAACGTCCAGATGCGCGGCGATGAAGATGGCGGCGGCCAGTGGCAGGATTGGTTGGTCGATGACCGCCCGCTGCAGGATGAAACCGTGGCCGAGGCTGAAGAAGCCGAAGTCCGGCACGAAATGCTGGGCGAGGCAATGGACGCGCTCAACGAACGTGAAAAGCACATCTTGACCGAACGCCGGCTGACCGAAAACCCGCAAACTCTCGAAGAGCTGTCGCAGGTCTATTCCGTTAGCCGCGAACGCATCCGCCAGATCGAAGTGCGCGCATTTGAAAAGCTGCAAAAAGCGATGAAGGCAATTGCTGGTGAAAGGCTGATGCCGACTGCGGCATAAAATCTTACCCGCGACCGAACAAATGACCCCGCCAACAGCAATGTCGGCGGGGTTTTTGTTTGTGGTACCGCATTCCCGCGCTAATACCCGCTGAGATGGTTCGTTTACTCAAAATCCTTGCGAAAATCGTTCTGTGGTTCGTGGGCCTCAGTCTGGCATTCGTGCTCATTTTCAAATTTGTGCCGCCGCCTGTTACTGCGACCATGGTTATGAATGGTGACGGGATTACCAAAGACTGGGAATCGCTCTCGAATATCGACCGCAATCTGGTCAGCGCAGTTGTCGCTGCGGAGGACGGCAAATTCTGCACCCATGACGGGTTCGATGTGGAAGCGATCGAGAAAGCGATTGAACGTAACGCGCGCGGCGGCCGGATCCGCGGCGGCTCCACAATCAGCCAACAAACCGCCAAGAACGTGTTCCTGTGGCAAGGCGGCGGATATGTTCGCAAAGGGTTCGAGGCGTGGTTCACTTTCCTGATAGAAAAAATATGGGGCAAACGGCGGATTATGGAGGTTTACCTCAATGTCGCAGAAACCGGCATCGGCACATACGGAGCCGAAGCTGGCTCACAGCGATATTTCGGCCACTCTGCATCGCGGCTGAGTAAATCAGAAGCGTCGCGCATGGCTGCCGCCCTGCCCTTGCCTCAAAAACGCTCCGTCACCAATCCTACCGGCTTCACCCGCCGATATGGCAACATGATTGCCGCGCGCATGGGTGTAGTAAGGCGTGACGGATTGGAAGCTTGTGTTTACGACTAATGCCGATGGGTAACGGGCACGCACATTCTCAGGATCATGGGCACTCGCATGGGCACAAACATGCTCACGGAGGAGGCCACAGCCACGCCCCTGCTGATTTCGGGCGCGCATTCGCCATCGGGGTCGTTCTCAACACTGCATTCGTAATTGTCGAGGCAACCTACGGCTTCCTCTCAGGCTCAATGGCACTGATTGCAGATGCGGGGCACAATCTATCCGATGTCCTCGCCTTGCTGCTGGCATGGGGCGCGAGTATCGCAGCGAAACGCGCTCCGACCGGGCGCTTCACCTATGGCTACAAAAGCTCAACCATCCTCGCCGCATTAGTCAATGCGGGGCTGCTGCTGGTCGCAATCGGCGCAATCCTGTTCGAAACATTGCACCGCATGTCTGACCCCGCACAGGTAGAGGGCATGACCGTCGTGATCGTCGCGGGTATCGGGATATTGATCAATGGCGGGACGGCTTTGCTGTTCATGCGCGGTCAGAAAGACGATCTGAATATTCGCGGTGCCTATTTGCACATGGCCGCCGATGCGCTGGTTTCTGTGGGCGTGGTTGTGGCTGGCCTCGCGATCATATTTACCGGAGCGAATTGGATTGATCCACTGACGTCGCTTGTGATTGTCGCGGTAATCGCATGGGGCACGTGGGGCTTGCTGAAAGACAGCGTGAAGTTGGGGCTGCTGGGCGTGCCTGAAGGCATTTCCGAATTGGACGTACGCGAATTTCTGTCAGATTTGCCCGGGGTCGAGGCGGTCCATGATCTGCATATCTGGCCAATGAGCACCACCGAAACTGCACTAACCGCCCACCTGGTTATCCCTAGCGGGCATCCAGGCGATACGTTCCTGCATGATATTTCGGAAGAACTCGCGCATCATCACCGGATCAACCACGCGACCATCCAGATTGAGCAGACCCGCGATTGTGCACAGCATGGCCAGGGTTGCGCCCCGTGAGCGATCCGGAACGGGCCCGTGAAGAGCTGAAAGCCGCAATCGCGCGGTTGGCGGATGGCGACAGGTCAGCGCTCGAATTCATTTACTCGGCCACCTCAGCGAAACTATTTGGCATTTGCCTGCGTATCTTAGGCAGCAGAGATGAAGCCGAGGATGCCTTGCAAGACGTCTATATCAGTTTGTGGCGCAGCGCCGGTCGGTACGATCCGGCGCGGGCAAGCCCGATCAGCTGGCTGGCGACCTTCGCGCGCAACCGGGCGATTGACAGGCTGCGCTCGGGCGGCGGCGGTGGCAGGGTCCAACGCGAAGCGGCGCCAATCGAAGAAGCGGCAGAAATTTCGGATTCGGCACCACTCGCCGATGCCATGCTGGAAACCACACAGCGCGATGCGAAGATTCACCATTGCCTTGGCGAATTGGAAGACCGCACTCAGGATGCTATCCGCACTGCTTTCTTTGAAGGCACAACCTATGCAGAATTGGCTGAGGCCAAGGATGTTCCGTTGGGAACGATGAAGAGCTGGGTCCGGCGCGGACTCGAAAAATTAAAGAGGTGTCTCGACATATGAGCGCTCCAGGATTGACAGATCGCGAACGGCTCGCCGCCGAACACGCGCTTAGCCTGCTCGAAGGCGAGGAATTGCTGCAAGCACGCGGATTGATGGTGAGCGACCCATCTTTCGCGGAGGAGGTCGCTGCATGGCAGGAGCGCCTCGCACCGCTGCATGACGAATTTGCCGAGATAGCGCCCGGCAAACAGGTTTGGGCGCGGATCGAGCGCAAGATTGCGGAGGACAGCCGCCCGGCAGCTGAAGTCGTAACATTGCGCCGCCGCATCCGGCAGTGGCAAATGGCCAGCCTCGTATCTGCTGCCGCGGCGATTGCGCTGGCCTTTTTCGCCATTCCCGCGATCCAGCAACAGCCCGCCAATCCTGCCGCGCCGCTAATGGCCAATATCCCGATTGGCGAGACGCCGCTCCGGCTCGCGGTGACGTATCTGCCCGACAGCTCCGAAATGCTTGTCTCGGCCAGCGGCCTGACCGCTGACGGCGTACATGATCATGAATTGTGGCTGGTTGCGGATGAAGGCGCTCCGATATCCTTGGGCGTGGTTGTGCCAGGCGAGGAACGCCGGATGCCAATTGACGAGGCTTTGGCGCAGCGCATTGCGGCTGGCTCTGACCTGATTTTGACTCGTGAACCCTTGGGCGGACATTTGCCCAATTCAGCCGCGGGCCCGACGGTCGCATCGGGCGAATTTACAAAAACCTGATATTTTTTGCATCCGCCAATTGGCGGGCTGCGTATCTCCATCACAAGCCGGACGGGGCTTGATGAAACAGGAGATATTCAATGCCAAATTTCAAATCATTCAAAGCCCTTGCCCTCGCAGGCGTAGTTGCAATTTCGGGTGGCGCGCTGATCGGCACCGCACCGGTTGCTGCGCATAACCACAAATCACATGGTGAAATGGCGCAGCCTAATATCGTGCAGGCCGCTGTTGGCACCGGCGTACATACCACTCTGGTAGCCGCGGTTAAGGCAGCCGGCCTAGCTGACACACTTTCCGGCCCCGGCCCATTCACCATCTTCGCGCCCACCGACACGGCCTTTGCGAAATTGCCAGAAGGCACCGTGGCAACGCTGGTAAAGCCTGAAAACAAGGGAACCCTGACCGGCATCCTGACCTATCACGCAGTGGCCGGAAATGTCTCTGCCGCTGACCTGATCGGTCTGATTCAAGCAGGCGGCGGCAGCGCAACCCTCTCTACCCTATCAGGAGGCGAACTGACCGCACGTCTATCGGGCGACACAGTGGTCATCACAGACGCCGCAGGCCGCGCCACCGCCGTTACGCAGGCCGATGTGAAGGTTTCTAACGGCGTGATCCACGTAACCGATGGCGTATTCCTGCCGGCCTGATCCAGTAACAACCCGCGCTGCGAAATTCCCCTCCCGCAGCGCAAACAGAACCCCGCTCAGCGCCTCCTCGGGCTGGGCGGGGTTTTGGTCGCAATCATCCGCCCCGTTACACAGCAATGGGGAGGTGGCAGTCCGCAGGACTAACGGAGGGGCAAATGGCAAGACAAACCACAAGGGCGACATTTCTCAGATGTCTAACTTACAAACCAATTCCGCATGGAGACAAGGGCGATCTCATATTTAAACCAAACACAAGTGCCAAACGCAACCGTTGCAAAGCCGTAAGGTACAAAGCGATCTAGGAAAATATGACTCCTCACATCACGGCCATCTAAATCATCAGCAAAGTTCACGAAACTGATTGATATGTCCGAAAGTTTCTTTGTAAGACTATGCAGTTGTTCAATTTTCGTTATCGCTGAATTTTCAGTCTCATAGATCAATTCGAGGTCAGGATCGCGATCATTCGACTTGATTTGACTAGCCAAATGAGAGGCTTCCGCTGACACTTTGAATATTTGCTCCGAAAGACCTTTAGCATCATCCTCGTAATGCTTCGCAATTTTTTGCAGATTGGTCGTACCTTCTGTGGACTCAAAAAAGGCCATTACATTCTGCTGAATTCTGATCGATTTATTTTCTAGCTCTCGCAATTCTCGGCTGATTTCTGGAAGGGTTTGTTCAATCTCCGTTTCTCGGACTTCCAAGTCATTAATCTTGGCTGATGCTTTTTTTAACTGGACGCTCCATTCTTGAACCCCCTTCACCATCTCTCCGGCGGCGTTGTCAAATTGCATCAAAACAATAGTACCCCGCTCAGGTTCGTCACTTGCCTCAAGGGCCTTGGCCGCCACAGATGCTTCGTGGTGAACCCTACGAACTTCGCGAGAAAAGCCCAACCAGTTGTAAACAAGAAGAATTATCAATCCTGTTGCAAGGGTAAATTGTCCGACTTCGAAGTCAGAAAGTAAGGTGACTTTATAAGAGTCACCTTTGCTCGGACTAGACACAGAAAATAGCCAAAGCACCCCGGAAACCCAAAGGAAATTCCTCTTGGCTTTCTTAAACTCTTCGGAAGTTTGGATTAGTCGCAGGCCTCCCGACGTTAGAGCTGAGCGAAAAACTTCTCGCGCTCTACCGAACAAATTAAGCCGCCTCTTCCTTCTCGCTTTCGCCGCCAACTACGCGAATTGGCTGTTTGCGTCCTTCAACCACTTCGCTGTCGATGACGATTTCGGTCACGCCTTCCATATCGGGCAGATCGAACATCGTATCGAGTAGGATGCCTTCGACAATCGAGCGCAATCCGCGCGCGCCGGTTTTGCGTTCGATAGCCTTTTGGGCGACCGTTTGCAGCGCGTCTTCGGTGAATGTCAGCTCGACATCTTCCAGTTCGAACAGCTTGGCATATTGTTTGACCAGCGCGTTTTTCGGTTCGCTGAGGATTTTCACCAGCGCTTCGATATCCAGATCACGCAAAGTGGCGATAACCGGCAGACGGCCAACAAATTCAGGAATCAAGCCAAATTTCAGCAGATCTTCCGGCTCACATTTTTCAAGCAGTTCCCCAATACGGCGCTTGTCAGGATCGGCAACATTCGCGCCGAAACCGATCGAGCGTTTTTGCAAACGGTCTGCGATGACTTTTTCGAGGCCCGCAAACGCACCGCCGCAAATGAACAGGATATTGGTGGTGTCGACTTGCAAAAATTCTTGCTGCGGATGCTTGCGCCCGCCTTGCGGGGGAACGGAGGCAGTGGTGCCTTCCATCAACTTCAGCAAGGCTTGCTGCACGCCCTCGCCCGAGACATCACGCGTAATGCTGGGGTTTTCAGACTTGCGGGTAATTTTGTCGATCTCGTCAATATAGACGATACCGTGCTGCGCCTTGTCGACATTATAGTCGGAGGATTGCAGCAATTTGAGAATGATATTCTCGACATCCTCACCGACATAGCCGGCCTCTGTCAGCGTGGTCGCATCAGCCATCGTAAACGGCACGTCGAACGTGCGGGCCAGCGTCTGCGCCAGCAGCGTCTTACCGCAACCGGTCGGGCCAACCAGCAGAATGTTCGATTTGGCGAGCTCAACCTCACCCGATTTGCCGCCATGCTTCAGCCGCTTGTAATGGTTATGCACCGCGACAGACAGAACGCGCTTGGCACGGTCTTGGCCGATTACATAATCATTCAGCGTGGTGAAAATATCCATCGGTGTCGGCACATCGCCATCACCCTTGCCAGCGATGCCAGCCTTGGTTTCCTCACGGATAATATCGTTGCATAGCTCAACGCATTCATCACAGATGAACACGGTCGGGCCAGCGATCAGCTTGCGCACTTCATGCTGCGATTTGCCGCAGAAGCTGCAGTAAAGCGTACTCTTGGAGTCGGTTCCGCTCAATTTAGTCATATCCCGTGTTCCCGAATCCCTTGTGTCCGTTTGACCCCAAGCGGGCCAAATGGCGCGATTCGTCCGACTTTAAGGCCGGATATTTGATAATCAACCTACAGCTTATAGCAGGCACCCCTTACGGAGTGCTGAAGCGGCAAGGTTGCTGAATTGCTACAGTTAACGTCCCACGCCGGGGCAATGCACCGCAATGCGCCGGTGAGAAGAGGCGGCAAACCCTTATTCAGGAGCGCCGCCCGAACCCTTCTCGTCGGCAGGCTCTTCGCCTTCAGGGCGTGTTTCGAAGACTTTGTCGACGATGCCGAATTTCATCGCTTCGTCTGCCTCCAAGAAGGTGTCGCGGTCCATCGCCTTTTCGATCTCGGACAATTTCTTGCCGGTGTATTTCACATAAAGATCGTTCATGCTCTTCTTGATCCGCAATATTTCGCGGGCCTGAATTTCGATATCCGACGCCATACCGCGCGCACCGCCAGAAGGCTGGTGGATCATGATGCGGCTGTTCGGCAGCGCAACACGCATGCCAGGTTCCCCTGCTGCTAGCAGGAAGCTGCCCATCGATGCGGCCTGCCCCATGCAAACGGTGGACACACGTGGCTTGATATATTGCATAGTGTCATGGATCGCCATTCCAGCGGTCACAACACCGCCAGGCGAGTTAATATACATAGAAATCGGCTTGGACGGGTTTTCGCTTTCAAGAAACAGCAATTGCGCGGTGATAAGCGATGCCATTCCGTCTTCGACCTGGCCAGTAACGAACACAATCCGTTCGCGTAGAAGGCGGCTGAAAATATCGAAGCTACGCTCACCCCGGCTGGTCTGCTCGACAACCATAGGCACCAGCGCGCCGGTCACCGGGTCGCGGGTAAATTGGCCTTGCGTGCCGTATGTATCGCCAAGGTGCTGTGAAAGGTCGATCATAATAATCCTTACGTCATCTCAAATCTGACCGCCTATGTCGCGACTGGCGCGGCGATGTTCAAGGGCATTAACCCTTGATGATGCCAGATCGGTTGAAAACTCCTTGATTGCAGTCAGTAGCTGGCGGCCTCCTCGGTCGCCTCGTCGCTCCTTCAAAACGGGTCATCTGGAACTTTCAACGCGCCAAGTTGTTCATCGCGCAATGCCATCCCCCTGTCGAGTCGGCTCTGTTCTAAGCGCGTAGCAATTGCGAAAGATGCAATTGAGAGAGGATAATCCCCCCATGGCCGCATTCCCCCCTGAGTTGCGAATTTTTTCCGCACGAGCTTTCGCTCTGCTGCCAAGCGGGGTCGCGCTATGTTTCTGCGCGCCCTTGGTAGCCCAAGAATCCCTACCGGATATTTCAAAAGCCGTTGCGGTAGACGCCAGCGCCGCGGCAACCGCCGAAACCAGTGTTTCTGAAGGCCGGGGACAAGTCTACGCACCCGAATATTTCGCCCGCATTGCGCCCCGCAACGCACTCGACATGCTGCAAGAAGTCCCGGGGTTCAACATTCAGGGTGGCGGTGGAGGCGGTCGCGGTCTTGGTCAGGCAGACGAGAACATTTTGATCAATGGCGGCCGGCTGTCGAGCAAGTCCGACAGTGCTCGCGACCAGCTATCACGGATACCTGCTGATAAGGTCGTCCGGATAGAAATCGTTGACGGAACCACGCTCGATATTCCGGGGCTGACCGGACAGGTGGCCAACATCATCACTTCGGGCGGCGGCATGTCGGGCCAATTTGTTTGGCGTGGGAGCTTTCGCCCCGAAACAGATCGCCAGGAATTGTTTGGTGGTGAAATCTCCGCATCAGGAAGTGCGGGAAACTTGGACTACACAATCGCAGCCAGACTGCAGAACAACCGCTTTGGTGCTGTTGGACCGGGCTTCATTTATGATGCCAATGGCACGCTACTCGAAACTCAGGATGGCGGCTTCAAGGGTAAATTTGACGAACCCTCAATTTCAGCCAATCTCAAATATGATTTCGGCAAGGATGTTACCGCCAACCTGAATTTGTCATACGAGAAAGAGATATTTGACGCAGCAGAGCAAGAGTTTCTGTCTGGCACGGGGTTGGTTGACCGCAATCGGGACAACATCCGCCGTAACCGCGAATATGAATATGAAATTTCTGCAGATATCGAATTCCCCCTCGGCTCCGGGAAACTTAAGCTTATAGGTCTGGAGAGTTTCCAGAACCGCGACTTCACTGAGACTGTGACGACAGGCTTCGGCGACAGTTCGGACGATGAAGGGGGCCGGTTTGCACAGATAAGCGATCAAGGAGAGCGCATTGTTCGGGGCGAGTACAATTGGCCGATGTTTGACGCCGATTGGCAGATAACCGGCGAAGCGGCTTTCAACCGGCTTGATAATGTAGCAAGCCTGTTCGAGCTGGACGGCGGCGAGTTCGCGCCAATTGCCTTCCCCGAAGGCACCGGCGGTGTCCGCGAGGATCGATATGAAACTGCCCTAAGCTTTAGCAAGCAATTGACCCCGGAATTGGGCTTTCAGGCAACTGGCGGGGCTGAATTCTCCAAAATAACCCAATCAGGCAGCGCTGCAAATGCGCGCAGCTTTAAACGACCAAAGGGCTCCGCTTCGCTATCATGGCGTCCTGAAAAAGGGCTGGATATCTCGCTCGAAGCCCGCCGCGTGGTTGGCCAATTGTCCTTCGGTGACGTGCTTGCGCGGGTATTCCTTGATGACGGCAACCAAAATGGGGGCAATAATGAATTGGTGCCAGAACAGCGCTGGGATATTGAGCTGGAAATCAACAAGACACTTGGCGCTTGGGGCTCAACCAATTTCACGGTCACGCATCGGATGGTCGAGGACTATATTGACGTTATCCCGCTGCTGACTGGCGGCGAAGCGCGCGGCAATATTGATAAGGCAAAGCGCACCGATTTCAATTGGAACACAACCCTGAAATTTGATCCGCTCGGCGTGCCTGGCGCGCAAGTCGATCTCGAATTCCAGATCATTGACACTAATGTGCGCGATCCCTTGACCGGCATCAGCCGGGCATTCTCGCAACAGCGCAATAAGCGTTTCCGCGCTGAATTCCGCCATGACATACCGTCCAGCGATTGGGCCTATGGCGCTAACATCTTCCATTCGCGCAACAATCGGTATTTGAGGCTCAGCGAAGTCGGGCGCAATTATGAAGGACCAACCTTCGCCGATGTCTTCATCGAGCATAAGGACGTTTTCGGGCTGACAGTAAGCGCGACTGCGGCGAACCTTCTAGGCGGGAAGGAATTCTTTGAACGAACGGTCTATGATGGGCCCCGCACCGACAACCAGATCGCCTTCATTGAAGAAAGAGCGCGCGATATAGGCCCGATATTCCGGTTCAGCGTTTCGGGCAACTTCTGACCCTTATTCGGCCGGCAGCAATCCGGAAACACGGCTGTCCTCGGCTTTCTCGGCACGCTCCTTGCGGATCGCGCCGATATCGGTCTTTCCATTAAACAGCAGCCTGGCAAGTGCGAAGCGCCGAACCACATATTCATGGATCACAATGACGGTAGCGGCCGTGACAATGGTCAAAATCGCAAACTCCAGCGCGATGGGCCAATCCACCGCTACCAGCCACTGGCCATAGGCATAGATAAGGCAGTGGTGCAGTAAATACATCGTCAGTGCGCAGTCTGCCAGCCAGGCGGTTTTGGGGCCACCGGCAAAGAAATACCGGTGGAAGAATTGCAGAATGAACAGAACGATCGTCCAGATTGCCAATTGGTTGGCGAAAAGCATCGCTAGCGAAACAAGCTGGCTCTGACTTTCATCGGGATAGGGCTGAACCAGCAACGCGAGTGCTGCAGCAGCTGGCATCCACCCGCGCCAGCGCACCAGAGCCGCCAAGAAGCCGGGCGAAAGCGCAGCCATCACGCCGATGACAAAGAAGGGAAATTCGCTGACCAATTTGTACCAGCTTTGGAAACCCGGGAATATCAAATCATAAGCACCCGGCATCTGCGCAGCAGCCAGATAATTCGCTGTGTTGGCGGAAGCCGCAAGCAACAGGAAAATTGCAAATGCGGCGCTGGAGCCGAACCACAAGCCGAATTTGTCTGAAAATTGGACAACCTTCTGCCTCAAAGATGAATTGCGCGGAACAGCGCACTGAACCGCTCCGGCGAGCAGGAACATCGGGATTAGGCTGACCAGAAACCATAAATGCAAAGCCCAAGTGCCATCCATCCAGATTGCTATGAATTCTGCACTTCCGATCCAGCCCAGAAATGTCGCGCCGCCCCCGGCATCGATGTAACGCAAATGATGCTCAATCATATTGAGCGACACGGCAACGCTTACGAGCGGGATACCAGTGCGGACGAGCCGGTTTGTGATGAAATCGCCGACACTGCGGCGTGACAGCAATAACACCGTAAAGAACCCGCCGACAAAGAAAAATGTCGGTGTAACAAACAAGTGAAACCCAAAAATCAGCCAGTCAAAGAATGCGTGACTATCGGTGTTCGCTGTTATCCAGGGCCGCGCTGGCGCATAGACTGTGCCTGCATGCAAAGCGACCGACAGGAACATCAGAACGGATCGCGCTCCGTCGATGTCGTGATAACGCTGCGGCCTAGCCGCTATGGTGGCATGTGATTGGCTCATATTCTACTCACGACTTACGATTTTTGTTCGCTCGCAACTCGCTCCTGCCCTCTCAATTTTCCCTGGGTGGTGGAGCTGTAAAGGGCGGAGGTAAATTGCGGGTAAAAGCAGAACCGCTGTCCCGCCATGCAACACAAGCCTTGCGATAAATTACCAAACTGGCAGTCTGCGGTGCATGATAATCCATAAAATCCCGCTCGCCGCGCTTCTGTCCAGCGCATGCTATTTTGGCGGCGCTAGTCTCGCTTTCGCGCAAGAACAGCCGCCCGCTTTTACCAATGGCGGCCCGGCCTCCGCCCGCGTAGCTGAAGTAAAGGACCAAATTCACCGGATCGAAACGCTGGATGATGCCGGCCCCATGCTCAATGCAGTCATTGCATACAACCCCGGCGCTGCCGATCTGGCTGTCTCCCGGGTTGAACTGCCGCTTGAAGGTAAAACGGTGTTAGTCAAAGACAATATCGAAACCGCCGAATGGCCTACCACGGCCGGCAGTCTGGCACTTCAAAACAATATGACGCGGCGCGATGCGCCTTTGATTGCCAATTTACGCGTTAACGGTGGCATCGTTCTTGGCAAAACCAACTTGTCCGAATGGGCCAATATCCGCGACAACAGCTCGACCAGCGGATGGAGCGCAATCGGCGGCCTTACCCGAAATCCGCACGCGATTGACCGCAATTCCTGCGGCTCTTCATCAGGCAGCGGTGCGGCCGTCGCAGCAGGGTTCGCATGGGCCGCCATCGGAACAGAAACCAACGGTTCGATTACCTGCCCCGCGAGCATCAATGGAGTTGTTGGTTTCAAGCCCAGTGTCGGTCTTGTAAGCCGAACTCACGTGGTGCCAATCAGCAGCACCCAAGATACGGCAGGCCCGATGGCCCTGACTGTCATGGACGCAGCAATGCTATTGGGCGCCATCGCTGGTGAGGACTCTGCAGACGCAGTGACATCGACTGTTCCAAACCGACTGACCGACTACACCTCTGGCCTTTCAGCCTATTCTCTTGAAGGCGTTCGCATTGGCGTGATGCGAGATCAGATCGGCAATCGTGATGATGTCGAGACCGTTTTCGAGATCGCTCTTGCTGATCTGGAGCGCGCCGGGGCCGTGCTTGTCGATGTGGAATTTGAACCCAACACTAAGATGTATGGCGACAGCTTCACCGTGCTGTTGTTCGAATTGCGCGAGGAAATGGGAAAGTATCTTGAGTCCATTCCGGAAATGGAGGGTGAGGACCCAACTCCGCGCAGCCTTGCTGATCTCATCGCTTTTAATGAAGCCAATGCTGGGACCGAGATGCGCTATTTCGGACAAAGCATATTTCAAACCGCCGAACAGTCGACCGACCGCGAGGCATACGAGAAAGCTCGCGAAAATGCCGTGCGAATAGCTGGCAAAGAAACGCTCGACATGCTGCTGGCAAAACACGCCGTGCAGTTTCTGGTCGCCCCGACGAGAGGCCCAAGCTGGACCAGCGATCTGGTCAATGGTGACAATTTCAATGGCAGCATCGGCTTCGGAAGTCCGGCTGCTATTGCGGGCTATCCTCATCTGACCGTACCCATGGGTCAAGTGGAACGGCTGCCCATCGGAATCAGCTTCTTCGGAGCCAAATGGGCCGATCATGAGGTGCTGAAATTAGGCGCCGCCTATGAGCGCGCCCGCAGCGCCCAACTCCCTAAGCCCAGCTTTGAGCGGTGGGATGCAGACTCAGCCGAGCGATAGTCAGCCATAAAAAAAGGCGGAGCGCACTGATATGCGCCCCGCCCTTTCTCGAATCTAAGCGAAGCTTACTTCTTCTTAGGAGCAGCTTTCTTTGCGGCAGGCTTCTTTGCAGGAGCCTTCTTGGCTGCAGGTTGTTTCTCAGCAGCTTCCTTTTTTGGGGCCGCCTTCTTAGCCGGAGCTTTCTTCGCAGCTGGCTTATCGTCAGCCTTCTTGGCTGCCTCTTTCTTAGGGGCCGCCTTCTTGGCCGGAGCCTTCTTAGCCGCTGCTTTCTTTTTGGCCGGAGCCTTTTGCTTGGCAGCCGCTTCTTCGGCAGCTTCATCAGCTTCGATTGCCGCTTCCAGCTCTTCACGCGTTACTTCGCGGTCGGTTACTTCAGCTTTGTCGAACAGGAAGTCGACAACTTTGTCTTCATACAATGGTGCGCGCAGCTGTGCAGCAGCCATTGGCTCTGAATTGATGTACTGAACGAAGCGTTCGCGGTCTTCATTGCGATATTGCTGCGCCGCTTGCTGGATCAGCATGCTCATTTCCTGTTGAGAAACTTCAACGCCGTTCTTCTGACCGATTTCGGAAAGCAACAGGCCCAAACGCACGCGACGTTCTGCGATATTGCGGTAGTCATCTTTCTCGGCTTCGATTTCCTTCAGCGCGCCATCAGGATCTTCATCCTTAGCGGCTTCTTGCTGAAGCTGTGCCCAAATTTGTTCAAACTCGGCTTCAACCATTTTCTCTGGAACATCAAAATCATGGCCGGCAGCCAATTGATCGAGCAATTGGCGCTTCATCTGCGTGCGCGTCAGGCCGTTTGTTTCCTGCTCCAGCTGACCTTTGAGAAGCTCTTTCAGCTTATCAAGGCTGTCGAGGCCAAGCGAAGTGGCGAAATCATCATCAAGCTTCGTGTCGCCTTCGACCTTCACTTGCTTAACGACAACCGCGAATTGCGCTTCCTTGCCGGCGAGATGTTCGGCTTGGTAATCCGTCGGGAACGTGACCGTGATGGTTTTCTCGTCGCCGGTTTTCGCACCAGTCAATTGCTCTTCAAAACCGGGAATGAATTGGCCCGAACCGATAACCAGCGGAGCGTCTTCAGCCTTGCCGCCTTCAAACTCAACACCATCAACGCTGCCAGTGAAATCGATGATTAGCTGATCGCCGTCAGCGGCTTTCTTCGATTTCGGCGCGTCTTTGTAGCTTTTTTGCTGATCAGCGATGTTTTGCAGCGCTTCTTCAACGGCCTTATCGGCAACCGGCACTGTCAGACGCTCAAGCTTGAGGCCTTCGACATCAGGCGTTTCAATGACAGGCAGGATTTCCAGATCGATCTTTACGATCGCGTCCTTGCCTTCTTCATAACCTTCTTCGAGGTCAATCGCGGGCTGCATCGCAGGACGCAGCGCCTTCTGCTTCAGAACTTCATCAACTGATTCGCGGATCACGTCATTGACGGTTTGCGCGTGGATTTGTTCGCCGTGCATCTTTTTGACCAGATTCGCTGGCACTTTTCCAGGACGGAAGCCGGGCATTTTGACCTGCGGGGCAACCTTCTTGATCTCGGCGTCGATTCGGCTGCTAATATCTGCTGCCGGAATGGTCACCTGATAGGCGCGCTTGAGGCCTTCGTTGGTGGTCTCTTTAATCTGCATGGTGCGCTACTTAAACCTTTTCAAAATCTGGTATTTTCCGCTCGTATTTCTACGAGGCGCAGGCGGCGTTCTGGTGCGGGCGAAGGGACTCGAACCCCCACATCGTAAGATACTGGTACCTAAAACCAGCGCGTCTACCAATTCCGCCACGCCCGCAACCCGAACGATACCGCGCAACAACGCTTTTCAGCATTACCTCGCGAGCAAGGGCGTGCCCTTAAAAGGCCCCGCGCAAAAGGGCAAGCGCTGCGATGCCTAAACCAGCGCTAAGGCAGAAATATTCGGCAGATTGACCGGTTTCAGCGCCCGTTCAGTAGGGATTGTGCATTGGGCGGGCTGATTGCCGATGCAGCTTGCAGCCCCGCCGTCAGCGCATTAGGGGCGCGAGTCAGATAATAACTGCCAGGAATGCATAATGAGCGACAATCAAACCCCCGATACAAGCCCTGACACAACAGGCGCCGAGACAGCTCCGGCCAAGACAGGTCCAGACGTCCCGCCGGATCAGATTTCGGTCAATCCGCGCAGTAAATTCTTTGACGCTGAGAAACTTCAGCGCGGCGTCGGCATCCGCTTCAAGGGCAATGTTCGCACCGACATCGAGGAATACAGCATCTCCGAAGGCTGGGTTCGCGTTCAAGCGGGCAAGACGATGGACCGCAAGGGACAGCCGCTGACGATCAAGCTCAAAGGCCCGGTCGAAGCTTGGTACGAAGATTTGGGCGAAGAACCACCAATTGCCAAAGCTGATTGATGCGGCACCTTCTGCGCAGCATACTCACTTTGGCCGCCCTTCTCGGGTTGCCCTGGGTGGCTGCTGCGCAGGAACTCCACCCCGCGGAAACAGTACACCAGCAAGCCAACGAGGCTTACCGCGCTGGCGATTTTGCGGCCGCGCTCGCCTCTTACAATCAAAGCTGCGATGCCGGCCTAGGTAAATCATGCTTCAATGTCGCGCTGATCCATAGTCGCGGTCAGGGCACAGCTCCGGACATGGTCATCGCAGTTCGTTATTGGTTGAAAGGTTGCGATGCGGGATACGCTCCCGCTTGCGGCGCCGCCTCTGACGCTTACAGCACCGCAAATGGAATCACCGCCAGTCAGGCGAGAGCCTTGGCGCTGGCTGAAACGGCTTGCTCTGGAGGGTTCTGGCCTTCTTGCGGGAAACTAGGCCAGATTTACGCTGATGGACTTGGTGTTCCCGCCGAACCGGCACGCGCAGAATATTTCTTCAACCTGGCGTGTAACAATGGCGCGGGAGAAGTGTGTGAAGCGTTCGGGTCGCGCAAGCTGGCCGGATACGGACTGGCAAAGGATGCCTCCGCCGCCGCAGCGATTTTCGAGACTGGTTGCGCCGTTGGACAGCAAGGTGCGTGCAACTTGCTCGCCATCCTTTATCTCAACGGCACTGGCGTGGTCGTTAATCCTGCGACAGCGTTCAGCCTTGCGAACGGGTCATGCAATGTAAGCAATGCGGCGGGCTGCAATCTGGTCGGTAGCTTTTATCTCGACGGCAAAGTGGTGCCGCAGGATCAGGCGAAGGCTGCTTCAATCTTTGGAACCGCTTGCGAAGCGGGAAACCGCGAGGCGTGTGAGAATTTGGGCCGCCAATATCTGGACGGGCGCGGGGTCAGCCAGAATGTCAGCGAAGCGCGCCGACTGTTTGGTATGGCGTGCGAATTGGGGCGAGAACCAAGCTGCGCCGCCGTTCAATATATCGACAATTTGGCCGCGAACGAAGGCGGCGCGTGAAGACTCAACCAGTGATTAGAATTCAATTATCGTATTTCGCCAACACGTCTGAAAAGTCATCGCTGCGCGTCTGCGGTGCAGGCTGGACACGCTGGACTGCCTGACGAATTACGGGAGCAGCAACCCTTGGCTGTTGATGCCGTGACGCACGCTGCGACTGGTTGCGAGATTGCGCATTCGCTGGCCGAGGTAGCGGTTTGGCTTCTAAGCTGGCGAATGCGTTTGCGAACGCTGGCGATGTTGTGCGGGCCGGACGAACGGGGGCTTGCGCTGCACTGCGGGATTGCGGCGCTGCACGGGCGACTTGCACCGGCTGGGAGAAGCTTCTGGCTTTTTCGGGATAGATAAAGCCATGGATCGGCCACGGGCTTTTGCCCAAACCTTGAATCGGATCATACCAAACGCGGACTTGGCTCCAATCATTGGTCGCAGATACATCTATCGCGCGGACATCATTTTCAATTTGACCGCGGCGGCCGTTTATCGGCGACCAATTGGAATGGCGTAGCAAAACAGTCCGGCTGTCGATCACTTTGCTAACTGCGGCAACATGACCAAGCCGCATATTGCGGTGCGGCTGAAATGCCATAACCGCGCCGACTTTTGGCCGGTTGCCGCGATCAAACTTCCCTTCGGCCTGATCCCACCACGTATGTGCATCGCCGTAAATTTGGATGCCAGATTGCTCGCGAGCATAGGGTACGCATTGCAAATAGGCGGGCAGTTCCTGGCTGTTCACCGAACTGTTTGAATAGCTTGCCGTCGCCGATGTTTCAGCAACTGCCGGAACTGAACCGACCAGCAAAGCGGCAACGATGCCAAATGTAATCCGATGTATCATGCGGCGTCTATTTGCCGATTTGGGTTAGAATCCCCCTCCCGATATTGGTTAACATAAATCAACCACATTTCTCACAAACCTTGCCAATTGGCACTTTAAGTTCCAACTGCGCCCAATCATGCTCCCACAAGTTATCATCATCGGCCGTCCGAACGTCGGAAAATCGACTTTGTTCAACCGTCTGGTTGGCAAGAAGCTCGCGCTGGTTGACGACCAGCCCGGCGTCACACGCGACCGCCGCACAGGCGATGCCGAGATTGCCGGCCTGAAATTCCAAGTGGTCGATACCGCCGGTTGGGAAGATGACGATCCCGAAACGCTGCCCGGCCGGATGCGAAAGCAAACCGAAATCAGCTTGGTCGGCGCCGATGCTGCGATGATGGTGATTGATGCTCGCGCTGGAATCACCACGCTCGACGAGGAAATCGCGCTCTGGCTGCGCAGCCAAAAAGTGCCTGTGGTGATGGTTTGCAACAAAGCCGAGGGCAAATCCGCAGAGCCGGGCATTTACGAAAGCTATGCGCTCGGCTTTGGCGACCCTGTTCCTGTTTCCGCTGAACACGGCGAAGGCATTGCTGATTTGTTTGGCGCGCTATGGCCAATTATTGGCGACAGCGAAGCGCGAATCGAAGCCGAAGAGGCCGAAGCTGCGGCAGCCAAGAAAGTGTCTGTGCAGGCCGCTCGCGATGCCGCCGAAGAAGCTGGCGAAGATTATGTGCCCGAAGATGAGGATTTGTCCGGCCCGCTAAAGCTCGCCATCGTGGGCCGCCCCAACGCAGGCAAAAGTACGCTGATTAACCGGCTGCTGGGCGAAGACCGTCTGTTGACCGGCCCCGAGGCCGGAATCACACGCGATTCGATTGCGGTTGACTGGAAATGGAACGATCCGCGTACTGGCGAAACCCGCGACATCCGCCTGATCGACACTGCCGGAATGCGCAAACGCGCCCGCGTGACCGAGAAGCTGGAAAAGCTCGCTGTGCAGGACGCGAAGCTTGCGATTGATTTCGCCGAGGTGGTCGTACTGCTTCTCGATGCCACCCAGGGCCTTGAGCATCAGGATTTGAAAATCGCCAGCCAAGTTCTCGAAGAAGGCCGCGCACTAATTATCGCGATCAACAAATGGGACATCGCACAAGACGCGAGCAGCCTGTTCAACGGTATCCGTCACGCGCTCGATGAAGGTTTGGCGCAGGTCAAGGGCGTGCCATTGTTCGCGGTCAGCGCGCTGTCGGGCAAAGGTCTCGACACAATGTTGTCATCGGCATTTGAAATCCGCGCTAGCTGGTCAAAGCGCGTGCCCACCGCCGCGCTCAACCGCTGGTTCGACCATGCACTGACCAACAATCCGCCGCCAGCCCCGAAGGGTAAACGCATCAAACTGCGCTATATTACCCAATCGAGCACCCGCCCGCCGCGTTTTGTGGTGTTTGGCACACGGCTGGAAATGCTGCCAACGAGTTACGAACGCTATTTGATCAACGGCATTCGCAAGCAGCTCGGGTTCGAATCGGTGCCGGTTCGCGTCACGCTGAAAAGTTCGAAAAACCCCTTCGCTGATAAATAGACGGCGCGGATAGCTGCCGGGGATAGTTGGCGGGGATAGTTGGCGGGGATAATTGGCAGGGATAGGGCTTTACTCGCCCTCGCCCGCCGGTTTGCTTTGCAACTGGACGTAATTTTCGAGGCCCATCCGTTCAATCATGTCGAATTGGGTTTCAAGGAAATCGACATGCTCTTCCTCGCTCGACAGGATGCTGGCGAACAAATCACGGCTTCCATAATCGCGCGCAGTTTCACAATACTCGATCGCGTCAATCAATAGCGGAATGGCCTCATGCTCGACCGCAAGATCGGCTTTAAGGATTTCTTCGACAGTCTCGCCGACTTTCAGCTTGTGGATTGCCTGAAAATTAGGAAGGCCGTTCAGGAACAGAATTCTCTCTGCCAGCATGTCGGCATGCTTCATCTCATCAATCGATTCGTGCCGTTCATATTCGGCCAGTTTGGTCACCCCCCAATCATCGAGCACACGGTAATGCAGCCAGTATTGGTTGATCGCGGTCAGTTCGTTAGTCAGCGCCTTATTGAGAAATTCGATGACTTTGGGATCGCCTTTCATGGCTCGTCTCCTAAATTGAACAGGATGCAATTATGCACAGTCCTGAACGTGCATGGCAAGGTACAGATGGTAGAAAATGGCTGATTTCCGGCAGCTGCGAGTGATTTGCGTTTGTAAGAAACTATTCGGCGTAAGCTGGCATCAGAGCCATTTCACGCTCTTCGGCGACAATCAATTCGGCTTCTTCAAGGCATTGGCCGCAATTGGGGCGTTTGCCCAACGCCGCATAAACCGCCTCGGCATCGCCTTGCGATTTGCAAGCGGCACGGCGCAGATCAGTTTCCCTGATGGCGTTGCAAATGCAGATATACAAAGGCGCAATCTCCCGGCTGTTCGGGATATTACTAATGCGACTTATTCTCAATAGCAAGTCTATTGCGAATGTTTCGCAAGAAAAAACGCCCTCCCGGTTAAGGAAGGGCGTTCTCGCTGTTATCTAATTGTGTCGGTGTAAAATTTACGGCCCAAAATAGCAGTCCAGATTAGCGACTGGCCATTCTCACGCCGCGATCAACTGCGCCGGGGAGTGGCTTGTTGGCCGCCCATGCGAAGCACCCTTGGCTATTCGCCTTCACGCTCGAACACATGCTGCTTGCAGCTGCGCGCTGGAAACCGCCCGCTGATACCCGGAAATAGGTTTTTCCGCGCACACGCGCTTCGGTGATGACCATCTGATAGTTCTTCAACTGCGGGTAGCGCTTCAAATAAATGCCCCAGGCACGTTCGGCTCCAGCCTCGCTGGAGAACGAGCCGAGCTGGACCAAATGGTCGCCAGCTTGTGGCGAATTAGTAGACGCCTGAGCCACAGGGCTGACAGCACCAAGGCCGGCAGCAGGTGCGTTTTGTAGCTTCTGGACGGTCGGGCTTGAAACATAAGTCACGGAGTTTGAGGCAACCCGCGGTTTGGATGCAGCACCAGTCGCGCTGCCAACGAAGGCATCCTCAAAGCTTTTGGGATCAGCTGTTGCCGGTACAATGTTAGCTGCAACTGAAACAGTGGCATCCGCAAAAGGCGCAGTATAGGCTTGCCTCGCCGGGAGCTCGCCGCCGGCCTTTTCGGGCCGCGAGGAGAGAGCAGGCAGTTCATATTGCGGCGCGGCGGCCGCAAAATTGCCCGCCGTCGCTGTTTGAGTTGCTGGAACCGGCGCAGATGGCAGAGATTCTGCTGCAAGCTGACTTGGAGTTGCATGGTTGGCGAGCGCAAGCATAGCAGGCTGCCCCGCATCGCCGACCAACGGCACATCCAGTAGATTGGCCACACGTGCCTGATAGTTTTCAGGGGCGGCTGTTTGCGCCCATTCGCTCATCCGGTCACCCAGCAGGTTTGCCGGGACGTCTTCTGCCGCCATCAGGCGAGCAGCGCGCCAATTGCCCATAAGCGCATACGAATAGGCGAGGTTCTGACGCACTTTTGCAGTGGCCTGACCGCCGCGAAGCGCATTTCCGAGGATATGGACACCCTGCTCAGGCCGGCCCGCCAGCGACATGGCCAAGCCAAGATCGCTCGCATCAATCGAATCACCATATTTGCTAAGCGTCGACAATGCCGGTTGCTGCTGACCGGCGGCAATCTGCGCTAACGCAAGGCTAAGCGCGATGCGCCCGTTATTGTCGCCCAAATCCATCGCATCTTTAAAGCTGGTGGCCGCCGAGGTGAACCGGCCTGCCTCCATATAGACAGCGCCAAGCATGGCCCGGTACCCTGCATTGCGTGGATCGGCCATGACAGTGGCTTCAGCATGACTGATAGCTTGATTTGTATTGCCCTTCGCAAGCGCGGTTTGCGCCTTCGAAGCAGACATATCGGCCGGCGCGGCGGCAGTTGTGGTGCAGCCTGCGAGCGCGGTCGACGCTAGAGCAGTCGTCACGGCCAGCATGATGGCCCGGTTATGGTTGGCTATCTTGGGCATAGTGAGTTCCTCTATCTATTCCGAATTGCGCGCTTGCGCGGCGAGTGATTTTACGTCGGGCATGGAGCCCAGCATCTGGTCGAGTGCATCGGTTACGATTTGCTGCGCACTGCGATTGCGCAAGGTGCAGGCAAGCCGCAATTTTAGATGGCGTTCGGCGTCAAGCCGGAGCGTAAATGCCGCTCTTTTACCGCGTTCCAAGGCGGAGCGTCGCTTACGCGGGGTCCGAATCTGGGCCTTGGGCTGAGCAATTTGTTCAGCCAGTTTTGGCTGGGATTGAACAGCGACATGTTCCGCGATTTTGTCTTGCTGTTCCAACACGACCGGTCTTTTGGCCGGAATGTCGGCGAGCAAGGCTTGCGCTTCTTCGTCATTATGACGCGCTTCGGCCTCTGCTTCGGGATTGGCCGGAGCAGGCGTTAGTTGAAGGATTTCAGCGTCGTGACGCGGCTCTTCAGCATCGCCCATATCATTCCAACCAAGGTCTTCAAGATTGTGCGCTGCAGCCGCATTGGCACCTGCGCCGCCGGTTAGAATGGCAGCCTGCGGCCGCATGGCTGGCTTTGCGCCGCCTTTGCGAGCCAACAAAGTCGGGCTCAATGATGCAAAACTGCTATCGGTCATAATATTGGTCTCCGCCTTTGTTCCGTTCCCGCTCGATTACTGAGCGACCCGGCGGCCAAAGCCACCAGATGGACGGTGTGAAGGCGCAACTTGCGACATTGAACCAGGAGCAGCAAAAACGGTGCGGCGGAAATTCTTCTCAAGACGGTCCGCCATATAGCTCCATAGCGCGGTAACTTCGGCTGCGCTGCGGCTGTTGGGGTCGACTTCCATCACTGTGCGTCCATCGATCATCGATGCGGCATAGTCTGTGCGGTGGTGGAGCGTAATCGGGGCAACGGTTCCGTGCTGCGACAGGGCAACGGCGGCTTCCGAAGTAATCTTGGCTTTCGGTGTTGCAGCGTTGACGACAAACACAAGCGGCTTACCGGCACGTTCGCACAAATCCACGGTAGCGCCAACAGCGCGCAAATCATGTGGACTGGGACGAGTTGGGACAACAATCAGTTCGGCCACGCCGATAACTGATTGGATCGCCATAGTGATCGCCGGAGGCGTATCAATTACTGCGAGTTTAAAGCCCTGCTGACGCAAAACTTGCAAATCGCTGGCAAGGCGGGCGACGGTTGTTTGCGCAAAGGCTGGATATTCCGCCTCCCGTTCATTCCACCAATCAGCCAGCGATCCTTGTGGATCAATGTCGATCAATACAACCGGTCCAGCTCCGGCGCGTTGCGCCTGAACTGCCAGATGTCCGGAAAGTGTGGTCTTACCCGATCCACCTTTTTGTGATGCCAACGCCAGTACACGCAAGGCCTGGTCCCCCTGAATCCGTTTCAATGCCCGCCCAAATGCGGTTCGGAGACTGAAATCGCAGGATACCCCTAATTTTGAGTTAACGTAGCTGCCGTGTCATAGTCATTTTTCGGGAAAGTGCGGGCGGCCAGCCAGTTTCGCCTAAGTGGGTGGGCAAGAAATTCTTTCCTAACGCCTTGTTCACTGTAGTATGTTTAAGGCGCAGGCAGAATTTACAGAAGGTTCGCGAAGCAGCTATGATAAGTTCACGTGCATTAAGCGTTCTGGCATCCGCCCTGACATTGGGAATGGCATTCAGTTGGGCCGCACCTGCGATGGCCGATCTCGACCGGGGCTTTGAGGCTTGGGATCGCGGAGATTACACGACTGCGGTGCGCGAATGGCGCGATCTGGCAGCCAGCGGCGATGCCGATGCCCAATTTAACATGGCGCAGGCATACCGGCTTGGACGGGGCGTCGAACAAAACAGCGCGCAGGCAGAAGTTCTCATCGCCAAAGCAGCCGCGCAGGGGCACATCCGTGCAATCGACACCTATGGCTTGTTGCTTTTCCAAAGCGGCCGCCGCGAAGAAGCGATGCCCTACGTCATTGCCTCTGCCGACCGTGGCAACCCGCGTGCTCAATATTTACTAGGTATCGGCCATTTCAACGGCGACCTGGTGGGCAAAGACTGGGTCCGCGCCTATGCGCTGATGACATTGTCCAATGCGGAAGGGTTCGAACCTGCCAAGATGGGCCTTGCCCAAATGGATAATTTCATTCCCATGGATCAGCGCCAACAAGCACAGCTTCTGGCACAAACGCTCAAGCAGAATGCAACCGCCAAACGATCGCAGCAATTTGCTTCGCGCGATTTGGGGATCGGCACTGAGCTGGCGGGCACGCAAATTCCCTCCCAGTCAGTGCCAAGATCAGCACCTTCAACCGCCCCGCTGCCAACGGCGACAAGCCGAATTCCGCAGGCAATCCGCAGCACAAGCGTGCCACCTTCGGTTGCCGCAGCCAGAGCTGCCGTCGCAGAGGCCAGCCGCGTTACCGGAACCGAAAGCCCCGCGCAGGCAGGCGCAGATTTTGCCCGGCCTGATGCAGTTCAACCACGGAGTGAGGCACCACCGATCAGAACCGCTGCCGCACCGCGCAGCGAAGTCCCAAAGCCAACCCCCGCAGCGACGCCAAAAGCTGCCCCGGCAGCCAGCTCCAGCGGCCCATGGCGTATCCAGCTTGGGGCATTTTCGGTCCCCTCGAACGCCGACAAATTGTGGTCGCGGCTGGCCAGCAATGCAGCAATATCGGGGAAATCGAAGTTCATCGTACCCGCTGGCCGCGTGGTCAAATTGCAAGTCGGCGGATATCCCAACCGGTCAGGCGCGCAGACCGCATGCGATGCGCTCAAGCGCAGTGGCCAAGACTGCATCGTGACCAAATAACTGCTAGTTCGAGCTGATTTTTCCCTCAGGGGCTGACTGACATCCATCACTGGTGCTACACCCTCCGCACGACCGAGGGGGTAATCATGTCACCATCAGAATCTCTTGCCGCACAAGAACCAGCAGTCACTCCTGACGATGAGGGCCACGTCCAGCCCGTCTCGGCAAGTGGCGGATCGCGCATTTCAAGCCTTGATTTCATTCGCGGGATTGCTGTTTTGGGCATTTTGGCGGCCAATATCGTCGCTTTTGGCCAGCCATTCTCAGCCTATATGTGGCCCGAGGCATTCATGACCGATAATGGCGAATATTCCGCTTCGATGTGGATTGCCCAGTTCATCATTGTCGATGGGAAAATGCGGGCATTGTTCACGCTCCTTTTCGGCGCAGGCATGATGCTGTTTATGGAGAAGGCTTGGGCACGCGGCTCCACCAGATGGCTGCAAGCCAAGCGGCTTATGTTCCTGCTGGTGTTTGGCCTCATACATTTCTTTTTCATCTGGAAAGGCGACATTCTAACCTATTACGCGCTGACCGGGCTTATCGCTTTGCTGTTCCTGAAACTGCGGGCCAAAACGCAATTGATTGTCGGCATCTGCGGCTATCTTGCCGGTGCCCTGGTCTATGCCGCTATGATGGTGCCGCTGCATTATATCGCCGATACCCCGTTTGGAGAAAGCGCGGCGATGGCTGAAACCCGGACCACACTGGCTGAGGGGCAGGCCATAGCGCTGGACGATGACGCAGCCGAATTGCCGCTTATTTCCGGGGGCGATTATGCTGGCTATGTTGCGCATAATTTCAGCGAACACGCCGCAGATCCTTTTGCAAACCTGCTCCTTTTCATTTGGGAAACCTTGCCGCTAATGCTGATTGGCATGGCAATTTACCGAATGGGAATGTTCGACTGCCGGCTCGATCAATCAAAGCAGCGGATGTGGGGCTGGATTGGCCTGATAGTCGGCGCTGCCCTCACCCTCTTGATTGGTCTATGGACCCAGTCAGCAGGCTTCACTTATTATGCCACACTGGCGGCCTTTATGGGCCTGTCGCCCATACCCCGTATCATGATGGCGCTAGGACTTGCCGCTTTGCTGTCCGGATGGGCGCCATCGGCCAATGGATGGCTGGGATCTCGGCTAAGTGCTGCAGGCCGGGCGGCATTTACCAACTATCTAGGCACATCAGTGCTAATGGTCACCGTGTTCCATGGCTGGGGCCTGGGCCTGTTTGGCGAATTGACCCGGGCGCAGCTTTATCTGGTGGTACTGGGCGCATGGGCAGTGATGCTGCTGTGGTCAAAACCATGGCTCGAACGGTTCCGTTATGGCCCGCTGGAATGGCTATGGCGCTGCCTGACTTACGGCAGGCTGTTCCCGCTTAAGCGGTAATCCGCACGCCGCCTTTGAATATAGCGGTGGCACGCCCCTGAGTTGGCTGGCCATCAAAAGGCGTGTTGCCTGCAGTGGCCGCCATCTGGCTGGAATCGACAATCCACGGCTTTTCCGGATCGACTATGCACAAATCGGCCTCTTTGCCAGCCGCCAAGATGCCGCAATTCGCACCAAGCAAACGCGCAGGCGCAGCGGACAGCAAGTCAAAGGCTCGTTCGATAGAAATCACATCATCTCGCACCAAAGTCAGCGTCATCGCCAGCAGCGTTTCTGCACCCGCCATTCCAGGCTCAGCATCGGCGAAGGGCAGGCGTTTGTCCTCTGGCCCGCGCGGATCATGTCCCGACGAAATAGTATCGATCGTCCCGTCGCCAATTGCGGCGATAACCGCCCGACGGTCGACTTCCTTGCGCAAGGGCGGCGACAGCCTTGCGAAAGTACGAAACTCTGCAGTGGCGAGATCAGACAGCATAAAATGCGCAGGCGTCACCCCGGCGGTAACTTGCACACCGCGCCGTTTTGCGCCGCGAACCAGATCTAGCGCCGCAGCTGTGGTTACTTGCCGCAAATGCAGCCGTGCCCCGGCCATTTCCGCCAGCGCAATATCGCGCGCGACTGCCAGCGCTTCAGCTTCGGCAGGGGCGCTGGGCAGACCCGAGCGCGTCGCCATATCGCCCGAAGTCGCCGAAGCAGTGCCGGCAATGCCTGCGTCCTCTGCGTGGCTCACCACAACCAGATCGAGCATCGCTGCATACTGAAGCAGCCGCAGCATCGCGCCTGAATTAGCAATCCAGTTACGACCCGTGGCAACACCGCGCGCGCCTGCGTCCTTCATCAGGCCGATTTCGGCCAGTTCACGGCCCTCGAGACTTTTGGTTGCTGCAGCCAGCGGATGCACCCACAGATCGGGCTTGCCGCTCTGCGCGACCAGCTTGACCCGCGACGGATAATCGAGCGGCGGGTTCTGATCAGGCATCACCGCAGCACGTGTAATCCCGCCAAAATGAAACGCAGGCTTGTCGACTGCAAATACGCCGAAATCGACCAGGCCGGGTGCAATCAACTTGCCCTTCGCATCGACTGTTTCATCGCCATCTTGCGGCGAGACATCGCCAACTTCTGAAATCATTCCATCCACACAGCGAACCGCGCCCCTGGCGGTGCCTTCCGGCAAAACCAGTGTGCCGTTGGTGATTATCAGGGGGATGCGCTGTTTCATGCCCATTGTGCCCCCGCATTCAGGTCCGCATCGGCCCAGCCCTCTACGCCGCGCCGCTTGCGCGTTAGCACATCGAGCGCCGCCATCCTTATTGCGACACCCATTTCGACCTGCCTCGTGATAATCGACCGATCGAGCAAATCGGCCACTTCGCTGTCTATCTCGACACCGCGGTTCATTGGTCCGGGATGCATCACCAATGCATCAGGTGCGGCGCGTTTCAGCCGCTCCATCGTCAGTCCGAACAGATGATGATATTCGCGCGCCGAAGGGATAAATTGCCCCTCCATCCGCTCGGTCTGGAGCCGCAGCATCATCACCACATCGCTGCCATCCAGCGCCTTGTCGAAATTGTGGAACGGCTGTGCGCCCATTGCTTCAACCTCGTCGGGCATCAGCGCAGGCGGCGCACAAAGCCGCACATTTGCACCCAAGGCGGTCAGGCACAAAATGTTTGAACGCGCGACCCGGCTGTGCAGAATATCGCCGCAAATGGTCACCGTCAGTCCGGTAAAATCATCCGCATTGTGCCCGCGTTCGCGTAAGGAATGGCGCAAAGCCAGCGCATCGAGCAGCGCCTGTGTCGGGTGTTCATGCTGGCCGTCACCCGCATTCAGCACGGGACAATCGACCTTACTCGCAATCAGCTCCACCGCCCCGCTCGAACCGTGGCGGATGACAATCGCATCGGCGCGCATCGCGTTGAGCGTAATCGCGGTATCAATCAGCGTTTCGCCCTTCTTCACCGAAGATTGCGCCGCGTGCATATTGACCACGTCAGCGCCCAGCCGTTTCCCGGCAATCTCAAAACTCAACAGCGTGCGCGTGCTGTTTTCGAAAAATGCATTGATGATTGTCAGCCCGGCCAGCGCGTCGCTGTGTTTCGCAGATTGGCGATTGAGCGCGACCCATTGTTCGGCCTCGTCCAACATATAGAGAATTTCGTGCCGCTGGAGCCGGCCAATGCCGAGCAGATCGCGATGCGGAAAGGCCTGCGATCCCGCCGGATATTCCCGCACGAGTCCTGCTGGCTTAGGGGCCTGCGGCGCCTGTGTATTTTTCGTCGATGTCATTAAAGCCAAGCCCTTAGTCGAGCATAGTGTGTCGCTCAAGTGGATTCGGCTGGATTGAACGGCCAAGTGCCCCTACCTACCACCTAAAGTATCAAATTTGAGGCATGATTGATGGCATTTGCAGGCAAAGTCTGGCGATTACTGGTTGGAATAAAGGACGGGCTCAGCCTGCTCTTTCTGCTGCTGTTTTTCTCCTTGCTGTTCGCGGTACTGACTGCCCGCCCCAGCCCAGCCCAAGTCACCGAAGGCGCGTTGTTGCTTGATCTTGATGGCGTTGTTGTCGAAGAAAAATCGGCGATCGACCCGTTTCAGGCGTTGCTTTCTGGCCAAGCGCCGGTTGGCGAATTCCAGTCGCGCGATCTGGTTCACGCGCTTGATCAGGCAGCTAGTGACGAGCGGATCAAGGCAGTTGTGCTTGATCTAACCAGCTTCGTCGGCGGCGGTCATGTCCATATGCAGGAAGTCGCCGAGGCGCTTGCCCGCGTTCGCGAAGCGGACAAGCCCGTGCTGACCTATGCAATCGGGTATAGCGATGATGCAATGATGCTGGCTGCCCATGCCAGCGAAGTGTGGGTTGACCCGTTGGGCGGCGCGGTCATCGCCGGCCCGGGCGGGTCACGGCTGTATTATGGCAAGTTGCTCGAAAATCTGAACATCAACGCGCGTGTCTACAAGGTTGGCACCTATAAATCGGCGGTCGAGCCCTATCTTCGCGGCGATATGTCGCCCGAAGCGCGTGAGAATTATGCCGCGCTTTATGGCTCGCTGTGGGAAGAATGGCAGGCCAAGGTCAAGAAAGCCCGTCCGCAATTGCAATTGGACAAAGTCACCAAGACCCCTGCCGAATGGGTTGCTGAATCGCAGGGTGACCTTGCGAGCGCAGCCTTGGCTGCCGGATTGGTTGATAAAATCGGCAACCGCGTAGAATTTGGTGAGCGCGTAGCCGAATTGGCAGGCGAAGATAAATTCGATGAAGCTCCCGGCGCCTATGCCAAGACGGAGCTTGGTGCATGGTTGGCCGATAATGCGGTGGAAACGCCGGGTGACGCGATTGGCGTTGTCACGATTGCTGGCGAAATTGTCGATGGCGAAGCTGGCCCTGGCACCGCTGGGGGTGACCGGATTGCAGCGCTGTTGGACGATGCTCTGGATGACGATTTGAAAGCACTGGTTGTCAGGGTGGATTCGCCTGGCGGTTCGGTGATGGCATCGGAAGAAATCCGGCTGGCGATCCTGCGGCACAAGGCCATGGAGATACCCATTATCGTTTCGATGGCCAATGTCGCGGCCAGCGGCGGCTATTGGGTTTCAACGCCTGCCGACCGGATCTTTGCGGAGCCAGAGACAATCACCGGATCAATCGGCATTTTCGCGGTTATTCCGACATTCGAGCGCGCCGCCACGGAATGGGGCGTAAATGGTGATGGTGTGCAAACCACGCCGCTTTCCGGTCAGCCCGATCTGATTTCGGGCTTTACTCCCGAAGTGGATTCGATCCTTCAGGCCTCCATCGAAGACGGCTATCGTGACTTCATTTCACGCGTGTCCAAATCGCGCAATCTCACGCTGGCACAAGTCGATGCAATCGGTCAGGGCCGCGTCTGGGATGGCGGCACTGCGCGCCAGATCGGGCTGGTCGACCAATATGGCGGAATAGATGATGCGATTGCCTATGCAGCCAAGCAAGCCAAGTTGGCTGACGGCGAATGGCATGTCCAACACCTTGGCAATGCACCCGGCGGTTATGACAGCCTGCTGCGCAATATGATGTCGAGCGAGACGCGTTCTGCCAAGCGAGGCGATCTGTTCGCGATGGTCAGCGGACGTCAGCAAGCGCTGCTGGGTCAGGTTCAGAGCGATCTCGACCGGCTTCTGGCGGTGCGCGGGATGCAGGCCTATTGCCTCGAATGCCCGATATCGCCCAATGCCCGTACCGAAACCGCACCTCCAGCAGGATGGCTAGCGCGAATGTTCGCTTCGTTTGCTGGCTAGAAGCTAATTGGCTCACCCCAATCCACTCAAAAAATAGGCCGACCTATGAAGAAACGCTACATCGCGGTCGGTCTGGCCGGAGTGCTTTTGGCCGGAGCCGCCACCACCGCTTATGTTGTCACGCCCACTGTACATCCGGGCCAGTCGGGGGAAAGCCCCGAGCTTGGCCGGACGGGCGAATTCGCGGTCGGTACAGAATTGCGCGAATATGCTCTGCCTGACCGCACCCGGATCGACGGCTGGGGCGCGCTTACCGGCAGTCTCGATGAGGTCGAACGGAAAGTCTCCGTCCGCATCTGGTATCCTGCGCAGCAACCCTCCGGCGCAGAGGCATTGCGTTACGAGCATACGATGGAACCGCGCACTCAGGTACCGGTCAAAGTGGTTAGCCAAGGCATCGCCTTTGACGGCGCACAGCCCCTAACAGGCGAGAAATTCCCGCTGGTGCTGATGTCGCATGGCTTTGGCGGATGGGACACACAATTCAGCAATCTTGGCGAACATATCGCCTCGCGCGGCTATGTCGTCGCATCTATCGATCACGCAGACCAGCAGTCCGAAGGGCTTACCGACTTCCTCATCTCATTTGGCAATGTACTGGTAGATCGCACGCTCGACCAGCGGCAGGTTCTCGATCAGATCGTTAGCGCGGCACAATCGGGCGGCGAGCCTGTTTCGGCTTTGATCGATCCTGAACATATCGGCCTGATCGGATATTCGATGGGCGGATATGGCGCGATTGCGACAGCTGGTGCGCCCTACAGCTTCACCAATGAGCCGATGGCCAATTTGCCCACAGCTGCACAGGAGCAGCTTGTTGCAGCGACCGCAGACGCCGCCGATATCGACGCGCTGGTGGCCTTCGCGCCTTGGGGCGGCCAGCCTGACAACCGTGCGTGGACTGCGGAATCGCTGGCGAAGATCAACGTCCCCACATTGGTCGTTGCTGGCAATCAGGATGATGTCGTCAATTACTCGGACGGCGTAACCTGGCTGTTCGACAATCTGATCGGCAGCGACCGCTACATGCTGGTCTACCGCGAGGCGCGGCACAATATTGTCGGCAACGCATTTGAAATGCCTGAAGATAGCAGTTTCACCGCCTCGGAATTCCTGATGGAACCAGTCTGGCGCGGCGAACGGCTGAACGCGATCAACCAGCATTTCGTGACCGCCTTCCTGGACATGACGCTGAAGGGCGACACGAGCAAGGCTGATTATCTTAACGTGCCAGCAGTGGATTCCAATGACAGCAATTGGGAAGTGGCATTTGGCGAACAGTTGAACGGCACGCTCGCCGGGGACGGTCAGCCGGAACATTGGCGCGGGTTCCAAAGACGCTGGGCTATCGGGCTGGAAATGTATGCAGCCAAAGCTGGTAAAGCTGGTAAAGCAGCGGCTTCCGGGGCGAAAGCTTCGAAGTAAAAACACAGGCGGGGTCTGACCGCCGCCAATTTCCAACCCCTCCAATAGCTTCAAACCTGCTGTTTCCCGTCAGCACCTATGACACAGGTTTGAGGCCGTGATTTGAGCAGGGTTCGAGTCTCGTCCTAATGGCGAATAAGCGAAAATAAGACCCCAAACCCTTATCACGATTTCTCCGTTAAGAGAGCAATGCCATGCTCGTGTTTAGCACAATAGCTCGGGGGCGCTTGAGCCTCAGCATACGGGCTATATGCTGAACAATTTAAGCAAAATAGATGACTCAGTTTTCTTGTTAAGCTAGCGTCGAGCGATCACCGATTCTCCAGACAATGCTGGGATATCGGGATGCCATTGGGGGGATGGGTCAATGTCAGACAGTTTGCGGCAAGATACTTTGTTTGTTGCTCTTACGCGTCCGCAGATGTTTGCCGGCGTCACTTACACATTCTTCATCATCAATGTCGTCGTTGCCGTCGAACTGTTTTTGGTGTTCAAAAGCTGGTGGGTCTTGCTCGCAGCGCTCGCATTTCACGGCATCGGGATGCTCTTTTGCCTCAACGAGCCGCGCTTTTTTGACCTTTGGATTTCGCGCGTTCGCAATTGCCCAAGGGTCAAGAATTACGGGATCTGGCAGTGCAATTCCTACAGGCCCTGACACGCGATCCGAAAGTCATTGCGCGCGAGGTGCCGGCAGGCGGTCACCTTCCCTACGCGCGGCATATAGACGATGTGACCATCGAAACACGCGACGGCCT
The DNA here is from genome assembly GCF_009827545.1 of Pontixanthobacter gangjinensis. Taxonomy (NCBI): domain Bacteria; kingdom Pseudomonadati; phylum Pseudomonadota; class Alphaproteobacteria; order Sphingomonadales; family Erythrobacteraceae; genus Pontixanthobacter; species Pontixanthobacter gangjinensis. The sequence continues at coordinate 1,121,982 of NZ_WTYS01000001.1, read as the reverse complement.
GTTGATGCAGACAATCCGCCTGCGCGGCTTCCTGTTCGAGACAGCCGATAGCGAAGAACTGAATTACCGCGCAGAATTGCGCGATGCGATGACCCGGGCAATCGGCACATCCCGCTTTGCAATTTATCATCACGTCTTGCGCCGCCGCGCCGATACAGTTCTGGATGGCGAATTTGGCGACGATTTTTCCAGAAATTTGAACGATCGATGGACCGAACGGCTCGAAGCTAAGCAGCTCTTCGTCAATGATCTTTTTCTGACTTTGGTTCGCAGGCCGCTGCCGGGCACAATCGGGTTGGCCGGACGCGTAAAGTCATGGCTGGGCCAAGCTGCAAACCAGAATGCCGAGCGGATGCTGGCGGAAAGGCATGCGCTATCAAATGCGCGCGAGGCATTGGTCGCCGCCCTTGGCGCATACGAGCCTGTAGTTTTATCGCGATATGACACGCCTAATGGCATGCGGTCGGAGCCGGTTGAGTTCTTATCCTACCTGTTTAACGGAGTTATGAAGCCAGTTGGCGCGCCGCACGGCGATATCGGCCATCATATTCCCTCCCGGCGGATTAGTTTTGGGCAAGATACGGTAGAGCTTGCCCCGACAGGCGCGGATGGAAGACGCTTTGCGGCCATCCTCTCGATCAAGGACTATCCGAACCGTACCATGCCCGGCATGTTCGACGAGCTCTACCGGATGCCATTCGAGCTCAATGTCAGCCAAAGCTTCGCTTTCATTGAACGGGGCCAGGCGCTCAGCCGCATGAACATGGTGCTCCGCCGAATGCGCTCAGCGGAAGATGAAGCTGTCTCGCTTCGCGATGAGCTTGGCTCTGCAAAAGATGAAGTTGCAGCCGGACGCGCCGGTTTTGGCGAACACCACACCAGCATCGCGATCTATGCCGATGATTTAAAGCTGCTTGGCCATCATGTGGCGGAGGTCATCGCCTTGCTCGCTGATCTAGGGATCAATGCGGTGCGCGAGGATATCGCGCTGGAGCCAGTATTTTGGGCGCAGTTCCCGGGCAATTTTCGTTACATCACGCGGCGCGGACTTGTTTCAACGACCAATTTTGCCGGCTTCGCCAGCCTCCACAACTTCCCGGTGGGCCGCCCCCAAGGTAATCATTGGGGCGATGCTGTCACCCTACTGGAAACAACCGCAGCGGGACCATATTTCTTCAATTTTCATCACAATGATCTGGGCAATTTCACGGTCATAGGTCCCTCTGGCTCGGGCAAGACAGTGGTGATGAATTTCCTCCTTGCGCAGGCGCGTAGATACAACCCGCGGATAATTTTCTTCGATAAGGATCGCGGCGCAGAATTGTTTATCAGGGCCATTGGCGGACAATATGACAGACTCAACCCCGGCACACGGTCAGGCCTCAACCCTCTGCAACTGAGCGACACGCCAGCCAACCGTAGTTTCCTGTTCGAGTGGTTGGCAATTCTCGCAGGCGGCTGCAGCGCAGCCGAACTTGACCAGATCCGCGATGCGCTCGAGATTAATTTCCAGCAGCCGATGAAGCGGCGCAGGCTTCGCTATCTTGCCGAGCTGTTTAAAGGCGCAGAGAAAGCCACGTCGTCCGATTTCAAATCACGCCTTGCGCCGTGGTGGGGCTCGGGCGAGCGGGCATGGCTGTTCGATAATGAGATGGACGAAACCGATATCACCCATGAAACGGTCGGTTTCGATATGACTTCCATTCTTGATGATCCGGTCGTCCGCACACCGGCTATGCTCTATTTCTTCCACCGTGTGGAAGAACGGCTTGATGGAACCCCGTCTATCATCGTGGTAGATGAAGGGTGGAAAGCGCTCGATGACGAAGTCTTTGTCCGGCGGATGAAGGACTGGGAAAAAACCATTCGCAAACGCAATGGCATTGTTGGATTTGCAACCCAGAGCGCGCAAGATGCGCTCGACAGCAAGATAGCCAGCGCGATTATCGAGCAGGCTGCAACGCAAATCTTCATGATCAACCCCAAGGCCCGGGCTGAAGATTATATTCACGGCTTTGGTCTCACGCCGCATGAATTCGAGCTTGTCAGAACTCTGCCCGATAGCTCGCATTGCTTTTTAATCAGACACGGCAAAGAGAGCGTCGTTGCCCGGCTTGATCTTACGGGCGAAACTGATCTTCTCGTCATCCTGTCCGGCCGCGAGAAAACGGTCCGGCTATTTGACGAAATTGTTGGCTCTACGGGGCCTGATCCGGCGAATTGGCTCCACGTTCTTTTGAGGCAGGCCGCGTAGTGGCGTGCCCATCGATCATTACAGGTGACCGATTCTTATTGAGAGTGATCGATCATATTGATTGCCAAGCGCAGGTAATCGGAAGTTATGGCTATCAATCGCTTGGCCAACCGGGATCGGTGGCAGCAACGGTGGCGGCTGCGTTGCTGACATTGTTCATAGCCCTGTATGGTATTCGGCTTCTGTTTGGGCCTGCGCCCGGCATGGGCGCTGGCATGGGCGCTGGCATGGGCCAAGCGGTGTTCGGTATCTTGAAAATCGGGATTGTGTTGACGCTTGCATTCTCGTGGCCTGCATTCCGTACGGTTGTTCATGACGTAGTGCTCGACGGACCAGCCCAAATTGCCAACGCAATTGTGCCCAACACGCTTGGTGGCACTTCGCAAAGATTTGCTGAACGACTGCAGGAATCCGACCGTACAATGGTCAGCCTTGCGCAAGCTGGCACTGGCAGAAACACTGGCGCGGTTCTGGAAGGGAGCGAAACAGGCGCGGGATTTGCAGGAACAGCAATCCAGGATGATACAGCGCTTGGCTATGGTAGGCTTGCATATCTGTCTGGAACGATAGCGAGCGTTGGCTTGCTTCGCATAGCCGCTGCTTTGCTGTTGGCACTTGCGCCTCTGGCAGCGGGGCTGCTGCTGTTCGAACAAACGCGCGGCATATTCTCAGGCTGGCTAAGGGGGCTTACCCTTACAGTGATTGGCTCGATTGGAACGACAGTGGTGCTCGCCTTGCAATTGTCGATCCTTGAACCGTGGCTAGCAGACGCAATTCGGGTTCGCAGTTTTGGATATGCTACCCCGTCGGCTCCCATTGAATTGTTTGCAATCACGCTCTCTTTTGCCCTGATCCAGTTTGCAATGATCTGGCTTTTGGCGAAAGTTGCGTTCAACCGCGGTTGGCCAAGCCTCCCCACTTATCATCTTGGAACAAACGCTTCTTCGGCGATGTTTGCTCAGCAAAATCCGTCCTCACCCGTGCAAATATCCAATCGGAGCCGAGTTGAACGAATTTCGGATAGTGTCGAAACGACTGTGCGGCGCGAGCAAATTGCTGGTTCGCGGGTTCACGCTTACCAAGGCGGTACGCTTGCATCTCGTGGAGATACAGGCGCCGCTCAAGCTAACCCAGCCACAGAGCTCGCCTCAGTTCCAAGGCTAGGTAGTTCTTACCGAAGAACTGGCACTCGTAGCTCGCAAGCTGGCACCAAAAGGGATGCTGCCCAATGAATGCATCAGATGGTCATAGTGATATGGACGACCTGGCATATGACACGCCAAGTGATTGGTCACGCAGCGTAACAGCCGATGTGGAACGTTCAAGGCGGATCGCCTGGATTGTCGCCTGCGTAGCCGCGCTGATTGCTGTGCTTGAAGCCATTGCACTCGTTTATCTCACTCCGCTGAAAACCGTAGTTCCCTATACACTGTTGGTCGATCGGCAGACCGGACATGTAGAGGCCCTATCGCCACTAGATACTCAGGTAATTGCTCCTGATGCAGCGCTTACTCGCTCGTTTTTGGTGCAATATGTAATCGCCCGCGAGAGTTTTGATGCAGCGGGTTTGCAGGAGGATTACCGTAAGGTCAGTTTGTGGAGCGCAGGCGATGCTCGCAGCCGTTACATCGCTCAAATGCAAGAGGGTAACCCGCTGAGCCCGATATCCTTCATGCCTCGCGGCGGCACAATCAAGACCGAGATCCGAAGCATCTCTTCAATGAATACCAACCGTTCCATGGTTCGCTTTACTACCATTCGCAGCGATCCCGGCGCGCAACCGCAGGCCCCCGAATATTGGGCAGCCATTATCGATTATGAGTTCAGCGCCGCAGATATGACGCAGGCAGACCGGCTGATCAATCCACTTGGCTTTCAGGTGACCCGCTACCGACGTGACGCAGAAACCCTGCCTGAACTCAGCATCCCGCAGGCTAGCCCCGCGCCCGCTACAGAGGCCCGCCCGGCTGTTCAGGCGCCGTCACAATGATGATAGTGCCGCTCCGTTTTCTGCCGGGTTTGGCGCTTCCTTGTGCCGCAGCGCTATCGGCGCAAATCGTGCCGCAGCCATCCGCAGATAACCCTCGCATCCAGACCGTAGAATGGACTGCTGGGGAAGAATACATCCTCACCGCACTGCCCAATACCGGGCTTACAGTCATGCTTGAACCCGGCGAACAGATCCGGCGGATTAGTCTTGAAGACCCCTCGCTGGTCGATGTCAGGGTATCGGCAGAGGGCGACAGTTTTCTGATCTTGCCGCTGAGTGAGCCGGCCAGCACCGGAATGGTGGTTCAAACAGGTCGCCGCGATTACCGCTTCAACGTGCAAACGGCCATGACGCTCACATCTGCTTATCTGGTAAGCTTCACTTATGCGGGAGCCGGTCCACTGATGCCCACGCAAGAACTACAACAAGAGATTCCCCAACCTACGGGCCAGACTTGGGATTACCGCATGCGCGGAGATAAATCGGTGCGTCCAGCGCGGATCAGCGATGACGGTGTGCGCACCACAATCGAGTTTCCGCCAGAGCAGGATTTGCCAGCGATCTTTGCCATCGGTCCGACCGGCGATGAACAGGTGGTCAACGGGCATATGCGCAGCGGCGTGTTTGTTATCGACCGGGTCCACCGTAAACTTGTGTTCCGGATAGACAAAGACAAGGCCACCGCGCAGCGAAGCGCTGAGCCTCAAGGCGATAGTTGATGGCTGATCAACCAGCCCAGTATTCTCCTGGAAACACAGAAAACGAGACGGATATTCGTCCGGTCGTAGCAAAGTCGCATTCAGGAAATTTGGGCGTCTGGGTTTTCGCGGTCATTCTCCTCATTGGAGGAATTTGGCTATTTTCTGCGCTCAATGCCAATCGCGCCAGATTGGATGCGCCAACCATTGCACCGGTTGCTGCAACTGATGGTTCAAGAATAGCTGCTGCACCACCGCTGCGTTTGCCTGAAGACTTCGAAACGCGGCTCGCCAATATCCGTGAACGACCCTTCTCCGTCCGCCCCTTGCCATCCGCACCTCCGCAGCAGCCAAGCAGATCACCGGCTACACTTCCTCGTGCGATCGCAAGTGCGCAGCCTCCGCAATATCCCCCTCCGCCGACTGGGGCCCCTGTTTCTTCTGTTGTATTCGATCGTGCCTTCAGCAGCGCACCCGGCGCAAGCTCGCAGCCGACACCTCAAATTGCCGATAGCCGCGTGCGCGCTGGCCGGTTCCTCAATCCCTCGCTCACCATCTCGCAAGGCACAGTCATTCCGGCTGTGCTCGAAACCGCGCTTAATTCCACCCGTCCCGGTGCCGCACGGGCCTTGGTTCAACGGGACGTCTACAGCTTTGATGGGACCCGTATCCTGATCCAACGCGGCAGCCGCATCTATGGAGAATATGAAGCGGGGCTCAACTTGGGCGAGAAACGTGCACTGATCCAATGGACACGGTTGATCCGCCCTGACGGCGTAACCATCGCGCTCGACTCGCCATCCTCCGATCCACTTGGCCGCGCCGGAGTGAAAGGCGATGTCGATAGCAAATTCTTCCAACGGTTCGGGGGTGCCATCCTACAATCGGTCCTCGATATCGGAGTGGGTATCGCAACAAGAGAAACAAGCGGCGACGGAGTGGTCGTCGCCCTGCCAGGCAGTACGCAGAACATTCAGGTTCAAAACCAGCAATCGATCCGCCCCACGTTGAAAATCCGGCATGGCACCAGCGTTTCGATTTTTGTGGCGCGCGATCTTGATTTTTCGACCGTGGATTTCTGATCTTGGAAAGCAGCTATTATCTCGACAGCTTTCTTGCGCCGCTTGCCCCCTATCTGACGCGGGACGATGTCACGGACATCTATATCAACCAGCCTGAAGAAGTTTGGTTTGAAACGACCGGCGGCGAGATTGAGCGCGAACGTGTTGAAGGGCTGGACGAGAAGCTACTTGGTCGGTTGGCACGCCAGATTGCTGCCAATAGCTCGCAAGCCATCAGCCGGTCACAACCGCTGCTTGCTGCAAGCTTACCCGATGGCTCACGCGTCCAGATCGTTGGTCCGCCAGCATCACGTGGCGGGCATGTGCTAGCGATAAGACGGCATGTCGCAGCGGGTATGTCGCTGGCTGACTGGATCGATGCGGACGCCTTTTCCATGACCCGAGACGGCCCGGCTCGACTGAACATATCGGACGAGTATAAATCGCTCGGCGGCAGCGAGGCGCCAGCAGCTCTCAAGAATGCAGTGCTTCAGCGCAAGAATATCCTGATTTCCGGCGGGACATCTTCGGGTAAGACGACATTTCTAAACGCGCTGATTGCCGAAATTCCAGCCGAAGAACGGTTGATTCTGATCGAGGATACCGAGGAATTGCGCCTTTCCCATGAGAACGCCGTTGGCTTGCTGGCCGCGCGAGGACAGACCAGCGAGGCGGAAATTTCTGCGGAGGATTTGCTGATTGCAGCGCTACGGATGCGGCCCGATCGGATTATTCTGGGCGAATTGCGCGGGGTGGAGGCGTTCACTTTCCTGCGCGCAGTCAACACCGGCCACCCCGGCTCGATGACCACAATTCACGCCGACACACCGGAGCGGGCCATTGAGCAGCTGGCGCTGCTGGTTCTCCAAGCCGGAACCAAGCTGGGATGGGATGATGTGCGGCATTACGTTCGCGCAAGTGTTGATGTGTTCGTCCAACTTGGCCGCGAGGGCGGCAAGCGCGGCGTATCGCAAGTCATGGTCAGGTCGGGCGGATGACAGAATTCCGGCGATCTTTGTTCGAGCCTTCGGGCCGCAATGCGCTTGGTGATTCAGCGGGGTGGATTGCTGACACGATGCTGGGTAGCGTTGCAACGGGCCTGTGCGTTCTAGCAGTAGCGTTTGTCGGAGTGATGATGCTTACCGGGCGGCTTGACTGGCGGCAGGGCATGCGGGTTATTCTCGGGTGCTTCATCATTTTTGGAGCGCCGGTGATTGCGGCTGGGCTAATGGGGTTTATGACGCAACGCGGGTAGAAGGCGGAACCACAAAGCCCGCTCACGCAAACCGGGCTTGGGCTGCGTGAGGACTTGCCGCTTCCTGCACCACGCCCCCTCCTCCCCGTGGCTCTTGGCAGCAATGACAGCACAGCGTCACACTATCAAAAATCCGATCAGCGACATCGGCGATTCGAAACTGACACTTCAGCGTTCAAAAAGGGGTTAGCCCATCAATGAGCGTGCCTGACGAGATCGCCCTTACGTCATTCGCCAATATCTGCTCGCAACTGCAAACCAGTGCGGCAACAGATGCGGCAGCAAATTAGAGGCCCCAGCAGAACTTGCTTTTTTATCCGCTACTTAAAGGAGAAAAATGGAGGACACGGTGGGATTCGAACCCACGAAAGAGTCGCCCCTTTACACACTTTCCAGGCGTGCGCCTTCGACCACTCGGCCACGTGTCCCCGCTACCGGCAATCTTGGCGATTTCCGGCAGAACGCGCGCACTAGCCGCCACAGGGGGCTTTCGCAAGGTTGATTCCGGTGGCAGGATAACGCTTATGAAAAAACATTGCCTGCTCGCTGCTGTCGCTGTCGCCCTCACTTTCCCTGCCGCCGCGCAGGATGCCGAGCCGGAGGGGCCGCCCTCGCCGGGACAGATCGTTGCTGGAGCCCCCGCCAGCGAGTGGGTCAGCATTACAGCGGAGGATTTGCTGGTGATGACTCTGGCGCCCGATGCCGAGGGCAATGCGCGGCAGGTGGTGATCCAGTTGATGCCTGCGCCGTTCAGCCAGGGCTGGGTCAGCAACATCCGAACCTTCGCCCGCGCCGAATGGTATGACAATATCAGCGTCAACCGCGTGCAGGACAATTACGTCGTCCAATGGGGCGACCCGAATTACGACAACCCTGAGGCGACTGGCGAGACGAAGGTTCTGCCTGAAGGGCTGAAGGTGATGGAGGAGGAGGAGTACACATCGAGCCTGTTCGAGTGGCAGGATCGCAACGCAGAGCGCGATGCGGAACGTCAATCGAGGAAGGCGACGGAGGCCGTGCTACAACCCGTCGAAACAGAGCCTTATCCGGCATGGCATAGTCGCGACGCATACGCCCCCAGGGTGGATTTCTATTCCGGCTGGCCGGCAGCCACTTCCGGATACTCCTGGAACCAAGTATGGTGGCCCGTCCACTGCTACGGAATGATCGGCGTCGGGCGTAACTATTCGCCCGACACTGGCTCTGGCGCAGAACTTTACACCGTCATCGGCCATGCGCCGCGGCATCTGGATCGCAACATCGCGCTGGTAGGGCGGATTATCGAAGGAATGGAGCATCTCTCCAGCCTGCCGCGTGGCAAGGGTGAACTCGGCTTCTACCGCGAAGACGAGTTTGACAAGCGAACCCCGATATTGTCGGTCCGCGTCGCCAGCGATTTGCCCGCCGAAAATCGGCCTGCCTTCGAATATCTTTCAACCGAGGGCGAAACATTTGCCAAATATGCCGATGCCCGCGCCAATCGCCGTGATCCGTTCTTTATCGCACCCGCTGGCGGCGCGGATATTTGCAACATTCCTGTGCCGGTGCGGCGGGTTTCCGCTAGCGAGTGAACGAATGGAGCGCCGAACGCGCAGTCAGGCTCGCGACCGAACCGCAACGCAGGCTAGGACCACCCCGAATCAACCACAGAGTTTGTCTTCGCCCGGCCCCAGCCTGCGCTGGCGATCACGAGGCTAAATACGTTGCATCAGTTCAATCCGGTTGCCAAACGGATCGCTGATATCACCGCGCAAATAACCCTCAAGCGGTTTGCCATCGTTAAACGCTACGCCTGCTGCATCCAGTCGTGCACGCATTTCCGCCAGATTATCAACCAACAGCGCGGGATGCGCTTTCTTGGCGGAAGCAAACGGCTCCTCTACACCAAGATGCACATGTGCCGAACCGCCTGAAAACCAGCACCCGCCACGCTTCGCCAAATCTGCCGGTTTGGGCGCCTCCGCCAGCCCTAATACCCCCGAATAAAACGCCCGCGCTTGGCCCTCTCCGCCCTTAGGCATGGCCAATTGCACATGGTCGATGCCGGTTACCGCCATGCGCTAGATCCGCTCTGCTTGCGCCACTGCATCGCTCGCCCGCAGCGCGCTGAGAATTCGGGTCAAATGGGCGATATCCTGCACTTCAAGATCAATCTCGTACACGCCAAAGGGATGTTCGGTCTGAGACAAGGTCAGCGCGCGGATATTAGCAGCGTTCTGGCCGAATATTCCCGCCATTTCCGCCAAAGCGCCAGGCCGGTCATATAAGGTAGCGCGTAATTTCCCTACCGCCCCTTTCGATTTTTGGCCCCACGACAGATCAAGCCAATCGGCATCAATCCCGCTCGCAAGCTCGAAACAATCAATAGCGTGGACTTCCACCCCCGCGCCCTGTTTCCGGAGGCCGACAATCCGGTCGCCCGGCACGGGATGGCAACATTCCGCCAATTGGAACCCGACACCAGGCGTTAGTCCGCGAATGGAGATCGCACGCTCCTGTTTCGCCCAATTGCTGTCAGGTTCCATGTCGGTGGTGCAGCCCGGGACCAGCGCTTCCATCACCTCGCGATCGGTCAGCTTGGCCGCGCCAATCGCATACATCAAATCCTCTTCTTCTTCGAATTCGAGCCTTTTGACTGCTTCACGCGTGGCCTTCTTGCCGATCTTCGCCGGCACCCGAATGGCAATGTCATCGAACAATTTGCGGCCGATTTCTGCCACTTCATCACGCTCTTTCAGCCGAACTGACCGGCGGATCGCCGCGCGCGCCTTGCCGGTTACGACGAAGCTCAGCCAGCTTAATTGCGGTGTCTCGCCAGGCCCTTTGATAATCTCCACCACGTCGCCATTATTCAGTGGTGTGCGCAGCGGAATATGGCGGCCATTGATTTTCGCGCCGACGGTTTGCGCGCCCAAATCTGTGTGTACCGCAAAGGCAAAATCAACCGGCGTTGAACCCTTGGGCAGTTGAAACAGCGACCCCTTGGGCGTGAACGCAAAAATCCGGTCCTGATAGATCGCCATGCGGGTGTGTTCGAGCAGTTCCTCTGCATCATGGCTGGCGTCGACAATTTCGATCAGGTCGCGCAGCCAGCCGACCGCGCCGTCGGGTCTGTCTCCTTGCTTATATGCCCAATGCGCCGCCAGTCCGAATTCATTCGTCTGGTGCATTTCCTTGGTCCGGATTTGCACCTCGACCCGCATCGAGTTTTCATAAATCAGTGATGTGTGGAGAGAGCGATAGCCGTTGTTTTTGGGGGTGGAGATATAGTCTTTGAACTTGCCCGGGATGCTTTGCCAAACGGTGTGAACCACGCCCAATGCCGCATAACAATCGGCTTCATTCTGGGTGATGACGCGGAACGCCATGATGTCGGTTACCTGCTCGAACGAAACGTGCCGCTCGGCCATTTTCTTCCAGATTGAAAACGGGTGTTTTTCGCGGCCGGTCACTTCAACCTTAAGGCCCGCTTCTGCAAGCGCCTGTTTGATTGCCAGCGCAATCGCATCAACCTGCCCTCCATCCTGCTTGCGGATTTGTTCGAGCCTGCCGGTTATTGTGCGGTATCCCTCCGGCTCCAATTGCTCAAACGCCAACAGCTGCATTTCGCGCATATACTCGTACATGCCGACCCGCTCCGCCAATGGGGCATAGATATCCATCGTTTCGCGCGCGATTCGCTGGCGTTTTTCAGGTGATTTGATGAAATGCAGCGTACGCATATTGTGCAAGCGGTCGGCCAGCTTGACCAGCAGCACGCGGATATCTTCCGACATGGCGAGCAGGAATTTGCGCAGATTCTCCGCCGCGCGCTCGTCTTCGGGCATCGCCTCGATTTTGCTAAGCTTCGTCACCCCGTCGACCAGCCGTGCGACCTCCGGCCCGAAATTTCGTTCGATATCCTCGATCGTGACCAGCGTATCTTCCACTGTATCGTGGAGGAGCGCGGTCATGATGGTTTCCTGATCAAGCTGCAGATCGGTCATCAAACCGGCAACTTCGATAGGATGGCTGAAATAAGGGTCGCCGCTGGCGCGTTTCTGGCTACCGTGTTTTTGCACGGTATAGACATAGGCGCGGTTCAGCAGCGCCTCATCGGCATCCGGATCGTAAGCGAGAACCCGCTCGACTAATTCATATTGGCGCAGCATCGCCTGCGATTGTGGGGGGATTCCTGGCGGATGCAACGGAAAATCGCGCCTATGCCAATCCTTTGTCGATAGAATTTCGCCAGAGGCCGCTGACTTGACCCGCCTGCGAGCCTGCGCCACCTATCGCATTAACGCCTGCGGGCGATGCACGGAGATCGTTTTGCCAATGCTTTTGATGCCAAACATGAAAGCTGCATCCATTGCGTTTTTGGTCTTGGGAGCGGGTCACGTCACGACGTCCTCTGCGCATCCTGTCGCCGAAGAAAATCGCCCACATTGGCATTTCGAAAACCGCGTTATTACGGAAAGTTCGGGAGTTGCTGTAAGCAAGACCCAGCCCGGTATTTTTTGGACCATCAACGATTCCGGCAATGCGGCGGAAGTCTATGCATTCGACCAGTTCGGGCATGATCTTGGCACTTGGCGGATTGAGGGCGCCGATAATCGCGATTGGGAGGCTATCGAGCTGGCACCGTGTTTTGACGGCAGGAGCAACGCAGATTGCCTGTATATTGGCGAAACTGGTGACAATGCTGAGAAGCACGAATATTCGGCGATCTACAAAATTGCCGAACCGCAAGTCACAGCAGAAAGCGCCGTTAATGGCGATCTATCGTTAAGTCTGATCCAGACGCTCCGGTTCAAATATGAAGACAATTCGCATGATGTCGAGGCATTTTATATTACCACGGATGGCCGGATCAATTTGATAACCAAGGGCCGCTCAAACGGCATCGCGCTCTATAGTTTTGATCCGGTAACATCATCTGGCACGATTGCCACCGCGCTGCGTGACTTTGAATTTGCGATCACTCCAAACCGGTCAATCGGCCGGTGGGTGACCGATGCTTCCTTGGCAAGCGACGGGCGGATGTTGGCTGTACGGACCTATCGCGAAGTCTATCTTTTCGACATCACGGTGAATTTGCCAAATGGTGCACCACTTGAACCTGCCGCAGTCTGCGACTTGGCGATCTTGTCCGAAAAACAGGGTGAGGCCATTGGCTGGACAGATGACCACGGCGTTTTTCTGACAACGAGCGAAGGCGACAACAAGATTTCCCGAACCATTTGCAACTTTTGATTGCGGCGCTCGGCGAGATATTTCTAGCCCTTCACCAACCCATCCACTGTGCCTTGCGTAACCGAATGATAGCTGGCCCGGGTCTTGGCATAAATCCGCTTCGCAATCGGCTGGCCCCATGCGCCCTGATCCATCAATGCCTCGAACAAGGGCGCGACAAATTTGCGGCGTCCGACCCTGGCAAGGAATTGCTCGGTCGTGGGCACAGCAGCTTCGTACTTGTTCTGCAGCGCCAGCTCTAGCCAAAGGAATAGTTCCTCATTGTTGGTCGAGGCTGACAGTTTCAGCCCTTCGTCCAATCCGGCAAGTTCGGCTTCGTTCAATTTGCGCGGGATTTTTGCGAGGAAACGCTGGCGCTCGGCGGAGGTCCATTTGTCCCATGCTTCCGTATCGAGCTTGCGCTTATCGCTGAAGGCTCTTGCCGCTGCATCCACTTCGGCAAAGGCTGCCGGATCGGGCCGCGCGACATTATCCGGAAGGCCGGTGCCGTAAATCCACTCGCGCAATTGCAGCTGCTCTGCCTCAGCCTCGTCCTTGACCAGATTCTCTTCCATATCGGCAAGGATCATCGCCGAGGTTGCAGGCTGGAATGCGTGATTGTCGAACCATTGCTGCAACCATGCGTCGAACCGGTCGCGGCCCACAATGCTCTCCACCGTTCGCAGGAAGAATGCGCCTTTGTCATACACAATCGCGCTTCCGATAGAATCGACATTGACCGGTTGATGCAAGGCGGTGCCGGGATCATCTGTGCCCACCTCTGCCAGCGTATCTTCAATCGCGGCAAAGCTGAGGGCGGCTTCCTGATCGGCGCGCTTCTTGCCATAAATCTCCTCTACAATCCGGTTTTCGAAATAGGAGGTTACGCCTTCATTCAGCCAACTGTCGGTCCAATTGGCGTTAGTGACCAGATTGCCCGACCAGCTATGCGCCAGTTCATGCGCTACCAAGCCCGTCAGGCTGCGGTCACCCGCGATGAAGGTAGGGGTCAGGAAAGTCATGACCGGGTTTTCCATCCCGCCATAGGGGAAGGCTGGCGGCAGCACGATCATATCATAGCGGCCCCAGCGATAGTCGCCGTAGAGCTTCTCGGCAGCGTCAATCATCGCTTCGGTATCGGTTAATTCGGCGGCGGCGGCGTCAATCATCGACGGCTCGCTCCACACGCCCGAACGGGGACCGAGTTCCTTGAACACGATATCACCCGCCGCAATCGCGATCAGATAGGGCGCAACCGGTTTGTCCATTTCAAAGGTGAATGCGCGGCGGCCATCGTCCAGCGTTTCCGGTTCATCCTCCGACAATCCGGACATCACGACGGTCAATTCATCCGGCGCGGTAATCCGTGCAGCCCAAGTCTGGCGGATCCCTGGGCTGTCCTGCGTCGGAATCCATGTCCGGTTGAGCGTCGCCTGACCCTGGCTAAGCAAATAGGGATGTTTGCCGCCAGCGGTTTGTTCCGGGCTTAGCCATTGCAGCGCCGCCGCATCACTGGCGGAATATGTGATGGTAATCTCGCGCGCGTCGCCCATCGTAATCGACAGCGGTGCGCCCTTGCCTTCAACAACCTCACCGACCGTAAAGTCGAGCGGCTTGCCATCGGCATCGGTAATCGTTTCAATTTTCAGACCATCATCATCGAGAACGACAATATCGACACCTTTTTCCGCTATGATATCGAGCATCGCGCTGCCCGAAACCGTCTGCTTGTCGAAATCGAGGTCAAGCTCGAGATCGACATGCGTCACTCGCGCCAGTTCTGGCTGGGCGAAGCTCTGGTCGTCTTTCGCATCCTCGGTCGTCAGGATTGGTGCGACCTTCGGTGCATCGCCCCCCGCATCGCCGGACATGTTGCAAGCGCTTACCAGCAGCAGGCTGAAAGCGGCGGCGAAACCTCTTGAAAAACGCATTGGGGATGACTCCGGAAGGAAAATTCAAATTTAGATTAAGCGATGCCGTATCAATCGCCGATGAACAAGTGTCCATCGACCAATCTGATTGGCGGTGGCGGTAATAAGTCGCCGCAACGTCCCTGCTGTTCTGCCCCGCCGTCAATCTCAAACCGATAGGCATGCCATGGGCATGTGATCAGCCCTTCTGCGTCAATTTCGGCGTCGCCAAGCGGACCCAGCATATGCGGACAGACCGCCGCATGGGCAATCCATTCGCCTCCGTGATGGCGGACCGCAAAGCGTCCTCGCTCGAGCGAAACCGGATGCGATTTGCCGCGATCCAGTTCAGCCTCAATCCCCAAATCCACGCTGGAAGGAATATCATCTGAAACCTTTTTGCGATCATCCAGAGCTTGCTGGCGTGAAGACATCAGCGCTTCGTCCTCGTCATACAGCGTCTTATACTGACCCTGAAGATACCCCAGGATCATCGCAGATTGCGCGGCTGTTTCGGGCGCTTGCGGCAGGTAGAACCGGACATCAATCGCGATCATCCGTCCGTCGCTTGAACCTTTATCACTAGCTTGAGTGTGAATTTGAATGCCCTCGCCCGTGCCCGACAGGACCGTAGTCGCCCAATAATGGTTCGGACGGTCGACTAGCAACTCGACCTCCTGCTCTCCGCCACCCGCAGCAGGCGGCAATCCGGTTTTGCAACGCCATCCCCATTCGCCTTGGTCAATCAGTTCAATTGACGCAAAGGAGGAAGGGTGGACGAAAGGAAGATGCTCCCAATCATACGCATTCTCCATCATCCGGTTGAGGCTGACGGGAATGCTGCGCGTGTAATTGCCAAGATAGTGGAGATTGGCTTCTTCGGACGGGGCAAGGTGCGATTGAACTGTCATGGCTGACATTGTGACCGGCGGCGGATAAGAAGCAAGCGATTAGGCTGGCGAAGCGCCAATTTCCAATCGCCAACCGTAAGGGCATGATGACAAAAGAACCGGCAATGCCCTTCACCATCGTCGATCTGGAACAGGGCACCGAAGTCTGGCGGGAATGGAGGTATGGCGGAGTCGGCGCGTCCGATGCGCCTGCGATCATGCGCGAAAACCCGTGGAAGTCGCTCGCACAGCTTAGGGCAGAGCGCGAATTCGGGAAACGGCCTGCTTCTCAAACCGTCAGATCATCGCGGGCAATGGCGCGCGGTGTTGCTCTCGAACCTGAGGCGCGGGCCGCCTACAACCGGCTGACGGGACATTCAGTCTTCCCACTGTGTCTACAGAGCAACGCCCATGAATGGATGCGGTGCAGCCTCGACGGGATTTGCCTCGACACAGGCACAGCGGTCGAAATAAAATGCGGAACCGGTTCGTATAATAGCACCGCCAAAAACCAGCGCGTGCCAAGACATTATTACGGCCAGCTCCAGCACACGCTCGCGGTAACCGGCTTCGCGGCGATGGATTTCTTCTGCTATTTGCCCGGCCGCAGACCAATTACCATCAATTGCGCGCGCGACGAAAAATACATCGAGCGCCTAATCAGCGCCGAGGCGCGTTTTTGGGAGTCGCTCGGGCGAGGATAGGTAGCCTAGCTCCATACCGCTTCGGGCGGCAGGCTCATTAGAATCGCATCAATATTGCCACCGGTCTTGAGGCCGAACAATGTCCCCCGGTCATAGACCAGATTAAATTCGGCATAGCGGCCGCGCCATTGCAATTGCTGCAGCTTGTCCGCGTCGGTAAAGTCGCTGTCCATCCGGCGGCGGACGAGCTTGGGATATATGCCAAGGAAAGTTTCGCCAACGTCCTTGGTAAAGGCAAAATTGCGGTCGAATGCCGCGCCGCTGCCGTCGCCGTCGGGGCATTCCATATGATCGTAAAATATCCCGCCTACCCCGCGATGGCATTGGCGGTGGGGGATGTAGAAATAGTCATCCGCCCATTTTTTGAATTTATCATAATAGGTCGGGTTATGCGCTGCGCAGGCCGCCCGGAATGCAGCGTGAAAATCGGCAGTGTCTTCATCATACGGTATTGGCGGGTTAAGATCCGCACCGCCGCCGAACCATGATTTGCCAGTGGTCAGAAAACGCGTGTTCATATGCACCGCTGGAACATGCGGGTTGGCCATATGCGCCACCAGCGAAATGCCGGTTGCGGTGAAACCGGGGTTCTCGGCACTGGCACCATTGATGCTGGCGGCGAATTCGGGCGCAAAACTGCCGCGCACAGTCGAAACATTGACCCCTACTTTTTCGAACACTTTGCCCTTCATCAAGCCCTGAACCCCGCCGCCCGGGTCAGAATTGCCTTCTTCCTCGCGCTCCCACGGGGTGAAGGTGAACGCAGCATCACTACCCGTCTCGCGTTCGATCGCCTCGAACTCGTTGCAGATTTTGGTGCGCAGGGTCTCGAACCATTCTTTGGCGCGATTGGTGTGTTCGGTAGTGTCAGTCATAGTTCCCTGTATAATCTAGTGCGGCACCAAGCGCCACTCGGTTTGGTCAAGGCCTCGCGTTTGACAGTTATTGCTGCGGCATACCTTGATGCAAATCAATCATTCCACCAAACTTGCATATCTTATGGTGCTGCTGCAAACGCTAGCGATGGTTCCCCTTTCGTTCGCAAATCAAGAATTCACGTTGACCACCTCAGGCGCGCTTTATTGGCCGGGCGAACGTGCCTTGCTGGTGGCCGATTTGCACCTCGAAAAATCAAGCTTCTATGCCAAACATGGCCAGATGTTGCCCCCCTATGACAGCCGCGAAACGTTGGAGCGGATTGCCTTGGCGATTCGCGAAACCGGCGCGCGACGGGTGTTTACTCTGGGCGATAATTTCCACGATAGCGAAGGATCGGCGCGGCTCGAACCGCATGCGGCGGGAATGTTGTCGGCGCTCACTCGCGCAACCGACTGGGTGTGGATCACAGGAAACCACGATCCCCATATGGAAGCCCGGGCCGGAGGCGAGATTGCCGAGGAATTGGAAATCGCCGGAATGGTCCTGCGGCACGAGGCAAAAGCAGGCGAAACGCGGCCCGAATTCTCCGGCCATTTTCACCCGCGCCTGCAAATCAGTGTCCGCAAGCGCCGCATTCGCCGCCCGTGCGCGGTAGTCAGCACCAGCGAGACCAGCGGAGGGCGCATGATTCTACCTGCCTTCGGGGCATTGACCGGCGGAATGGATGCCGCTGACCCGGCAATTCTCGCCGCCATGCAACCAGCTGAAAGGATTGATGCAATGTTGCCCGCCGCAGGCAAGCTGGTGCAATTCCCGTTGTGGAGGCGGGAACAGAATCTGGTTTAGCCTCAAACACCGGCGGTCGCATCCGCTCCCTTAGGCTACTGCGCTAACCACGCGTCGACCGGTCAGGCTCTGGCTGCCGCGGCCACTTTTCAAGCACGGCGTATCTGGCTTGCACCAAGAATCTTGGTCGCGGCAGCCAGCAAGCGACCGCTTGCCGCGCGGTTAGCGCGAAGCCAAGCCTGTGGATGCAGGCACCCGGCGTTTGAGGCTAAACAAAAGACTCCTTCTCCCTCTAGCACTTCGCTACATTCCTCACTAAGTAGCACGCAGTTACAAATGGCAATCAGGAGAAAGCCCCATAGCCCGTCCACCCCGGCGCATGAATACGCCGCCCACCAAGAGCGGCCCGCGCTTTGATGAATATATCCAATCCGATAAAGTCCGCGTCATTGACGAGAACGGCGAAAATATCGGCGTCATGTACACCAAGGAAGCGATCGAACAGGCAGCAGGCGTTGGCCTGAACCTGGTCGAAGTCTCGCCCAACGCAGACCCGCCCGTGTGCAAATTCCTCGATGTCGGTAAATACCGCTTCGAAGCGCAGAAGAAAGCCAATCTGGCGCGTAAGAGCCAGAAAACGCAAGAGATCAAAGAGATCAAGATGCGCCCCAACATCGACACGCATGATTATGACGTCAAGATGCGCAACGTGCACAAATTCATCGATAATGGTGACAAGGTCAAAATCACGCTCCGTTTCCGCGGACGCGAGATGGCGCACCAGAACTTGGGCATGGATTTGCTCAAACGCGTGCAGGAAGACACAGCCGAAGACGCCAAGGTCGAATCATTCCCGCGGCTTGAGGGCCGGCAGATGCTGATGGTGTTATCGCCTAAGTAAGCCTGGGCGATTCGTGATATCAAACGGGGCGCGCAGCAATGTGCGCCCTTTTTGTTTTTGTGCGGCGTAAAGCGGCAATGTCGTGATATTTCTATCAGATCGTGCATAGCTTCCAGACGGGGGAGTTATGCACGATGAGTAACCTGCATTTCTGGCGGACACTTGGTCCGGGGCTGTTATTTTCGGGCGCTGCTGTCGGCGTATCGCATTTGGTGCAATCTACGCGTGCCGGTGCGCTATTTGGACTCGCGCTCGCAGGCATCATAATCCTGATCAACATCCTCAAATATCCGGCCTATCGTTTCGGTGTTGATTACGGCCAATCTACGCGCAGATCGCTCCTTGCCGGATATCGTGAATTGGGAGTTTGGGCTCCGATCCTGTTTTGCATTGTCATACTGCCAGTGGCGCCCATTATCCTCGCTGCGATCAGCGCGACAACCGCAGGATTACTTGGCGCCATTACCGGCATTGATTTGAGCGTGCCCGTGCTGGTGGCGATAGTCATCGGATCAACATCATTCTTGCTAATCTGGGGCGGATACAGCTGGCTCGACCGGGTCAATCGCATCCTGATGGCGTTCCTAATCATTGCCACGCTATCAACGACAGTGCTGGTCCTGCCGAATATTGAATGGGGAACGCTGGCTGATGTGAGCTGGATGAGCCAGCCAGCCTCCCTGTTATTTATCATTGCGCTGGCTGGGTTCATGCCCAACCCGCTCGATGTATCTGTTCCCCAGTCAATTTGGACAGTGCAGGCAGAAAAGGATGTGCCAGACGACGATAGGGCAACCCTGTCCGAAACACGTAAAGGGTTTCTCACAGGGTATGTGGTTACCGGAATTCTGGCTATTTGCTTTTGCATCATGGGTGCCGGAATAATGCACAATTCCAGCATCGAGCCAGCCTCCGATGCGGTAGGTTTCGCCACCCAGATCATCGCTCTTTACGGCGAGACTCTTGGGCCAATCCCTGCACTGCTGGCAGCAATTTCTGCATTCGCAGTGATGCTATCTACAATGTTCGTCGCCTTCGATGCTTACGGCAAATCCTTTACCTCGGCTTACGAAGAAATTAGCGGAGTGCGCGATCCGGTTAGGTTGCGCCGCGCCTATGTCACAATCATCATGAGCATCGGCATATCGGCGCTTTCAGTGCTGATTTTCTTTCTTTCGGATTTTGGCCAGTTCATCGATTTGGCGACTTCGCTTGCATTTCTGTCTGCGCCAATCATTGGCGTACTCAATCATCTGGTTGTGACGCGTTGCGCGATGCCGGACGCGGCCCGGCCCAATCGAGCCATCCGCATCCAGAGTTTAATCGCAATCGGCGTGATGAGCGTGATGACCGCTGGATATTTCGTGCTGAACTATCGCTGAGGCCCAGATTGTTTGTTAGTTGCGACACAGTCAGATAACGCTAAAAAATAACAAAAGAGAGCGACCTACTTCATGACACCGCGCCAAATCGGCTTCATCCTAGGCCTTGCTGCATTCGCCCTGACACTGCTCGCGCCGCCGCCTGCCGGGATGCCGCAAGAGGCGTGGTTGGTCGCGGGGCTGGTTGTTTGGATGGCGGCGTGGTGGATGACGGAGGCGATTCCGCTCACAGCAACGGCCTTGTTGCCGTTCCTCGTGCTGCCATTTGGCGGGGTGTTGACCGCAAAGGAAACCGCCAGCGCCTATTACGCGCCGATCCTGTTTCTGATTTTGGGCGGGGCGTTTATTGCTTTGGCCATCGAACGGACCGGACTGCACCGCAGGCTGTCGCTTGCGATCCTCAAGACGGTTGGCAGCGGGGTGGGCATGCCGCCAAAAACAACACGCATCTGGCTTGCGGTGATTGTCAGCGCGTCGCTGCTCTCGATGCTTATCTTCAACACCTCAACCAGCCTGATCATTCTGATCCTTGCGGTTGCCGTGCTGGGCGGCTTGGTGTTGTCGGGCGCGGAAAAGCTGTTGCTGGCATTTATGGTCAGCGCGGCCGTGTTGTCGATGCTGATCTCCAACACCTCAACCTCGCTTATCATGATGCCGATGGCCTTGGCCGTGCTGGCTGGCGGGGGTCTAGCCGCCGATGATCAGGACGGCCTCGCCGGGGCATTGCCGATGGGGATTGCCTTTGCCGCGTCAATTGGAGGTCTGGGAACGATTGTCGGATCACCCACCAACGGAATTGCGGTGGCGCTGCTCGATTCAATGATCGGGGTGCAAATCAGCTTTGCCGAATGGGCAATGTTCGGTATCCCGATTGTTATCGTGGGCGTGCCTGTGGCCGCCTTCATAATCTCCAAAGTCCAGAAGGTTTCGGTCACGCATTTTGATGTGGATGCAGCCCGCGAGGCGATCCAGACTCAGACAGTTTGGTCGTCGGCAGAAAAGCGTCTGGTACCGCTGATTGCCATCACCTTCGCATTATGGATGACCGCGCCGTTGCTCAAAGGTTATCTGCCAGATGGTTCGCTGACCGATGGCACGATCGCCATCGCTGCTGGCATCCTGTTGTTCATTCTGCCCGACGGTACTGGGCGTCCACTGCTGACATGGGCAGAAGCGGATCGTGCGCCGTGGGGCGTGATCATGATGTTTGGCGGCGGACTGGCCTTGGCCGCTGGTATGGGCGCATCGGGCCTGGCCGAATGGCTCGGCAAAGCGTTGTTGCCGCTGAGCGCAGTGCCGCTGATTCTGACCGCGCTGGCAATCGTCGCAATGGTCGTCTTGATCACCGAATTTGCGAGCAACGTCGCCACCGCCAGCGCGATTATTCCGGTGGTCGCCAGCCTGACAGTGGCGATGGGCGTTGACCCGATTTTGCTAGCTATGCCCGCCGCGCTTGCCGCCAGTTGGGGCTTTATGCTGCCTGCCGGGACAGGGCCGAATGCAATTGCATGGTCCACCGGGCGGATCAAACTCAGCCGGATGGTCGGCGCGGGCTTTGTGCTTGATATGGTCGGGATCGGATTGATTGTCGCGCTGGTGTGGATGGTGGCGGCGATACTGTAGGAACGGAAACCGGGCACTGGCTCCCGGCGTTTTCCTACAGTGGACTGCGGCTGTAAAACCCGGTTCGCTCTTTGAAATCGTGGTTCCGAACTTGCCCTTCCAAAACCCTGAATCGCAGGGCCGAGCAAATCTGTAACCCGTTTTCCAACAGGCTAATTACTTTCTTCCAAAGGCTTGGCCGAGGTGTGTTAGGTTACAGGTGTAACCCTAAAGCCTACAAAGAGGGCACACCGCTTGAACCCACTGGTTACAGATGATACCGGATTCGCAGCACAATATTTCTCGGTGATGCGTTCCTGCGGAGGTTAGGAACGGGGCCATTTGGTCCAAGCCAGAATATCCGACCAGCTCCTGCCTTCCTGGGAGCATTTAAGTAGGAAGAACACCGGCATGACCGATGCAACCGACGCTGTCACCACCCCCACCCCGCGCCGAAATCCCAAGCCTAAAGTCACCACAATTGGCGGCCGCGAGCTGAAGCCATCGACCCTGATGATGGGCCATGGTTACGATCCGGCGCTGTCCGAAGGTTCGCTGAAGGCTCCGATCTTCCTCACATCGACTTTCGCGTTTGAAAATTCGGCAGCAGGCAAGCGCCATTTCGAAGGCATCACCGGCAAGCGCCCCGGCGGCGCGGAAGGCCTCGTCTATTCCCGTTTTAACGGACCCAATCAGGAAATCCTCGAAGATCGTTTGAGCATTTGGGATGGCGCGGAAGACTCGCTGTCATTCTCCAGCGGGATGACCGCGATTACGGTGATGATGCTGGCCTATTGCAACGCAGGCGATGTTATCGTCCATTCCGGGCCGCTTTATGCCGCGACGGAGGGCTTTGTTGCCAAAATCCTCAGCAAATTCGGTATCACCTATATTGATTTTGCCGCTGGTGCGACGCGCGAAGAAATTGACGCTGTGCTTGAACAGGCCAAGGTCAAAGCCGCAGATCAAGGCGGCAAAGTCGCCATGGTTTATCTCGAAAGCCCGGCCAACCCGACCAATGCGCTGGTTGATATCGAAGCCGTACAGGCTTCGCGCGATGTCATCCTCGACGCGGATGTAACGCCAATTGCGATCGACAACACTTTCCTTGGTCCTTTGTGGTCGCGTCCTCTCGATCACGGCGCTGACGTAGTCGTCTATTCGCTGACAAAATATGTCGGCGGACATTCTGATCTGGTTGCAGGCAGCATTGCAGGCGCGAAGAAATGGATGGATCCGGTCCGCGCATTGCGCAACACGATGGGCGGGATCTGCGATCCGAACACCGCATGGATGCTGTTGCGCTCGCTTGAAACCGTGGAATTGCGGATGCAGCGTGCTGGCGAAAACGCCGCAAAAGTTTGCGCTTTCCTAAGAGATCACCCCAAAGTCGAAGGGCTCGGCTATCTCGGCTTTATCGACGACCCACGCCAACAGGACATTTATAACCGTCACTGTCTGGGTGCAGGATCAACCTTCTCGCTATTTATCAAAGGCGGCGAAGCAGAGGCCTTCCGTTTCCTCGACAGTATGAAGATTGCCAAGCTGGCGGTCAGCCTCGGCGGGACAGAAACACTAGCCAGCCTGCCAGCAGCGATGACCCATCTGTCCGTGCCCGACGAGCGCAAAGCGCAACTCGGCATCACCGACAATCTGGTGCGCATTTCCATCGGCATCGAAGACCCGGATGATCTGATTGCCGACTTCGAACAAGCCTTGGCTCAAGTCTAAGTTAATTGGGGCAGGCTATGATGAAAATTGGCTTCTTAGCCTGCCCCGAAACTCTGCCTTCGTCGGGCACCGAGCGAAGAGGAGATGCGTTCGAGCATGACCTTCAGGTCGCTGCTCTGCGCCCTTCCCTGGAAGAACGCGGTGCAGAGTTAACCGAGATTGACTGGCATTCGCCGCTTGGGGATTTTGCGCAGTTCGATTTGGTTCTGCTCGGCACTGTGTGGGATTATCAAGATCAGCCCGAAGCATTCCTTGCCAAAATCGAGGCGATTGAGGCGAGCGGTGTAAGAGTGTGCAATTCGCCTGCATTGGTCCGCTGGAACATCGATAAAGTCTATCTGCAAGACTTGGCGAAAGTCGGGGTGAAGACCATTCCGACCCTATGGAATGACAATCCAAACCGCGCCGACATATCGGCGGCGTTCGAGCATTTTGGGTGCGATCGCTTGGTAGTTAAGCTCCGCGTGAGTGGGGGTGCAATCGGGCAGCTCATTTTTGCACAAGATGACCTCCCCGATGCGGAATGGCAAATGGGTCAAAAGGCGATGATCCAACCCTTCCTCCCCGCAATACAGGCAGAAGGCGAGCTGTCTTTTGTGTTTATCGATGGTGCATTTTCTCATGCTATCCAGAAGACACCATCCAAGGGCGAATACCGGATCCAATCGCTTTATGGCGGGCAAGAGACGTCGGTAAATCCATCGGACCAAGACATTGCGTCGGCACTATCGGTGCTGCGGACGATGCCCCGAACAACACCCGGAGACACCCCGCTCTATGCCCGCATCGATATGTTGCGCGCTGATGATGGCGGACTGCTGGTGATGGAGGCGGAAGCAATCGAGCCGTTTCTCTATCCGGTGCAAGGGCCGGAGCTTGGCGAGCGGATAGCAGAAGCGATTGTAGCGCGATTGGCCTGATTAGTGGTTACGCTCTTCAAACACCGACCAGCCAGTTTTCTCCACCAGCCGCTCCAGCGCAAAGGAGCCGATCTGCGAATTGCCGCGCTCGTTCAATCCCGGTGACCAGACAGCAATCGATGCGATACCAGGCACAGCCGCAAGGATACCGCCACCCACACCCGACTTGCCCGGCAAACCGACTCTGAACGCGAATTCGCCCGAACCATCATAATGGCCGCAGGACAGCATCAGCGACAATATCCGTTTGGCGCGCCTGGCCGGCACCATGGCATAGCCGGTATCAGGGTTGCGTCCACCACACGCCAAATAGCGGCTTGCAAGCGCCAACTGGCGGCAGCTCATCGCCAACGCACAGTGGTGGAAATAAACACCTAGGACCTTATCGACTTCGTGATGAATATTACCGAATGACCGCATATAATTGGCCAGCGCCATATTGCGGAAACCGGTTGCCGCCTCCCCTTTTGCCACTTGATGGTCGATTACAATAGTATCATCACCGGCCAGCTCGCGGACGAACCGGACGAACTCGCCGAGCACCTCTGCCGGCTCATAATTGGCGAGTAGAATATCTGCGAGGACGATCGCACCTGCGTTGATGAACGGATTGCGCGGGATGCCTGATTCGGTTTCAAGCTGCACAATCGAATTGAATGCCGTGCCCGACGGCTCCCGCCCGACCCGCTGCCACAAACCGTCACCAACCAGCCCGAGCGCCATCGTCAGGCTGAAAACCTTGGTGATGCTCTGGATGGAGAACGCTTCGTCAGCGTCACCCGCAGTAAAGCAGGAACCATCCGCAAGCGCGATCGCGATGCCGAATTTTGACGGCGATACGCAAGCAAGGTCGGGAATATAATCGGCAACGCGTCCACGCTCGGTAACCAGCGCCATTTCTGCCGCAATGTCATCGACGATTGTCTGAAGGCACATTGCACCGTCAGTAATATTGGTTGGTGCGCCGCCCGACTGCCGTTCAGACAATCACTCAGCCCTTCCACTCGCGTCGGTCTTCGGCTTGTTTCAAAACTTCGTAAGCAACCTGGATTTTCTGAAATTCTTTGGCTGCTTCCTCGTCATTCGGTTTGACGTCGGGATGGATGGCCTTGGCCTTGATACGAAATGAGCGCTTTATCGCTTCGAACTCGGCATCGGCTTCCAGACCAAGCGCCTCCAGCGCCAGCATTTCATCTGCGGTACGGTTGCCATCGCCCGTTCCGCCTGCCCAGCCATAATGCGAAGCTTCGGTATAAGCATCGGCATCGCGCTGTTCAGTGCGCTTGCGTTCGGCAGCCTCTTCCTTGTCCAGACCTTCGAAATAGTCCCAGCCCCTGTTATATTCCGCAGCGTGCTTCTGACAGAAATGCCAACGGTCAGGGTTGTTGGGTGATTTGGGAGCGGGGCACAGGCCAGCCTCGCTGCACCCATGCCGGTCGCATTCCTTTTGCGCGACCGCAGATTGATCGCTGCCATAGCTGCGCCAGCGGGGAAACCCCCAATCGCTTGACCGGCCTCGCCCACTCACGGGAAAAGACGCCACTGGGCTTGGCAGAAAGTCGTTTGTCTGATTGGCATAGCGATCTATCTAGAGATTATTGCGCTAAATGGAAAGCTCGGGAACAAAGTTGCAGTGTGAAATGTTGCATTGCAATAGATCCTTCACATATCAGCGCTAGGGCGCTGCTGAATTGAACCCGAGCGGATATCATCATGAGCAAGCAAGTTTCCTTTTCCGCAACAGTTTGCGCGCTGACTATGGCGCTGTTTGCTGTGACGATGTCGCTCGCCGATCATCTGCCAACAGGCTCGTCTGTAGCTGGCGAAACGCAAGTTTTCGGCGCGACATTTCTGACGAAATAACGGGAAGAATAAATTCAGGGCGGCTCCGCTCTCGCGCAACCGCCCCGAAATTCAAATCGATATTAGGCCGAATTACCGACCGATCACAACCGTAACAGCTCTGCGGTTTTGCGCCCAAGCCTGTTCGTTGGATCCCACAGCTACCGGGCGTTCCTTACCATAGCTGACAGTGCTGATCCGGCTTGCCGGAACGCCTAAGCTGGTAAGGTAGTTCTTGGCCGAATTGGCGCGGCGTTCGCCCAGGGCCAAATTGTAATCGCGGGTACCGCGCTCATCCGCGTGACCTTCGATTGTTACTGTGATGTTGGTATACCGCATCAAATATTGCGCCTGTGACTGCAATGCGGCTGCGTCTGCAGTGTCGATATTGAACCGGTCTGTATCGAAATAGATAACGTTCTGGCCGTTGACCGCATCGACAAAATGCTCCTGCGAGCCAAAGCTCGGTCCGGTCGCAACCGGGGTCGTATCTGTTTGCGCGGTTTGCACCGGTCCGGTCGAGGTCGGAGGCAGAATATCCGGTGCTTTGGTTTTGCAGCCAGCGAGCGCCAAAGTGCCCGCAGTGATAATTGCGATAGTCGCGAAACGGGTATTCATATTGCGTCTCCTAACACAGAGGGGCCCCTAATCAGGGGGTAATTAACGAACCAACATAGTCTATCGTACGGCCTTAAGGCAAAATCGGGCCCCAAGCCGGGTCAGACGCGTCTACCGGCGTCGGAAGCTTCCTTTCATTTCGGCCAGTCAGATCGACTTGCCAGATTGAGGCCTCGCCAGAATTGCGGGCCGTGCGGAAGAACTGAATAATACGGCCGTTGGGTGCCCATGTAGGGGCCTCATCCTGCCAACTATCTGTCAAATACCGCAGGCTGCCGCCGCTCGGGCTGACCACTGCAATCCGAAAATTGCCGCCGATGTGAGTAAACGCAATCTGGTCCCCGCGCGGGCTCCATTCTGGCGTCGCGGCGCGTCCGCCGAAGAAGCTCAAGCGTTTCTGATTGTCGCCAGTGGCGTCCATCACATATATCTGCTGACTACCCGAACGGTCGCTTTCGAACACGATCTTGCTGCCATCTGGCGAGTAAGAACCGCCAATATCGATGCCCGGAGTGTTCGTCAGCCGCACGCTTGGACCGCCATTTGCGGATATGCGATAGATATCGGTGTTGCCCGAAACAGCCATGGAATAGAGAACCCATTTACCGTCAGGTGACCAGCGCGGCGCGAAGGTTGGATTGGTACTTTCCGTGATCAGCGTCTGACGGCCAGTGCCGATGTCATAGACGTAGATACGCGGATTGCCGTCAGTATAGCTCAAATAGAGCAGCTTACGATAATCGGGCGAATAGCGCGGCGTCAGTGCGGTGGATCGGCCCGTGGTGATGAAGCGGTGATTGGCCCCGTCGCTGTCCATAATCGCGAGGCGTTTGACCCGATTATCCTTGGGGCCGGTTTCCGCGATATAGGCGATCCTGCTATCAAGAAACGGTTGTTCGCCCGACAGTCGGGAATAAACGAGGTCAGCGCATTTATGCGCGGCACGGCGCCAATCGCTTGGCGGGACAACCCAACCTGCGCGCGCCAATTCATCCTGCAACGAAACATCATAAAGGTAGCACCCGACCGTCAACCGGCCATCGGGACGAGCCCGGACATAGCCGTGAACGAGCATTTCAGCGCTGCGATTGCCCCAAACCGCCCATGCCGGGGCGGTAATCTGGGCATATGTGGGGCGCGGCAAGTCGTCGGGTCCGGTTGGTTTGAACAGGCCATTATTGCGCAAATCGTTGAATACCACGCGCGCCAGTTCTCTGCCCAATGCGCCGGTTCCGTCGCTGCTTGCCGGCGTTGGCACATCACGGTCTGTGGCGAAGCTGGCAATGGCGATGCCAAGGTCTTCCCAGTCTCGATCATCGGTGACGGTGAAGGAAAGCCCCTCCTCCTCGACAGTTTCCACCTGCGCAACTTCGGGCACCCGTTCGCCCAAATCCTGTGCCATGACAGGAGCAGACAATAGCAGAAGCGCAACCGAAAAATATCGCATGATCATCATAAATTCCTGTCGAATCTGGCACCATCGATCTTCTTCCATGCTGAATAATATTCAGGTGGAAGCTTGAATGGTGCCGCTAATCTAATGGCTCGCATAGCTTGCTCAACATGCCGCTCTGCCTGCGCACGGTTTGAATCGTTTACGCCTGTCTGACGCACAAGGCGAGGCGAGCCCCGAAGCGACCCGTTTTCATTCAACTCAAACGCGATTATGGTCACCAGCTTGTCAATATCGACACCCTGTGGCGCTGCCCAATGTGGCTTCAATTGGCGAGCCAGTGCCTGACCGATTGAAGCGCGCTCGCTCGCCCCGATAACGGCGGCTGGAGCACGCGTCTCACTTGTAGTGGTGCTTGATCCTGCTCCGGCGAATGCCTCGTCAAAACGCCGCGACGCGCCGCCTTGTTTTGGCTGCGCGGCAGCCTGGCTTGCAGGCTTATCGGGCCGCCGCCTGCTCGATGTGTCGGGCTTTGGTTGGCGGCTTGGCGTGCGCGAAGTGCGCTCGGGCTGCGTCGGGCGAGTGGCCTGCTTCGGGGTGGAAACTGGCGGGGTTGGCGCGAGAGTCCGCACCGGCTCCGACGTGACTTCCGGCTGCGCGACCGGAGGCATAGGAAGCTCTGATAGCACCGGAGACATCGCCATTCGGCTCTCTGGAATTATCTCGGGCGCGGTCGCTTCCAATCCGACATCCTCGGCGAGACTGACCGTTACAGTCTGAATCGGTTCAACTACAATCGGTTCAGGCTTAAGCAGCAACACACCAAGCAACCCCAGATGCAGGAACAGTGCGACCGCAAAGCCGATAATCTCCTCATCTCTGAACCGCGTTTGTTGCATAATGTAAAACAGCTATTGCTCGCTATCTGAACCGCCACTGACTGCACCATCCATTTGCGGGGGCGCGGCAACGCCATTGGTGACCAGTGCGATGCGGTTGAAACCGGAGCGGTTAAGCTCGCCCATCACCGCCATCACGCGTCCATAATCAAGCGCACGGTCGCCGCGCAGCGTGATTGCTGGCAACTCGCCATCCGCGTTGGGACGGATATTGGAGAGGCGTCCGGGCAGCTCGCCATTGGCAAGCGGTTCGTCATCGAGATAGATTATTCCGGTCGCGCCGATGCTGATCGTAATCGGGTCCTGTTCCTGAGGCAAAGCAGAAGCCCGGCTATCGGGCAATTCAACCGGCACACCGGAATTAAGCAGCGGCGCGGTAACCATGAAGATGATTAGCAGCACCAGCATCACATCGACAAACGGTGTGACATTGATTTCCGCCATTGGGGTGCGCTTGCTGCGGCGTCCGCCCCGGCGGGATGAAGATGCCATGCCCATCGCCATTTACAGACGCTCCAGCTCTCGGCTGAGGCTGGCGTGGAACCGGTCGGCAAATCGCTGCATCCGCGATTCGAGCGAATTCACGCTGTGGCTGAAGCGGTTGTAGGCGATCACCGCCGGAATGGCTGCGAAGAGGCCGATCGCAGTCGCAAACAGAGCTTCCGA
Organism: Pontixanthobacter gangjinensis; assembly: GCF_009827545.1. Taxonomy (NCBI): domain Bacteria; kingdom Pseudomonadati; phylum Pseudomonadota; class Alphaproteobacteria; order Sphingomonadales; family Erythrobacteraceae; genus Pontixanthobacter; species Pontixanthobacter gangjinensis. The sequence continues at coordinate 1,092,387 of NZ_WTYS01000001.1, read as the reverse complement.
AATACCCGGCGCAACCACTGCGAGCGAACTGTTTTCCTGCACCCCGATCTGGAAGAAGCTGTTCATGATGCCCCAGACCGTGCCGAACAGCCCCACGAACGGAGCCACCGAGCCGACAGTGGCGAGGAAATTGAGCCGGTCGGCCAGCATGTCGGCTTCTTGCGCAACCTGGCTTTCCATTGCGCTGGCAAGCCGCTGGCGCGTACCGTCCCGGTCCGTCGGGCCACCTTTTCCATTAACCGAACGCCGCCATTCGCCCATTCCGGCGGCGGCAATTCTGGCCGACGGGATGTTTTTCTTTGAGCGCTCCTTCACCAATGCGTCGAAATCATCTGCTTTCCAAAAATCGCCCTCAAAATCGGAGCAACGTTTGCGCACACCAGCCATCCTTAGGCTAAAGCTGATAATGATCATCCATACGACCACGCTGGCGATCAACAATCCTGCCATCACGGCTTGCACCACGATATCGGCATCAAGGAACAATTGCAGCGGATCGAGCCGCCCGTTCGCTTCGGGGGCTGCGGTTACTAAAGACAGGACAGGCAGATTGGTCATTCGGAACCTTCTTCGGCAATAATCGGGGCAAAGGCATCGCGCCATGCCTGTGGCTGCCTGCGCGGGCGGCCATCGGGAGCAACAAAGCCGACGCGGAAAGTAGCTTCGCACAGCAATTGTGAACCGCCGCCTAACTCTTCACCAAGCATCCTAAACGCGCGCTGATGCATAATCACGCTTGCCGCTTTCAGCTTGGTGCACAGCGTGTGAATAATCACATCATCGTCGAGCTTCGCTGGTTTCACATATTTTAGCTGGAGATCGGCGACTGCATAAGCACCCTCACCGGCTTCAATCGCCGCGCGCTGGTCAATTTCCAACATGCGCAGCACATCGGACCGGGCCCGTTCGAACCAACGCAGATAATTGGCATGATAAACGATGCCCGACAAATCGGTATCTTCGTAATAAACCCTGACCGCATAAAGATGCAGCGGGCCGTCGAAAATTCCACCGGGCGGGTTTGGCGTTATGGTCATCGTTGCCAACGCATTTACGCGCCGCCGAATCGGGGGGCAAGCGTTTGTTGCATCATATGCAATCCGTTCGCCGAACGGTGCCTATTTCACGATCATCGGGCGATCATCGGCCCCAAAAATTGCTGGCCAAACAAATGGACATGCAGATGCGGCACCTCTTGTCCGCCATGCGGCCCGACATTGGCGAGCAAGCGGTAACCCGGCTCAACCAGATCATGCATCCGCGCAACGTTACCGACGGCGCGGATGAAACCGGCAATTTCCTGATCCGAAGCCTTAGCCGAAAAATCATCCCAGCTGACATAGGGTCCTTTGGGAATCACCAGCACGTGCAAGGTAGCCTGCGGGTTGATGTCAGGGAAAGCATAGGCCCATTCGTCTTCATACAATTTGGTCGAAGGAATTTCCCTGCGCAAAATCTTGGCGAAGACATTCTGGTCATCATAAGGCTGGGTCGCATCAATCGCCATTATGGCTGCTCCTGCTGTAGGGCTCGGCCCGCTGTCCGACTGGCCTTTTCATCGATCCCCGAAATGCCCTCGCGCCGGTCCAGTTCGGCCATCACCTCTCGCAGCGGGATGTCTTTGGCCGACAGAAGCACCATCAGGTGAAACATCACATCAGCCGCCTCGCCGACCATTTCACTCCGGTCTTCGGAAAGCGCAGCAACGATCGCTTCGACCGCCTCTTCGCCCAATTTGCGCGCGATGACGGGCAGTCCTCGCGAATGCAATTGCGCAACATAGCTGGATGCGGGGTCGGCATTGCGCCGCTGGGCGATAGTTTGTTCGAGACGGGTTAGCGTGTCCATCCCGCTTCCATGAAGCGCGATGCGAATGCGGTCAATCTTCGCCTGAACTGCGCTTGTTTTTGGCGATCTGACGGCCAACAATAAATCCGGCCAATCCGAGGCCGAACAAGGCAAGATTGCTGGGTTCGGGAATTTGCGTTCCGCTCCACGCCGCGGCGGGGGCAGAGACCATGGTCAGCGCGCTAGCAACGATGGCGGCGGGTATGATGGCAGGGGTGAAATTCCTCATTCCCCCTTTCTGGCCGGATTAACCCTTTTCGCAACTGCAACAAACTAGCCGTCCCACAATGAAACCGGAGACATCCATTTACATTTGAGGTGATTGCAATTCTTTCTCAGGCCCTTGCGGGTAATCCGGCGCTCCTCAGCGCGGCGTGAGCTTCGGCAATAGTATGCTCGCCGAAATGGAAGATTGATGCGGCAAGTACCGCACTAGCATGTCCCTCGGTCACGCCTTCCACCAGATGATCGAGCGTGCCGACACCGCCGCTGGCGATCACCGGAATGCTCACCGAATCGGCTATGGCCCGGGTCAATTCAAGGTCGTAGCCGGCCTTGGTCCCGTCCCCATCCATTGATGTCACCAGCAATTCGCCTGCGCCTAATGCAGCAAGGTTCTTTGCGTGCTCCAATGCGTCGATGCCGGTCGGCTTGCGGCCGCCGTGGGTGAAGATTTCCCATGTGCCGTCGCCCGTTTTGCGCGCATCGACGGAAGCAACCACGCATTGATTGCCAAACCGTGCAGCGATTTCGGACACCACTTCGGGCCGCTTTACCGCCGCACTGTTGATTGCGACCTTGTCCGCCCCCGCCAGCAGTAGCGCGCGCGCATCCTCGACCGAAGCAACCCCGCCGCCAACAGTCAGCGGCATGAAGCAAACCTCGGCAGTGCGTTTCACGACATCAAGCAAGGTGCCGCGCCCTTCATGCGTGGCGGAGATATCGAGGAAACACAGCTCGTCCGCCCCCGCCGCATCATAGGCCTGCGCCTGCTCGACCGGATCCCCCGCATCGCGCAGATCGACGAAATTGACGCCTTTGACCACGCGGCCATCGGCAACATCGAGACAGGGAATGACGCGGATGCGGACGGTCATTGCATTAGTGCTATAATTGCATCGAAGATCACGCCCGCGCAGCCATCGCCAACGCCGCAGTCAAATCCAAGCGGCCATCATACAGCGCACGGCCTGTAATAACGCCCTCAATCCCGATATGCGACTGCATCGACAGAATATGAATGTCGTCGAGGCCCTTGACCCCGCCGCTGGCAATCACCGGCAGATCGGTGCGCTGCGCCAGTTCCACAGTCGCGTCGATATTGCAGCCCTTCAGCATCCCATCGCGGCCAATGTCGGTAAACAGCAGGCTGGCAACGCCCGCATCTTCGAACCGCCGCGCCATATCCTCGATCCGAACATCGGACACTTCGGCCCAGCCATCGGTTGCAACCATCCCGTCACGCGCATCCACCGCAACAACGATGCCGCCTACGAAGTCCTTGGCCATTTCCTTAACGAAATCGGGATCTTTCAGCGCTGCGGTACCAATAACAATCCGGGCCACGCCTGCATCAAACCAGCCTTCAACATCAGCGCGGGTTCGGATACCCCCGCCAAGCTGCACATAGCCGGGGAACGCTGCGACAATTGCCTCCACCGCCTCGCGGTTTTGGGCGCTTCCGGCAAAACTGCCGTCGAGGTCAACCACGTGCAAATGCTCTGCGCCAGCCTCCGCAAACAATATTGCTTGCGCGGCGGGATCATCACCATAGACCGTCGCGCGGTCCATATCGCCTTCTGCAAGACGCACAACTTGGCCTTGCTTCAAATCGATTGCGGGAAATACGATCATGCCAACTCTCTTTTCACGGCCGCCAATGCAAGAACCTCTCAAGCAAAGCCAGCCCATAAGCCTGGCTCTTCTCAGGATGAAACTGGACCCCGATTACACTATCGTGCGCCACCGCCGCAACCAATCCGCCGCCATGGTCGGTCATCGCGGCAATATGCTGCGGATCATCCACCGCGAAATGATAGGAATGGAGGAAGTAAGCCTCGCCTTCCTCGATCAAGCCGCCTTTCGGCGCGTGCGAGGAAAGGGCCACGTCGTTCCAGCCCATATGCGGCACCTTGATCGCCGGATCAGTCCGTTCGATGGCGCGCACTTCACCCGGCACCCAGCCAAGCCCTTTAGTAACACCGTGTTCGGTCCCGTGCGTGGCGAGCAATTGCATTCCCACACAAATGCCAAGGAACGGCGCACTGCCAATTTGCACTCGCTCGGTCATTGCAGCGATCATGCCGTCAATCGCGGCAAGACCTTCAGCACATGCCTTGAATGATCCAACCCCGGGCAGAATAATCCGGTCCGCCGCGCGCGCAACGTCGGGATCGGAAGTAACGCTAACACCCTCGGCTCCGACAGCTTTCAGCGCATTGTGCACCGAATGGAGATTACCCGCGCCGTAATCTATCAGCGCGATCACCTCAGCCACGTTTGTTTTCCGCGCACCCAAGCGGGCGTGCGACCTCCTCGCTCACGCAATCAATGATCGCGTCGCTGCGGGCGGAAACCAAAGAACCTTGGCGGCCTTGCGGCTGCTGCGCAGCCGATTGGCGGATCCTATCCACCAAGCTGCCCCTTGGTGGAGGGGATCGCATCGCCCTTGCGCGGATCGAGTTCCACGCCGGCGCGCATTGCCCGGGCAAAGCCTTTGTAAATCGCCTCGCAAATATGGTGATTGTTGGAACCGTAGATTAGCTCAACATGCAGCGTGATACCGGCAGTTTGCGAGACTGAATGGAACCAGTGTTCGATCAGTTCGGTGTCCCATTCGCCCAATTTTTCCTGACTGAAACCGGCTTTCCATACCAGATAAGGCCGCCCGGAAATATCCAGCGCAACCCGCGCCAGTGTCTCATCCATTGGTGAATAGGCGGTTCCATAGCGGCCGATGCCAGCCATATCGCCCATCGCCTGGGCCAGCGCCTGACCCAGCGCTAGCGCGCTGTCTTCTGTCGTGTGATGCTGGTCGACATGTAAATCACCGTCTATCTTCATCGTCACATCGATCAGCGAATGGCGGCTGAATTGCTCGACCATATGGTCCAGAAAACCGATGCCGGTCGACACATCATAAGTGCCGGTCCCGTCAAGATTGACCTCGACGAAGATCTTCGTTTCGGTGGTGTTTCGTTCTATTTTCCCAGTGCGCATAAGACGCGCTATACGCAGCCTTTTATCACAAGCAAGGCTTTGAAGCTTGACCCCGCGCATTCTCCCCGCCACCTAGCGTCTTGTTATGAGCGACGACACACCCGATAGCCTGATCCCGTATGATGATATCGTACAAGAAGCCTTGCGCGCCGTAGTAGGCCGTGTTTTGGGCGAAATTGTCGATGGCGGCGGCGAATTGCCAGGTAACCATCACTTTTACATCACTTTCAAAACGGGTGCGCCGGGCGTGTCCATTCCGAAAGTTTTGCGTGAGCGTTTCCCCGATGAAATGACCATCGTGTTGCAAAACAAATTTTGGGATCTGGCGGTTGATGATATCGGCTTTACCGTTGGCCTCAGCTTTAACGCGGTGCCTTCCAAGCTCGATATACCTTTCGCAGCGATCACTGCGTTTGTTGATCCGGCGGTTGATTTCGGGCTGCAATTTCAGGCGACCGTCGCTGACATGGCACCTGAGCCGCATGAAGAGGCGGAAAATGACGGTTCGGAAGAGGCAGACCACCCAGCCGTGATTGACAGCGAAGACGGCTCAAACGTCGTCACGGTCGATTTCGGCCGCAAAAACTGACCGCTCCGACTCCGCCCTGGGCGGAACAAGAGCGTAGCGGAGGGCCAATTATGGCAAAGAAATCAAAGGCATTGTCCGATAATTCCGCATCCGTACCCGGTCCAAGTACCAACCCTGCGACCAATGTGATGATGGCAGATATTGTCATGCGCGTGGGAACCTCCGTCATGCGCGGATTTGTCGAGAAGCGGTTTTTGAAAGGCCGTTATGGCAAAGACACCGCGCAGGAAATCGTCAATAATCGCAGTCTGAAAAAGACGTTGGCCACAGTTGCGGTGGCCAAATTGGCGACAAAGTCCACTCCCGGCGCAGTCGTAATTGGCAGCGGATTGCTGGTCAAAACCCTGTGGGACCGGAGCCAGCGCCGCCGCGATGCGAAGAAGGCCGGCGATCAGACATTAATCGAGCAGGCCAGGAGCGAAGACGCCGACGAGTAAAAGGCGCATAATGGGGCGAACAGGCAAATTTGCCGAATTTTGCCGCAGGACTTGATTATTTGGCCCGCCCTGTCGCATGAGCAGCCATGGCCGATCAAAGCACCCTTTCCCGCCGCGGTATCATGTTTATCCTTTCTTCCCCGTCGGGAGCGGGAAAGACCACCATGTCGCACAAATTGCTGGGCGCTGATGAGGAGATCAAGCTCTCCGTCTCCGCCACCACCCGCCCCCCGCGCAAAGGCGAAGTGGACGGGATCGATTATCATTTCGTATCCGATGCGAAATTCGATGAAATGGTCGAAAAGGACGATTTTTACGAATGGGCGCATGTGTTCGACCATCGCTATGGCACGCCCAAGGGCTATATCCGCCAAGGTCTGAAAGAAGGACAAGATTTCCTGTTCGACATTGATTGGCAGGGCACCCAGCAACTTTACCAAAAAGACCAACAGGATGCGGTCAGTGTATTTCTGCTGCCCCCGAGCCTCGCCGCTTTACGCAGCCGATTGGAAACCCGCGCGCTCGACAGTGCCGAAGTCATCGATAGCCGTATGGAGCGTGCCCGGAATGAAATCAGCCACTGGGCCGAATATGACTATGTCGTGGTCAATGATGACGTCGATGAATGTTTCGTAAAGGTGCGCGAGATTCTGCACGCAGAACGGATGAAGCGGACACGGCAGACGGGGTTGATCCCATTTGTGCGCGAATTGATGGAGTAGAACTGGCGATCTTCGCGACCAATCAGCGCTGTTTGTCCTTGCGGACGCTTTCGAGAAATCGATGAACAGCTCTTGCATGTTCCGGGGCCGGAGGTGAGTAGGCGCAGTCATAAGCGTGCTGCTGTCCAGGCAGATCAACAAACGTGACCTTGTTCTTTGATATCCGCGATAAGCTTTCAGCAAAAGCTTTTGCGCTTTCGAGATCCGCAAGTGAATCATGCTGCCCATGCAGGATCAGCATTGGCGGCGCGCTTGGGCTGATATGATTAATCGGTGAGATTTTCTCCCACAGGGCCGCGTCTTCGGAATATGATTTTGGCATCACGAACCGCGTCATAAACGATCTGATTTCGCCCACCCCGACTTCCATCGCTTGATTCTGGTCGAGCAGATCGTAAAGCCCATACACCGGGATGCACGCATCAACGGTGCAATCGGCATCGCCAAGTTCGGGCCTGAGACCGTCAACATTGGACGCAAGCGCGGCGAGTGCAACCAAATGACCACCTGCCGACCCACCTGTTAAAGCCACGAAATCCGGGTCACCATTGTAGGACGTAATATTGGCCTTGGTCCATGCGACAGCTCGGATTACATCCTGGATCATCACTGGCATCCGGTTCCACGGGGCAAGCCGGTAATTTATGTCGATCACGAGCCATCCTTGGGACGCCATGTATTGAATCAAAGGCTGTGCTTGCTGGTGTTTGCTGCCGACTATCCAGCCCCCGCCATGGACGTGCAACAGGACGGGCATGGGAGCTGTCGCTGGTCCTTTCGGGAGGTATATATCGAGCAGGTGTTTTCGGCCTTCTGGCCCATAGGCAATGTTCTTGATCCGCCTGACGCCGCGGCTGCCCAATTGGATAGGGAATAATGCTCCTGCAAAAAAGCGCCATACCGAAGCTGCCTGACCATTTGGCTCGACCCGGCTCAGAACCTGGCTGCTCAACCAGGCTTGTCTCATTATCATGATGAAGCACACCATCGAGAACACGTTAGCCAGCCCGATGATAAATTTCGGCTCCGGTCCAAATGCGGCAAAACATAGTGACACAAAAGCCAGCGATAGCAGCTGAAGGCTAAAGATCTGACCGATCAGGCTCCAACCGAAATAGATAAATGAAAGATTGTGAACCTTGCTCGGCAGCTTGGTATGGAATGCTCCGGCAACTCCAGTTGTGAGCAGATAGAGCGCCAACAGCGAATGAACGATGAGATAGGTTGATAGCATAAGAAGTGCGGTCAGTAGAGTTGGGGCATGGTGTTAGGAAGCAGAAACTAGCGCATCTGACTGCCCGCGAGGTCAATTACCTAAGGAAAGGTTGCCACCCAAGTGTGACGCTCCAGCCACTTGGAGCAGGTCCTAACAGCAGCACGGCCGCTCACGACCCACATTTAAACATTATCTCTATTGGCCAACTCGTTTCTCTCTGTTCTGTCCCGCTCAAAACCCTATATCGGCGCTGCAATGTCATCCTCTTTCTATTCATCTTCGCGCGAACGTGTTCGTTCATTCATAGAGTCGCAACGCTTTGAAAGCGCCATTACGGCCGTGATCGTCATTAATGCGATCGGGTTGGGGATGGAGACTTCCCCAGCGATCATGGCACAATATGGCCAGCTCGTTTCTACACTCGACCGCATTGCAATTGCGATCTTCGTTGTCGAGCTCTCTCTGAAGCTGTTCGCCTTTCGCCTTAGCTTCTTCAAAAATGGTTGGAATGTCTTCGATTTTGTCATTGTAAGCGTAGCGCTCTTTCCGCTCAGCCAACAGTTTTCGGTGCTACGGGCATTGCGCATCCTGCGCGCGTTGCGACTTGTCTCCGTGGTGCCCAGCATGCGGAAGGTCATTGTCGGCCTGTTCAGCGCGATTCCCAGTATCGGAACTGTAATCGTGATGCTGCTGCTGCTGTTCTACATCAGCGCGGTTATGGCCACAAAGCTGTTCGGAACAGCTTTCCCCGAGTGGTTCGGGACGCTGGGCCACTCACTCTATTCACTTTTCCAGATCATGACACTGGAAAGTTGGTCGATGGGCATAGTGCGGCCGGTAATGGAGATATATCCCTATGCCTGGGCGTTTTTCGTGCCATTCATTCTCGTCACCAGCTTTATTGTGCTGAACTTGTTCATCGGTGTGATCGTCAACGCAATGTCGGAGGCGACCGATGAAGAAGCGCATGGCGAACGCGAGGAAATTCTTGGCGAATTGCGGGCGCTTCGGCGCGAAATAACTGCACTTCGCGAGCAGGGTGAAAACTAAGCAGCATTGGCGTCCGCTTGCCACCCTACTTACCGACGCTTTCCTACATGCCCTAGCTTCGCTAATCTCTTGCCATTCTTTCACATTGTAGTTGCTCTGATCACATATCGCATCCGCCCAAATTGTAAGGGCGAGCAAATGTGTCACCCGTTATCCAACAGCATATTCATTGCTTTTCAATGAGTTGCCCGAGATGTGTTAGGTTACAGGTGTAACCCTAAGTCCAACATTCGGCCATGATCCGGTAGTCAGAACCGTTTCTCGCGAAAGTGAAATTTTTCTCGTATGAAAAAGGCCGCCGGATTGCTCCGGCGGCCTGTCCTCATCGAACTGCAAACCTCAGTGTCGAGCGATTATTCGCCCGACGGATCAACGAAATTACCCGATCCGATATTCGCGTTTACCACGCCGCCATCAATCGGGATTGTCGTGCCCACTACGTAATCACCCGCACGGCTGAGCAGATAAATCGCGCCTGCGGCCATATCTTCGGTGACACCAACGCGGCGCGAGGGGATGCCGCGCTTGACCATTTCTTCCTGATCGCGCGCAGCTTTGTTCATTTCGCTCGGGAAAGCGCCAGGGCCGATGCCATTGACGATGATATTATCATGCACCAGTTCCGCCGCCATCCGCCGCGTCAGGTGGATAAGACCCGCTTTTGATGCCTGATAGGGATATGTTGGCCATGGGTTGGACTTCATCCCGTCAATACTGGCGATCATCAGGACCTTGGCCGGACGTTCAGGCGTGCCAGCCGCTTTCAGGAGGCCGTGCAGCTTTTGCGTCAGAAAGAACGGGGTTTTGACATTGAGGTCCATTGTCCGGTCCCAACCCGCTTCGGTAAAGTCCTTGAACGGTTCGCCCCATGCCGCGCCAGCATTGTTTACCAGCAGGTCCAGCTTGTCTTCGCGGCTCGCCAATTCGTCGGCCAACGCCTGAATGCCGTCCATCTGCGACAAATCGCCGACCAGGCCGATGACTTTGTCACCCAGTTCTTCGGATGTGGCATCAACTTGCGCCTTCTTGCGTGCGACGATGTAAATTTTCGCGCAGCCAGCCTCCAGCAGACCTTCGACGATCATCTTGCCGATGCCGCGAGAGCCGCCGGTTACCAGCGCAATTTTGCCTTCAAGGCCGAACAGATCTTTCAAATTCATCATGGGTTCTCTCCTCAATATCCGCTCAGCCGGGCAACACGCTCGGCATGGTAATATGCATCGCCGAGAAACTCGTTCAGCGCACGGTCTCGTTTCATATACAGGCCGATATCATATTCATCGGTCATGCCAATTCCGCCATGCATTTGCACGCCTTCGCGCACGGCAAGACCGGCGGCCTGGCCGACTTTCGATTTGGCAACCGAGACCATCAGGTCGGCTTTCTCGCTGTCGCCATCGAGAAGCTGGCCAGCCTTGATTGTAATCGCCCGCGCAATTTCAACTTCGGAGTAGAGATGCGCAGCGCGGTGTTGAAGCGCCTGAAACTCGCCAATCAATTTGCCGAATTGCTTGCGCTGCTTGAGGTAATCGATGGTCATATCCATCGATGCACCGGCAACACCGCAACCCTCTGCAGCGGCGCCGATACGGCCAGCATTGAGCACCTTGTTCAAGATCTCGCGGCCACCATCAACTTCGCCAATTACAGCGTCACCGTCCAGCTCGACATTATCCATTTTCAAATGCGTCGCAACAGAACTGTCAACCAGCTTCACCGCATCTTGATCGAGACCGGCTGCATCCTTTGGCACAGCAAATAGAGTGATACCGTCATCATCATCATCAGCGCCCGATGTGCGCGCAGCAACGATTATCATATCGGCGCTCGCGCCGTGGATTACAAAATCCTTCTGACCGGACAGTTTGAAGCCATTGCCTGATTTCTCGGCCTTGGTTTTGATTCGCTCAGGGTGGTGCTTTGCCCCTTCGTCGATAGCGACAGCGAAGACATGCTCGCCCGAAATCAGGCCGGGCAGGTAGCGACCGCGCAAATCGGCGCTGGCATTGTTGAGTGCAGTCGCAGCCAACACGGAGCTAGTAAGGAAGGGTGACGGTGTGAGGTTGCGGCCGATTTGCTCCAGAACAATTCCGGCTTCGACATTGCCCATGCCCATGCCGCCATCGTCTTCGCCGACAAGAATGCCAGTGAAGCCCATTTCGGCAAATTGCTTCCACAATTCATGGCCGAAACCATCCTTGCAATCGCGGTCGCGCCAATGGCGCAATTGCTTCTTGATAGAACCTTCTTCTGCCATGAACTGCGCTGCAGTGTCAGCGAGCATGGTCTGATCTTCATCGTAAAATAATGGCATCGATCAGGCTCCCGGCAGATCAAGAATACGCTTGGCGACGACGTTCAGCATGACTTCGCTGGTGCCGCCTTCGATTGAATTGGCTTTCGTGCGAAGCCAACCGCGCGATGGTTTGCCGCCGCCGGTTTCCTCGCTGTCCCATTCAAGACTTCGCGAACCACCGGCTGACATCATTAATTCGTGGCGGCGTTTGTTTAGCTCTGTCCCGACATATTTCATCATGTTCGGCTGCGCCGGATGGCCCTGGCCGCCCTTCATCTCGTCAAGGAATTTCTCCCCCATCGCAGCATAGGCGAGCGCATCAACATCAAACATGGCCAGCTCGGCGCGCAGCACGGGGTCGAGTTCGCCCCCGTCCTTTTGAGCATGGCGCTGCATCGCGGCACCAATGGCCGAGGTGAGACCACCTCCGCCCGCTCCTGAGATCATTTCGCGTTCGTGCCCGAGCAGGTATTTCGCCACATCCCAGCCGCGATTTACTTCACCGACAAATTGGTCCTTTGGCACTTCGACATTGTCGAAGAAAGTTTCGCAGAACGGGCTGTTGCCACTGATCAGAAGGATTGGCTTGGTACTGACCCCTTCGCTTTCCATGTCGAAGAGCATGAACGTGATGCCCTGATATTTGTTAGCCTTGTCAGTTCGAACAAGGCAGAAAATCCAGTCAGCCTGATCAGCATAAGACGTCCAAATCTTCTGGCCGTTAACTTCCCAATGGTCGCCCTTATCCTCGCCAAATGTCTGCATTGAAACGAGGTCCGAACCCGAACCCGGCTCCGAATAACCTTGGCACCAACGGATTTCGCCGCGGGCAATTTCACCGAGGAAATGAACCTTTTGCTCTTCGGTCCCGAATTGCAGCAAAGCTGGCCCAAGCATCCAAATGCCAAAGCTGGACAGTGGCGGGCGGGCATTGATGCGGGCCATTTCCTGGCGGAGAACTTTGGCCTGCGCCGCGTCAAGACCAGCGCCTCCATAAGCTTTGGGCCATGCCGGGACGGTGTAACCCTTCGCCACACAAACGTCGAACCATGCTTTCTGCGCGTCGTTCTTGAAGGTGGCCTTGCGGCCGCCCCAGTAAACGTCGTCTTCATCACGCACAGGTTGGCGCATCTCTTGTGGGCAATTGGCTTCAAGCCATGCGCGGGTCTCACTACGGAAAGCTTCCAGATCGGCCATTTCGGTTCCTCTCGACTCGGTTATCAGGGTGGATAAATCCCTGTCCAATTGCCGTTTACGTTAAGGGCAAAGTGGGGCATCATGCAACCATCTGCATGCTCAAAGTTGCAAGCGCCGCCGTGCCGTAGCGTCAGGCAAAGGAGCGTTGACCATCGGGCTAGTACGCCTAAGCTAGTTGCAGAACAAAACCTTGGGAGAGGTATATGCGATTCTCCGGCAAGACTGCCGTTGTTACTGGTGCTGCGTCTGGAATTGGCAAGGCATCTGTGCTGCTGCTCGCAAGCGAGGGCGCGGTGGTTTATGCTGCTGATATCGACGAAGCTGGCGGCACGGATCTGGCCAGCCAGTCAAACGGCGCGATTGTTTTCCAGCGCTGCGATGTGACCTCCACCGAAGAAATCAAAGCGCTGATGGACCGAGCAGCGGCTGAAACTGGCGGCATCGATATTGTGTTCAACAATGCCGGGGCCGGCGGTGATGGCGCACCGATTGACGAGATTGAGCCGGAAGGCTGGGACCGGACAATGGACCTACTACTACGTTCGGTCGCGTTCGGTATCCGCTATGCCGTGCCGCACATGATCGGTCGTAAGAACGCGTCGATTATTAACACTTCCAGCGTGGCGGCAATTGGCCCAGGCTATTCGCCCAACGCCTATGCGGTTGCTAAGGCCGGCGTGCTTCATCTGACCAAAATGTCAGCTGCGGATCTGGCAAAACATCAAATCCGTGTGAATGCAATCCAGCCTGGCTTTATCAACACTAACATTTTCACGACGGCGCTGGAACTAACCGGCGAGCAGGAGGCAATGGGCAAGGCGGCAATTGCCCACATGTCCGCCAGTGCGCAGCCAGTGTCCCGTGGCGGTCAGTCAGAAGATATCGCAAACGCAATGGCATTTCTTGCGAGCGAGGAGGCATCTTTTATAAATGGCACGTCAATCGTCGTTGATGGCGGGATAACTATTGGCCCCAAATACTCTTGGGACCCGGATGAACCCGACATGTTCGAGGCGCTGCGCGCAATGGCGGAAGCGATCCAGAAGTGAGCACACATTACCCTTTACCCTTAAAGCTAAAGCTCATCCACGGCTTCGGTGCGGTCGCATTCGGGGTTAAAGACACCGGCTTCAGCTTCTTCCTGATGATCTATTACAATCAGGTCTTGGGAATGGATGCCGGGACCGTGGGACTGGTGCTGCTGGCCGCGCTGCTGATTGACGCGGTTGTAGATCCCATACTCGGCAATCTATCCGACCGAACCTATACCCGCTGGGGACGAAGGCTGCCGTGGCTCTATGCCGCGCCGATCCCGCTTGCCTTCGCCTGGATAATGCTGTGGTCGCCCCCATCGGGCGATGCGCCTTCCGCACTGGGCCTGCTAGGCATTGCAGTGCTGGTTCGCATCATGCTGTCTGCATGCGAGGTTCCGTCGGTTTCGCTCGTGCCAGAGATTACTGCCGATTATGACGAGCGCACCACGCTTTTCCGTTATCGTTATCTTTTCGGATGGGGCGGCGGGACGGTGATGATGATACTCGCCTACACCGTATTCCTGCGCGGCCCACAAGGATTGCTCGAGGAAGGCGGTTACTTACCATACGGGATTTTCGGTGCGGTTTTAATGGTGGCTTCAGTCATAGGATCGGCCATCGGCCAGCACCATTTGGTGGCGAAATTGCCGGACGAAAAGCCACCGCCATTCAGCGTAAAAGCGTCATTCTCTGAAATAAAAGAGGCATTCTCGGAACGTGCATTTCTGATCTTCGCCGCTGGCGGACTGGCCGCTTACATCGCGCAGGGTATGACGTTCTCGATCTCGAATTACCTCAATCTGTTTGTGTGGGAATTTAACGAAACCGCACTAAAGGTTTACCCGCTTGTCTTGTTTGTCAGCGTGATGCTGATGTTCGTCATTGTTGGGCCAATGCACCGCAAATTCGGCAAACCGGCCAGTGCGGCAATCGGCGCAATCGGCTCAATGATCATCGGTCTGATACCATACGGCTTACTCCTCGCAGGATTTTGGCCCGAGGTTGGCGGTTTCGATTCAACCGCCCTGCTTTATTGCTTCATCGTGTTGGGCAATATGCTGGGAATCGTGGTGATGATCTCGGCGTCATCAATGGTGGCCGAAATCGTCGAGGCCTTCGAAGAACGCGGCGGGCGCCGAGCCGAAGGGGCGTTTTATTCGGGCAATTGGCTGGTCCAAAAATGCGCGACCGGTGCCGGAATTTTCATCACCGGACAGATTGTGGCTCTTTCTCAATTGTCCGCCAATTCCCAGCCAGGCAGCGTGCCGCAGGGCGTAATAAATGACATCATTTGGATGTTCGGCGGAGCAACTGTCGTGCTCGCATTAATTGCAGCCTTCTGGCTAGGACGCTTCCCCATCAACCGCGATGACCATGAAGCGCGCGTTGCTGCGATGAAATTAAGAAGAACTGGCGGATCGGCGCAAGGCGCTGTCGACGCGGCACCAATCAAACCCTAAGCAATTTTACGACTCAGAAAGGATTACCCCATGAATTTTGATCTTACCGAACGGCAGACCCACTGGCGCGACCGCGTTCGCGATTTTATCGAGGCGAATATCCGCCCCAACATGCAAACCTATATTGATCAGGATAATGCGGGCGATCGTTGGAAAGTCATCCAGATTATCGAAGACATGAAGGTTAAGGCCAAGTCACAAGGTATCTGGAACCTGTTCATGCCGCCTCAGGGCCAATTGACCCACGTCGATGACACATTCGAATTTGAAGGCCCTGGCCTGACAAACCTCGAATATGCACTGTGCGCCGAAGAAATGGGCCGCGTCGGCTGGTCAAGCGAAGTGTTCAATTGTTCGGCGCCCGATACCGGCAATATGGAAGTGTTCCACCGTTACGGCACACGCGAGCAGAAGGATCAATGGCTGGGCAAGCTGATGAATGGCGAAGTCCGCTCCGCCTTCCTGATGACCGAACCTGCCGTCGCTTCATCTGATGCGACCAACATCGAAACCCGCATCGAGCGCGATGGCGATGACTATGTCATCAATGGCCGGAAATGGTGGTCTTCGGGTCTCGGTGATCCGCGCTGCGCTGTCTCTATTGTGATGGGCAAGACCGATTTCGCTGCAAAGCGCCACGCGCAACAAAGCATGATCCTGATGCCGAATGACGCACCGGGCGTGAACATCATCCGCCACTTGCCAGTGTTCGGTTATGATGATGCGCCGCATGGCCACATGGAGGTGGAAATGAAGGACGTGCGCGTTCCTGCAACCAACTTGCTGCTGGGCGAAGGTCGCGGTTTCGAGATCGCTCAAGGGCGCCTCGGGCCAGGCCGGATCCATCACTGCATGCGCACCATCGGTGTCGCGGAAGAAGCGCTGGAGAAAATGTGCAAGCGACTTCAATCGCGCGTCGCATTTGGCAAACCGATCTATCAATATTCGGTCTGGGAAGAGCGCGTTGCTCGTGCCCGCATCGATATCGACATGACGCGTCTACTTTGCCTGAAAGCGGCCGATATGATGGACAAAGTCGGTAACAAATCGGCCAAGCAGGAAATCGCGATGATCAAGGTTCAAGCGCCGAATATGGCGCTGAAGATCATTGATGATGCGATCCAAGCCCATGGCGGCGGCGGCGTGTCGAACGATTTCGGTCTAGCCAGTGCCTATGCTCATCAGCGCACCTTGCGTTTGGCTGATGGTCCTGATGAAGTTCATGCGCGTTCGATTGCTCGCATGGAATTCGCCAAGCACACCGAAATGCCCAAAGATGGCGGCATGAGCTCAGGTGACATGGGCGCAACCCGCTAAAGTCACACTAGACAATACTTCCCCTCCCGCTTGCGGGAGGGGATTACAGGAGTAGAATATTGGTAAAAGCGGCAATCCTAGAACAGCCTGGAAATGGCCTCGTCATTGGCGAGGTCGAACTGGCTGATCCAGCCCCGCACGAGGTTTTGATCGACACCAAAGCTTGCGGCCTGTGCCATTCCGACCTGCACTTCATTGACGGCGCTTATCCGCACGCATTGCCGTGTATCCCCGGGCATGAAGCGGCGGGCGTAGTACGGGCAGTGGGCAGCGAAGTGCGTTCGGTAAAGCCGGGCGATCATGTCGTATCCTGCCTCTCGGCGTTCTGCGGCCAATGCGAATTCTGCGTTACGGGCAGGCTCGCCTTGTGCATGGGCGCAGCAACGCGGCGTGGGCCGGATGGAGCACCGCGCATCACCCGCGATGGTGGCCAAACGGTCAACCAGATGCTCAATTTGTCTGCATTCAGCGAACAAATGCTGATTCACGAGAATGCTTGTGTTGCGATTAGCAAAGACATGCCGCTGGACCGGGCTGCATTGCTTGGCTGCGCCGTGACAACTGGCGCGGGTGCAGTGTTCAATGCGGCAAAGATTACTCCAGGTGAAACGGTAGTAGTCGTTGGTTGCGGAGGAGTAGGCCTTGCAGCGATTAATGCAGCGCGGATTGCTGGGGCCGGCATGGTCATTGCAGCAGACCCGCTGGAGGAAAAACGTGAATTGGCCAAAGTGCTCGGCGCCACTCATACAATTGACGCGGCGGCAGAAGATGCCGCGAAACAGATCATTAAGCTTACCGGCGGCGGAGTGCATTACGCTATCGAAGCTGTTGGACGCCAAGCCTCGGCTGATTTGGCAGTCGCATCGTTGCGGCGCGGCGGCACTGCAATCATTCTGGGAATGATGCCGCTCGATTGCAAAGTCGGACTGGGCGCGATGGATTTGCTCGGCGGCAAGAAACTGCAAGGCGCGATTATGGGCGAAAATCATTTCCCGGTCGATCTTCCGCGTCTGGTAGACTTCTATATGCGCGGCTTGCTTGATCTCGACACATTGATCGCGGAGCGGATCAAGCTGGAGGACATCAACGCCGGATTTGACAAAATGCGCGCCGGAAACAGCGCCCGATCTGTGATTGTGTTCGACTGATGGAACAGGAAATGGACTACGAGAAGGAAATGGTCGGCACGGTCGATGTGCCCGAGGCTGATAAGCTTGACGAAGCCAAACTGTCCGCATGGATGGAAGCCAATGTCGAGGGCTTTGCTGGCCCGCTGACCATGACCAAATTCAAGGGCGGCCAGTCAAACCCGACGTACCGCATCGATACTCCGGCGAAATCTTACGTCCTCCGGCGTCAACCATTCGGCAAATTGCTGCCCAGTGCACATGCGGTAGACCGCGAATACAAGGCTATGGCTTGCCTCGGCCCAACCGGCTTCCCAGTCCCCAAGGCTTACGGACTGTGCGAGGATAAAGACGTGATTGGCGCGATGTTCTTCATCATGGGCCTCGCCGATGGACGCAGCCTGTGGGACGGATCGCTGCCCGCTTCAGAGCCAGCCGAGCGAACCCAGATTTACAACGCCATGATCGATACAATCGCTGATCTGCATAAGACAGATGTCGTCGCGATTGGTATGGACGATTTTGGCAAGCCAACTGACTATTGCGCCCGTCAGATCGCACGCTGGTCAAAACAGTACAAACTGTCCGAAACCGAAGTAATTCCAGAAATGGATGCGTTGATCGAATGGTTGCCAACCACCATCCCCGAACAACATGCAAGCAGCATCGTCCACGGCGATTACCGGCTCGACAATATGATTTTCCACAAGGACAGGCCCGAAGTTCTGGCTGTGCTCGATTGGGAGCTTTCAACGCTTGGTGATCCTGTCAGCGACTTCTCCTATCTGATGCTGAATTGGATCAGCCCGGTTGATGGTCGCGCCGGCATTGGCGGGCTTGATCACAAGGCACTTGGCATCCCGACAATGGAAGAAGCCGTCGATCGTTATGTCGCGCGCACCGGATTTCCAGTGCCGCCGATGGATTGGTATTTCGCCTTCAACCTGTTCCGTCTCGCCGGGATTATCCAAGGCATCAAGAAGCGCGTGATCGATGGTACCGCCTCAAGCGCGCACGCCAAGAAGATGTCAGACCGCGTGGTTCCACTAGTCGAGCGCGCCTATCATTACGCGAAAAAAGCCGGCCTCTAACTTAGGCCTCTAACTTAGGCCTATAACTTAGGCCTATAACTCAGGTGTTTAAATCATGGCTCTAGGACTGCTTAGAACGCGGTGTTCCATTTGAATGCGGCGCCCGCATCATCGGGCGATGCTGCCACATGGCCGGGTTGCTGCCGGTAGAATATACTTGCCGCGGTGGACCCTCCCCACAATTGGCCGCGCCATGCAAGTTCAGCCATTATCTCACGCCCCTCCGGAGCAAGCGACAAACGGCGGTTACCGAATATTGCACTTTCAGTTGCGTAATCATAAGCAATCGGCAGGGCTAGATTTAGACCGCCGCCACTCACTCTGAGCGGCTGGGAAACCCGCAGCCCCAAACTATCGCCGCGTTCAAAAATATTGCCCCGCATGATGTCGACAGACCAAGCGCGACTGGAAAAATCCGATCCCCCAGCGATCAGGCCGCTACGACGTACTCTTGTGAAGCCTTGCCGTAACGCGCCGCCGATCCGCCAATTGGATGCAAAATCATACCCGAGCGAGCCATCAAGGAACAGCGTGTCAGCACCCGAATTGCCAATCGAGTCATGAAAGAATGCGCCAAGTACGGTTCCCTGTTCCTGCATCCAGCTCAGGCTCGTTACCGTGTTGACTGGTCCGAGATTGTGGTCGGCCGCCAAGGCGAAATTACTGATATTGTGGCGTTCAGGTTGGCGTACCAAGACACCTTCAGCTCGGCGCGCCGAGCTCAGCCAAACGTCGCCTCTATCAGCACTCATGGTCAGCCCCCAACGCCCGACTTTGCGCCTGACGGCCACAGAAGCATCGCTCCTTTGGAAAAACCCGGTATCGCTTGATGCCTCTCCGGCAATCAGAAATGCGGGCCTGCCCTGCCCTTGCAACTGTAGTGCGAGACCCTGCGCCCCTTCGGCAAAAGCAAAGGCAAGATCGGTATCAGGAGCCAATTTGACTGCTATGCGTGCGGCAAGAACCTGTGCCTGATCTGCCTGTTCGCCAGTTAAATGCAGCTGGCTCACAGATACGGCTCGTCGATTGTCAGCAACCGTATACGCCATCGCGATGCCGCCTTTTGACCGCGCAACTCGCCGGCCCTGCTGCTGCATCGCGCCCAACAACCTAGGACGGATCGAGGCGCTCCGAATCCGCCCGCCAAAATCATAGCCGAACGCCCGATCATATCTGTCGGTAATCACCGTTTTGATAGACGCATTCACCAACGCATCACCCATGGGCGAAGACGCGATGCCCGTATCGTCGGAAAGCGCCACTGAAATTGTTGTGCCAGCCAAAGTTGTTGTCCCACTTGGCTGCAAGGATGCTGCGATATCAAGAATGCCCGTTCCAAACCGAGCGTCGGTTCCAGGGGCGCCTGCCTCTCGTGCGGAACCAAGCAGTATC